>NZ_BAER01000001.1 GCF_000315055.1 Paraglaciecola polaris LMG 21857 | reverse complement strand
AGGTTAATTTGTTCTTCATATCGAGCACTTTTCCCACTCCTGAGCCCAATTTCATCAAGGTGCCTAGGGTGTCTGGATTCATTTGCTGTAATTCACTGGTCCACTTACTGATGGTTTCCAGTAAATCATGGATCTCTTGTAAGCGCTGCTGAGCATATACTTCTTCTTGATTCTCTGGGCTCTCAAGCATAATACCGCGCAGCAAAGTGAGCGTTGGATCCATTTCGCGCTTACGCCGCTCTTCAAATACTTTATTTGCCATTTCCCATATAGTGCCCGCACTTTGATAATACTCTTTGCGATCGCCTGGCACATGATGCTGTTTAATCAACTGCCACGATTGCAGTTCTTTTAACCCCATGCTGACATTGCCACGAGAAACACTTAAGGCCTCCGCTATTTGGTTGGCACTTAAGGGAGTTTCGCTGATAACCAGTAAGGCATACATTTGTCCTACGGTGCGATTGAAGCCCCAGCGACTGCCCATCTCACCAAAGTGCATGACAAATGATTCGATCATTGGGGTCATTTGCATAAATTATTTTTCATATAGAAGTTTCAGTAATTACTGAAATTTAAACCTGTGTGCGAGTTTTGTCAAATGTGCACGCAGTGAGAACTTAGTTGAATACGGGTCTTAACCAGCCTAGATGACATCGCCGGAAAGTGAATGAATTTATTATCTTGTTGCGGTTAACGGACATTTTTATGCCACCAATGAAACCGAAGTGCTTACTAAATCAGTATAAGTGTCATTCTATTATCATCAACTAACATTCTCATTTAAAAAGGAGTGCAAAAATGCCGTTTCAACTGTCTCAATTCATTAGGGCTATTGCACTACGAAAGTCTATGCGCCGTTTAGGCTTATTGTTGGCTATGCTTTCTCTCAATGGTTGTACGTCTGTGCCTGAGGGCATCAAACCTGTGGCTAATTTTGAGTTGAATCGCTACTTAGGTCAGTGGTATGAAATTGCTCGTCTGGATCATTCTTTCGAGAGAGGGTTAGCGCAAGTGACAGCACAATACACTATGCAAAAAGACGGCGGCGTTAATGTGATTAACAGAGGTTTTAATCAAGAGAAACAAGAGTGGGATGAAGCCCAAGGTAAAGCTTATTTCGTTGCCGATGAAAGCATAGGTCACTTGAAAGTATCCTTTTTTGGACCCTTTTATGCGAGTTATGTGATCTTTTCGTTAGACACTCATGGTTACGAGTATGCGATGATCACAGGACCAAATCGCGACTACTTATGGATTTTGGCGCGTCAACCCCAACTACCGGCTGAGGTTCTGCAAACCTTACTGAGCAAAGCAACTGCTGCGGGGTTTGACACTCAAAAGTTAATATTCGTCGATCAATGAAGATCCATAATAAGCGCGTGATATTTATATGAAATGTTCATCACCTAACATGGGTCTTTTAATAATAGATAATTAGAAGTAACAGGTAACCTATGCGCTGTGATAGCCAAGCATTACAAAGTCATTTAGAAACGGTCGCTCAAGCTAAGACGTTTTTAAAACATATTTCTCATCATGCTTATCAAGAAGTCATGACACCTCAGATTTCCAGCAGTGCTGGTGCACATATGCGCCATGTGATTGATCATTACTTGGCACTAAAACAAGGTATGGAAAGCGGCGAGGTGGATTACAATTTGCGTCATCGCCATTCAGATGTGGCGAAATCTACCACAGCGGCTTTGCAGGCATGGCATGAAATAGAGACATGGTTAGTAGAGGTCTATCAACAGGACATGCAAAATACACTGAATGTTTTGGCCGAAACTTCAGTTGAGACAACTTATATCAATCAAGTCAGTTCAACATTGGGACGAGAGTTATTATTCGTTTCGAGTCATGCTGTTCATCATTTTTCGTTGTTAGCGATCATTGTTTCTTTGCAAGGACAAACAACACATGCACTGTTTGGCGTTGCGCCTGCCACTGCTACCTACCAACGTGCCCAAGCATAGCAAAGGTGAATTTGGCGTTTGTCGGCTTTATGTGGATAATAACGCCACTTTTGTGGGGAATCGTTGACATAGATTTTCTATAGACAATATTTCCACATCATTTTAGCTAATATAGGGACGCACCATGAGTGGTTTACCAAATTGTGTAGAGTGTAATTCTGAATACACCTATGAAGATCGTAATATGTATATTTGCCCTGAATGTGGGCATGAGTGGGCGCAAGGTCAAAATACTACTGACGACGATACGCCTGTTATTCGCGATTCAAATGGTAATACCCTAACCGATGGCGATACGGTCACCGTCATTAAAGATTTGAAAGTGAAAGGCTCATCTTTGGTGGTTAAAGTGGGAACTAAGGTCAAAAATATCCGTTTGGTCGATGGAGACCACGATATTGATTGTAAAATCGATGGTGTGGGTGCCATGAAGCTTAAATCTGAATTTGTTAAAAAGGTCTAACAACTAAGCTGTTTGGCCATAACGTATTTTCAATCTGGTTAGTTAGGGTAATACGGCGTTACGCGAGTAACGCTTTATTCAAATTAATGTCACCTTCGTCAAACTGACGTTACTGCATGCCATCATTTCTTGAGTATGCCTTGTAAGTCTGCCAACCCTCACCTAAATATAACTTACCAAGCTTTTCCGGTACCTGAGCTAATTCAACACTGAGAAGTAATCCTGGGGTATGGTTAAAATGACTGTCTATACCTAAACAATGAAACTTTGCGCTTAACTTTTGATAATGCTTAAGCAAGATAGGGATATCTTTACCGTCGCTTTCTATCCCAGCCAATAAACTGGTTAGGTGATTGGCTAATGGATACTGCCCAGCAAAATCAGCGATTTCAGCCGACACAGGGAAGTCGAAAGGAGTGTGTGCTTTGGCATTAGGTGTGGGCTCAACTAATGCGTGCTGGATAAGGCTGACACTACGAGGATCATAAAGTTTACTCAAAGATACTGTGCCATACAGTGTACGGTACTGGGGAAATTGACAGACAAAACGACCAATGCCTCGCCACAATAACAGCAAACCTTGAAAGCTATTTTGATAGGCAGGAATTAAAAACGAACGGCCCATTTCCAAACAAGGTGCCTGACGGTTTACAAACTGCGCTGAAAATTGAAACATCGCGCTGAGGTAAAAAGGATCTTGCTTACCCATTTTTAACAGACGGTCAGACTGGCCCATGCGATAAGCGCCAATGATATTGCCCTCATCGCGCTCCACGATAAATAAATGGGTGTAGGTTTTGTCGAAATCGTCGGTATCTAATGGGTTTCCGCTGCCCTCATCATGTTCACGGAATACCAATTCACGTAATCTAGCTATTTCTCTGACAGTTTGCGGGATCTGTTCGTAGTAGGCGTAATACACGTCTAAATTGCGATAACTGAGTAGCTTTTGCTCAGCAGCTAAATTTGCTAATTCTGTTTTTATCTCAGCACTCGGCACCTTAGGGATTAAGGGTTGCAATAAGAGCGTGCTCGAGGATGGCCAAGTATGGCGCCAAAGTGGATCTTGCACATAGCTTTGTACACGCTGTAATGCGGTTTGTTCAATGTCACTTGTGTTCGGTCGAAAGGCTTTAGCGGGGATGCAGGAGCTCGCAGAAATATTAATATTGCTATCACGTTTATTAAGTAATTCTCTGGGTAACATCAACATACGTAATCGATAGTAAATTCGGCCCAATCGGTAGAATAACGGACTATTTTGGCCACTGACAAAAACCGCTAAATAATGGGCTTGGGTGCGCGTTACCAAATTCGCAACAATCCGGTTCCACTGATGCTCACTTATGCGTTTCTTTTGTGATTGATAATATGACACGCGCCCTGCTGGAAAAATCAACAACGCCCCTCCATGTTTTACATGGCGTAAACTTTCTCGTAGGGATGGGCCGTTGCGTGGATCTCTTTCGGACAAAGGGTTAGTGAAAATGAAATAGTCTTTCAGTTCTTGAAAAATCTGCAGTCCTTGATTTGCTAGCACTTTAATATCCGGTCGTATTTGGCCAATGACATAAGCTAAAATGACACCTTCAATGCCGCCAAAAGGATGGTTGCTCGCGATAACTAACGGACCGTGATGCGGAATGTTTTGTTGCAATTCATCACCGCCTTCAATGTTAATATTTAACGCACCGAGTAGTGTTTTAGCGAATTTTTCCTTACCCATTCCTGTCAATTTATGCTCTGTATACAACTGATCAAGGCGATGTATGGCGAGCATTTTATCAAGTAAGGCTAATACGCCCACAAGAATAGCGCTTTGCTTTTCTTGTGGGACAAGGTTAAGTAAGGAAATTGCAGCCGTCATAAGCGGGTTCCGAATGAATAAAAGAATAATGCTGCAAATAATTTTGCAGAGCGTTAGTCATAAGACCGAGTTATATAGTTTTTCCATTCATACGCTAAAGGAATAGGTTGGCTATTATATCTACGGGGGATTTACGGCATAATAGCGACAAACTGAGATCTCAACCAATACGACTTAAGGCTAAAACATGCAGCAAATCACTTTGACTCAACCGGACGATTGGCATCTTCATTTTCGCGACAATGACATGTTGCCTGAAACCGTGTCAGCTACTGCTCGGACGTTTAAGCGCGCCGTGGTTATGCCAAACTTGGTGCCTCCAGTCGTGAATGCAGAAATGGCCAGTGCCTATCGCCAGAGAATCTTGGCAGCTCGCCCCCAGGGCAGTGACTTCGAGCCATTGATGACTATTTATTTGACAAATACCACATCAGTGGAAGATATTCGCCTAGCGAAAAAATCAGGCGTGGTAGCCGCAAAACTGTACCCAGCAGGGGCGACAACAAATTCAGATGCAGCTGTAAAAGGGATTGAAAGTTTATTTCCTATTTTTTCTGAAATGGCAGAGCAGGGCATGTTGCTGTTGATCCACGGTGAAGTCACGGACAGTCACGTAGACATTTTTGACCGTGAGAAGCTCTTTATTGAACAATATCTGATAAAAATTGTTAACCAGTTTCCCCAATTAAAAGTCGTGCTGGAACACATCACGACCAGTGATGCAGTGGATTTTGTGAATGGCTGCTCTGTCAATGTGGCGGCGACCATTACCCCCCAGCATTTGTTGTTAAACCGCAATGATTTGCTGGTGGGCGGAGTAAAGCCACATAATTTTTGTTTACCTGTGTTAAAGCGCAGTACCCATCAACAGGCGTTACGTCAGGCAGTAGCGACAGGATCGAGTAAGTTTTTTTTAGGGACTGACTCAGCGCCTCATGAACAACGTGCTAAAGAATCCGCTTGTGGTTGTGCTGGATGTTACAGTGCTTGGAGTGCGCTGGAGTTATATGCTCAGGTGTTCGAAGATTTAAATGCCTTGGATAAACTTGAAGGTTTTGCTAGCCATCACGGTGCCGATTTTTATGGCCTGGCGCGCAATACCAAGCAAGTCACTCTGATTAAGGATCCTTGGCAGGTGCCTGAGTCGATTGTATTACCAAACGGCCAACCCATCGTACCCTTTTTTGCCGGCCAAACAGTCAATTGGGCATTGAAGTAAAATGTTACGTTGGCAGACACTTTGTTTTTTGTGGGGCAGCATTTTTCTGTGTTTGTCCATCAGTCACAGAGTGTCGGCTGGACATATGAGCAATGAACCAGATTTTTGGGTGTTAACGGCGCTTGAACCCCCTTTTAGTTTGCGTAACGAACGCGGGCAATTAGAAGGATACTTAATCGAATTGGTTCAAGGAATTTTGGCTGAAGCAGATATACAGCAAGAAATATTAGCAGGACCTTGGGAGCGCTTAATTCAAGAAGCGCAGGACAAGCCCAATGTGCTTGTCTTCCCTCTAGCGCGCACGCCAGAACGAGAGAAGGAGTTCCATTGGGTACTTCCTTTAACCTCGAATGTATATGGTGTACTAGGTGTTCCTGTTGACGATACACCTATTCGTAGTTTTGCAGGTGTGAACGCAGTGGTCCCAATAGGAGTGTTGGGAAGTGACTTTCGGCATAAAGTGTTATTGGCTGAAAATGTCAATGAGGTTATGCCATACGATGACTATGACACGGCCGTATCTGATTTACGGGCTGGTAAGCTTGGCTCAATGTTTTTTTCCGACGCAGGACTGCGTTATTTTTGCTTTAAACAGAGTGCAGATTGCTCGCACATTAAATTGCTTTATCAATACGATACGTTAACCAGCTATATTGCACTGTCAAAAAATAGCGATGCCAAACATATAGCAATCTTTAATACAGCCGCTCAGCGCTTTTTAAAAAGCGACAAATTTAGCCAAATTCAACAAAGTTGGTTGCTGAAATTGCAGGAACAAGGTCCGTTCAAATTGCACATCAAAAACGGCGTACTAAACCTCTGGTAACGGCACATTTATCTTCCCTATATTGCCAAATGATTAGCTGCAATTCATTAAAGTGATAGCCTTAACTTTCACATCTTATTACACTGGTTACCTAACGATACTTCAGGCATTCAACTAAGGTTTTTATTTTGCAGCAAAGAGAACTCAGTGATCCGTAGCCCAATCGTGAGCCTGATTTTATGTTGCTTGTTGAGCTTCGACACTCGTGCTGAGTCGAGTGGTCAAGAGTTGGTGCTGGCTGTGATATACGCAGAAGGACAACCCTTTTACGCCTTTGATGATAATACTCATCAGTCTAGTGGTTTATTCAGTGATATTGCGCAACAACTAGCGTTGTCATTGGACATTAAGGTGCATTTTTTACCTACCGCTCGTAACAAGATAGAAAACGATATTATCGAGCATAAGGCTGATGCCGGTTTCCTTGCGCCTAAATGGTTAAACACCCCTGAGGCGTTAGTGTTTAGCGAGCCAGTTTTTACTTATCAACATGCGTTCTACGCAATCAGCGCACCCAACAAAAATCTAACACTTGTTTCGCGTGTTAAAGGCAAAAGTGTGTGTCTTCGTGAAAATTATAACTACCCAGAGTTAGATGCTTGGTTGCAGGATGGGTCATTAACGCCGGTAAGAGTATCTCGTCACTCCCGCCTGTTTGACATGCTGCAACTTGCGCGTTGTGATTTGATTTATACCAACACGTTTAGAGCAAGGTGGACGTTGCGTAATCATGACTTCGTTAAAGCCGTTTATCAAGTGGGTACTATGGGCAACATTGATGAGATACCGTTGGCATTCTCCCTTGCGTGGTCCGACAAAATGCCCCAAGTGAACGCGTCGATCGCGGCACTGCGTGAATCAGGTATCTTACAACGCATTATCGAGAAAAACATGGCTCTGAAGGATGTAAGTGAATAGCTGTATCACGTTCAGCTAACAGAGTTAGCTGTTTTCTAAGTGCCCCCTAGTGTGATTAATGAATGCACTAAAGGGCATTACAACAATAAAACGGAAAGGAATAAATATGACTCAACTAGTGGAATATAACTGTGCAGAAAATGTCGCCACGATTACCTTAAATAACGGCAAAGTGAATGCGTTTTCCCATGAGATGATCGATCAGCTAAATGCCGCACTAGATAGCGCATTGGTCGATGAAGCCGTGGTAGTCATTAAAGGACAGCCTGGTATGTTCTCTGCTGGCTACGATTTAAGTGTCATGCAACAAAGTATGGATGCCGCTATGAAATTAGTTGAGAAAGGTTCGACGTTGACGCGTAGAATGCTCGCCTTTGAGTATCCTATCATTGCCGCTTGCACTGGGCATGCGATCGCTAAAGGTGCGTTTGTACTGCTGGCGTCGGATTATCGTATTGGGATTCAAGGTACATTTAAAATTGGTTTAAACGAAGTGGCGATTGGTATGACAATGCACCAAGCTGGTTTAGAGCTTGCACGCGGTCGTTTGGCCCCAGTGTTTTTTAATCGCTCGGTTATCTTGGCGGAAATGGTGTCGGTGGACGATGCTGTAACTGCTGGGTTCTTGGATGTGGCGGTGACACCAGAAGCATTTGAGCAAACCGTTGCCGCTACGGCGCAAGCGATGACCAAATTAAATATGAAAGCCCATAGACAAACTAAGTTAAAAGCCCGAGCCGGACTGTTGGATGCGTTAGATAAAGCAATAGACGTCGACCGTGGTTCGAGCCTATAACGATTAATGACATAAATGAGAGAGTGTTGTGAGTAAGGAATTTTCCTCCCTGGGGCTAGAGCCAGCCTTGTTAGATAATTTACAGAGCATGGGTTTTAGTCAAATGACTGAAATTCAAGCCGGCACGTTACCCGCGATATTAGCTGGGCGTGACGTAGTAGCAAAAGCAAAAACCGGTAGTGGTAAAACGGCTGCCTTCGGTTTAGCGCTATTGCATAATCTTGATGTAAAACGCTTTCGTGTGCAGGCGTTGGTTATGTGCCCCACACGAGAACTGGCTGAGCAAGTGGCCTTAGAGATCCGTCGTTTAGGGCGGGGTATTCACAACATTAAAGTACTAACTTTATGTGGTGGTACGCCTATGGGGCCGCAGATTGGCTCCCTTGAACATGGCGCGCATATCATTGTGGGTACACCAGGGCGGATCATGGATCATCTTTACAAACGTCGATTGGATTTGTCAGAAGTAAACACTTTGGTGCTAGATGAGGCTGACCGTATGTTGGACATGGGCTTTGAAGATGAAATGGACGCGGTTATTAAAAGCGTACCTCAGCATCGTCAAACCTTATTATTTTCCGCTACCTATCCAGAGTCAATTGCGAAAATTAGTGGTCAAGTACAGAAAAACCCATTAGAAGTCACCGTTGAATCGACCCACGACACGGAAACGATAGAACAACTGTTTTTTGAAGTTGAAGACACTCATCGCACCAAAGCAGTTGCTGCGCTTCTGAGTCATTATCAGCCAGAGTCGGCCATTGTATTTTGTAATACCAAGATCGCCTGTCAGGAAGTCGCGGATGAATTGCAATCTCTAGGCGTTTCCGTGTTGGCTTTGCACGGTGATCTTGAGCAGCGTGAACGAAATCAGGTATTGGTGCGCTTTTCCAATAAGAGTGTGTCTGTGCTGGTGGCGACAGATGTCGCATCTAGAGGCTTGGATATCAAAGAAGTAAATGCGGTGATTAGCTACCACATTACACCGGATCCGGAAGTGCATATTCACCGTATTGGCCGCACTGGGCGAGCAGACGCCAAAGGTGTCGCACTAACGTTAGTGGCCCCAGATGAAATGGCCCGAGCCAATGCAATTGAAGATTATCAACAAGCGAAAATTAAGTGGACGGGCATTCAAGCCATGCGTTTTCATGCGAACCGACTTATTCAGCCTGTCTACAGCACTTTATGCGTTGATGGCGGTAAAAAGAGTAAACTTAGACCGGGGGATATTCTAGGCGCGTTGACTAAAGAAGCTGAAATTCCGGGAGATGATATTGGTAAGATCCATATTACTGAGTTTCACGCCTACGTTGCAGTAAAATTACGCAGTGTGAAGCGCGCTATGCGTCAGTTAGGTGAAGGTAAAATTAAAGGGCGTAAATTTAAGGTCAGAAAGTTTAATTAAACCTCTGGTGTTATCCTGATGTGTGGCTTAGCTTTTTTGCCAGATTAGTATCTGTTTTTTCAACAGTTGTTGAAGAAACAGATACGCGTTATCGTCAGCGTTATTTAACTGAACATTGTTAATTCATCTTTGCTTGTTAACTGGAAAATACCCTTGGTTTATGTATGTTAGCCATGCGTTTATGGAGCATCTCTCTGAATTCTGCCGAGTCATAGGCAAATAGCACACCTATGCCTTCCTGACTACTGTGGGTAATTAAGCCTTTTTGCAACAGATATGTATCCGCTTTTTCTCCATCTATAAAATACATTTCGACAAAGTCGTCAGTGTTCAGCACAGGTTCTGGCATTGCGATAAATGCCCCAAAAGGGCTAATGTTGCGGGTGTAGGTCTCTCCCACCTCTTTGCCCATATGCCGAATTTTCACATCAAGTGTCAATGGTGCTCGGTTGCTCGTACGATGATAAAGGGCCATAACATCCTCTCTATTTGACTTGGCGCTAATACGCTCTTTGAGTATACAAAACCTGTGTCGTTTGTCATGGTATTTTGGGTGTAAAATTGACCGGTATCATATTGTGTTAAATACCGCCCCAAGATATATAGGAGTGTGCGTTAAGTCAGATGAGGAAAGCGCTGTGTCAGTGAAACCTTTTAATGTGAATAAAGATGAATTGAGCATGGGCGTCAAGCCCGCAGGTAACATACCGAGCTTTTCATAATCGATGGATTATTGCTTCACAAACTTATAGATAAAACGATCCGTTTTACCCCTTACAGCGGGGTCGAATACCAACTTACTCAAATCGTCCGCTGGATTACGCAGGTAAAACGCCTCTTCGATTAAGGTGAAACCGGCCTGGTTCATGTGGAATTTTACAATATTCGGATCAATTCTGTGCAGCGTATTAGCGGCCTCATAACCTGAGCCCGCTTGGGCGGCATGGTCAATAATAATAAAAGTGGCGTCAGCTTTCATGGCTTTTTTAATGGTGCTCAATGCTGCTTGATAATCGACTACATCGTCGCGAAGGGCGACTTTTTTGCCGTCTTGCATGCTGTGAGTAAAAAATAAATCATGGTAGTTTAAAGCCGTAAATACCAGATCTAAGCTATCATCTGGGATCCTGATATCCACGATTGGCATGTTATCGAAGCGCATTATATTCGTGAGACGGTCGTCTTTTGCGCGCTCGTTCAAGCCTTTTTCTGCAAATCGCCATATAACCTCATCATTTTGCACATAAACTTTACCTTCTGGGCCGACGGCGTTAGAAAAAAGCTCACTGTACCAGCCGCCACCGGCAAAAAAGTCTAAAACGTGCTGACCTTTACCCACCCCGGTAAAGGCAATAATTTTTTGTGGTTGCCGTGAATCATCGCGCTTTGCATCATCTGTGGGTCTATCGGGAGCAGTCAATAGTGAGGCTATTTGCGGCTCGGTGAGGGGCGTCTTGGCGTGAACGGGTGAAGCTAGCGTGATAACAGCGCACGCAATCAAATTAATCAGTTTGGGTTTAGGTTGCATTATGTTTCCTTAAGCAGAAATGGGTGTGATGCTGGCTATGTTTTCTCAGGTAATTAGCGGGTGCCAGCATTGAGTAAACACGATACTATTTGCAGTAGAAATAATTTATGTTTATTTACTTTCAATCAATGTCGTAAAAATGCCAATATTTTTGATTTGGCTTGTTCGCACAAAAATTTATAGGGTGAAATATGTTAACAATGACCGATTTTGTAAAAGTGTCTCCCTGTGAATACTCAGAAGGGCTGGGACGTGAGCAATTTGTAGACAGCAGCATTCGAGAGTTGTGGCCTCAGATACCGCGTATAGCTGGACCCGCGTTTACAGTAAAGTGCGCTAAGGGCGATCATTTGAGTTTACATGCGGCAATTTACCGGGCCGCACCCGGTGATATTTTGGTGGTAGAGGCTGACGCGGACTTTGCCTGCGCAGGGGGGAATGTGTGTGCTATTGCCCAGCAGCGAGGTATTGCGGGTTTTGTTATTGACGGTGTCATACGCGATCTGGCTGAAGTGCGCGACCTTCGGTTTCCAGTCTATGCTCGTGGTGTTATACCTAAGCCCGCTAAAAAAGAACAAATTTTACCTTTTAATCAACCCATTATGTGCGGCGGCGTGCGGGTTTGTGCCGGTGACATAGTGGTGGCAGATGAGGACGGCATCGCCGTAATCCCGAAGGCCAAAGCCGAAGAGGTCTATCATCTGGGCAAAGCGCGAACAGATAAAGACGCAGGGATGACATTGAACCAATGGCAAGAAGGTCATCAGGCGAAAATTGAGTCGACGCTTAAGGCGCTGGGCTTTGAAGGTTAATTATTTCGAATAAGTTGTTAGTATGTTTTCATTTTTTGAGCGATTAGTAGAACCCTTTCCCCAAGATCTCCCAGAGCAGCCACCAGAAGGGTTAGTTGCCTTTTGTCGTTATTATTCAAAAGGCATGTGGCCAGCGATTTTTGCCGTATCCGTTTTAGCGGCGGTCATCGCTATGTTAGAAGTATCGCTGTTCGGCTTTGTCGGGCAATTAGTTGATTGGCTGGGCTCCCAAGATCCAAAGACATTCTTGACCCAAGAACGCTCGAGTTTAATCTGGATGGCCGCGGTGGTTTTGCTGATTTTGCCTAGTTGTGTGGCGCTGCAATCCTTGATCAATCACCAAACCCTCATGGGCAATTATCCCATGCGTATTCGTTGGCAAGCACATCGTTATTTGATTGGGCAAAGTGTCAGTTTCTTCCAAAATGAGTTCGCTGGACGCATTGCCACCAAAGTTATGCAAACCGCCTTGTCTGTGCGTCAATCAGTGATGCAGTTACTCAATTTATTGGTTTACATCAGTGTCTATTTTCTCAGTATTGTGGCCATGGTGTTTAGCATAGACTGGCGATTAAGCCTGCCCTTGATCCTTTGGTTGTGCATCTACATTGGGGTACTGCGTTATTTTGTACCTCGTCTGAAACGGGTAGCTCAGCGCCAGGCCGATGCCCGTAGTGTGATGACAGGTAGAATTGTTGATAGCTATAGTAACATCGCCACCGTAAAACTTTTTTCTCATACCAGCCGTGAAGCAGATTATGCCTATGAAGGTATGAATGGCTTTTTACAAACAGTACATCCGCAAATGCGTTTGGTTACCTTGCTGAATACTTGTGTGTGGTTCAGCAACGCTTTGTTGGTATTCTCAATCAGTGCGATGGCCATTATGTTATGGCTAGAAAGTGCTGTTACCCCTGGGGATATAGCGATTGCAATTACCTTATGTTTACGCCTGAACGGGATGTCACAGTGGATAATGTGGGAAGTGTCATCACTTTTTGAAAATATAGGCACAGTGCAAGACGGTATTAATACCTTGTCTAAACCCACAACGGTTAAAGATAAACAAGATGCCCAACCGCTTGAAATTCGGGGTGGGGCTATCACGTTCGCCGATGTATGTTTTAATTATCCAGGCCCCGAGAATAAGCAGCTAGAAGTGTTTAAAAATCTCAATATTAGTATTAGACCTGGGGAAAAAGTCGGTTTGGTGGGTCGGTCAGGCGCAGGAAAGTCGACATTAGTCAATTTGTTGTTACGTTTTTTTGACATCCAAAGGGGTAAGATTCTTATTGATGGTCAAGATGTCAGCGAAATAACCCAAGAGAGTCTACGTTCCCATATCAGTATGGTGACTCAAGACACGTCTTTATTGCATCGCTCGGTACGGGACAATATTCTTTATGGCCGTTTAGGTGCCAGTGAAGATGAAATGCTTGCCGCTGCAAGACAGGCTGAGTCTCATGACTTCATTCAAAATTTGTCGGATCTGCATGGACAAACTGGCTATGACGCTCAGGTCGGTGAGCGGGGCGTCAAGTTATCAGGTGGCCAGCGCCAGCGCATCGCCATTGCACGGGTAATGCTCAAAGATGCGCCCATTCTCATTTTGGACGAAGCCACGTCAGCGTTAGATTCTGAAGTAGAAGCGGCCATCCAAGAGTGCCTGAACAAAGTAATGGAAGATAAAACAGTGTTGGCCATCGCCCACCGATTATCCACTATTGCAAAAATGGATCGCTTATTAGTGTTGGATGAAGGTCGGATCGTGGAATCGGGAACACATAATGAGTTGCTCGCTCAACAGGGTATTTATGCGAAATTATGGGCCCATCAAACTGGTGGTTTTATCGGTGTTGAATAGCTTCGCAGATAAAGCTCGCTTACACAGTGCGCTTTATCGTGGTTTGCATCTTGTATAACACGGACTAATAAGTATAATACGCCTCCCTCCTTATTAGTGATTCTAAATTTTTCCACAAAAATATAAGACGTCACGAGGTTGGTGTAAGCAATTTTAACAGTACCTTCGGGTTGTTAAGAGCAGTATTTTAGGGGTGTAGTTCCAATTGGTAGAACAGCGGTCTCCAAAACCGATGGCTGGGGGTTCGAATCCCTCCACCCCTGCCAAATTAGGTAAAAGTATCGTCGCGTATTACTGCGGCTAAATAGTACAAATGTAGAAGGTTGGGGGGATGAGAACGCCCACGGGTTCGACAAATCGTCTGGAACGATTTGAACCGCGTCAGCGCCGCTTGCGGGCAGTTACAGGGATGTAACTGAGATCATCCCTCCACCCCTGCCAAATTAGGTAAAAGTATCGTCGCGTATTACTGCGGCTAAATAGTACAAATGTAGAAGGTTGGGGGGGATGAGAACGCCCACGGGTTCGACAAATCGTCTGGAACGATTTGAACCGCGTCAGCGCCGCTTGCGGGCAGTTACAAGGAGGTAACTGAGATCATCCCTCCAGCCCTGCCACTTTGGCATTAAACTAAGTGTATAAGAAGGCGTTTGCGCCACTTATTCAACGTCGCGATTAAGTTAGTATTAGGTAATAGCATGAGCGAAAAAGCGGAAAATAGTTCAAACCCATTAGACTTAGTTAAATGGCTAGTTGTTGTGGTTTTATTAGGTGGTGCTGTTGCAGCAAATTCCATCTATGGAGATATATCAGTACTTTATCGCGCCCTTGGTGTTGTTGCAGCTGTGGTTATAGCGGGTTTAATCGCCGCTTCAACCGAAAAAGGTAGCAGCTTTTTGACGTTCGCTAAAGACGCTCGCACAGAAGTGCGTAAAGTTGTTTGGCCAACTCGCCAAGAAGCAACCCAAACTACGATCATCGTTTTAGTTGCTACAGCCTTCATGTCATTACTACTGTGGGGCCTTGACCTCGTCATCGTGCAGTTAGTTTCTTTCATTACCGGCTTAGGAATTTAAATCATGTCAGAACATCCAGAAAATGTAGAAGTTCCAGAAAAATCGGACAAAAAGTGGTACGTCGTCCAAGCGTTCTCTCAGTATGAAGGGCGCGTAAAAAAAACACTTCTTGAATACATTAAAATGCACGAAATGGAAGATTCTTTCGGAGAGATTTTAGTTCCTACCGAAGAAGTCATTGAAATGCGTTCTGGCCAACAGCGTAAAAGCGAACGTAAATTTTTCCCTGGTTACGTGTTGGTTCAAATGGACATGAACGAAGACTCATGGCACTTAGTAAAAAGTGTTCCTCGTGTATTAGGTTTCATCGGTGGTACCTCTGACCGACCTGCACCTATTACTGAGAAAGAAGCAAATGCCATTCTAAATCGTTTAGAAGAAGGCGTAGATAAACCGAAACCGAAAACCTTGTTTGAACCAGGTGAAGTGGTGCGTGTTACTGACGGTCCATTTGCTGACTTCAACGGCGTTGTTGAAGAAGTTGATTACGAAAAAAGCCGCTTAAAAGTATCGGTTCTTATCTTTGGTCGTTCGACTCCAGTTGAGTTAGAGTTCGGTCAAGTCGAAAAAGGCTAACCTTTTCAAGCGACTGCAAATCATTAAAACAGTCGCAAAGAGCACTTTTTTGACAACAATTTAGAATAACTACAAATTGCATAAAGTTCGTACATTATAGTTGCGAAGGGTCGTGGATTAGTCTATAATTCGCGGCCCTTTTTGTTGAACGGGAAGCCAATTAGGCGAGCATTCTCAGTGTTTGCTAGGCGTTTGACCCATAAATTGAGAGTATTATCATGGCTAAAAAAGTCACAGGCATTATCAAGTTACAGGTTGCGGCTGGTGCTGCTAACCCAAGTCCGCCAGTTGGTCCAGCATTGGGTCAAAAAGGCGTTAATATCATGGAATTCTGTAAGGCATTTAATGCTAAAACAGGCGACATGGAAAAAGGTTCTCCGGTTCCAGTAGAAATTACTGTATACGAAGATCGTTCTTTTACCTTCGTTACTAAGACATCACCTGCTTCTTATATGCTTAAGAAAGCCGCTGGTATCAAGAGTGGTTCTGGTCGTCCTAACACTGAAAAAGTGGGTAAAGTGACGCTTGCGCAATTAGAAGAAATTGCTAAAGCAAAAGAACCAGACCTAACTGCAGCTGATCTTGACGCAGCTGTCCGTACCATCGCTGGCTCTGCACGCAGCATGGGCTTGGTAGTAGAGGGATAAGAAATGGCTAAATTAACAAAACGCGCTCGCCTTGTACGTGAAAAAGTTGTAGCGACGAAAGAATATGAATTCAATGAAGCGGTAAGCTTGTTGAAAGAACTTGCTAGCGCAAAGTTTGCTGAAAGTGTTGATGTAGCTGTAAACCTTGGCATCGATGCACGTAAATCTGACCAAAACGTACGTGGTGCAACTGTGCTACCTAACGGTACTGGTAAAGATGTACGTGTTGCCGTGTTTACTCAAGGTGCAAACGCTGAAGCTGCTAAAGCTGCTGGTGCCGACATCGTTGGTATGGAAGACCTTGCTGAGCTAGTGAAGAAAGGCGAAATGAACTTTGATGTTGTTGTTGCCTCTCCAGACGCTATGCGTGTTGTTGGTATGTTAGGTCAAATATTAGGCCCACGTGGTTTAATGCCTAACCCTAAAACCGGCACAGTAACACCAGATGTAGCCACAGCAGTTAAAAATGCTAAAGCTGGTCAGGTTCGTTACCGCAACGATAAGAATGGTATTATCCATGCTAGCATCGGTAAGATTGCGTTTGAAGCCAATCAAATTGAAGAAAACTTAGCTGCTTTGATTGACGCGGTTAAGAAAGCTAAGCCTTCATCGGCTAAAGGCATATATATTAAGAAAATTAGCTTAAGCACAACTATGGGCGCTGGTATTACCATCGACCAAGCTAGCTTAGTAACAGCTTGATTTTTGCCTTAGTTTTACTAAGGCTGCTTGTAAATAGTTGACTGTTCAACTATTTATTCTCTCTAGAAAAGTATGGGTTGGAGTCATTGTTTTCATTAACACATGGCTCCCGTCCAAGACCGCAGGCGTAAAACAGTAACTGAAGTAAGAGAGCAGTTACATATAGATTGAAAAATCTTAGATGTTTTACTTAAAAAAATAGCCTGCGCAGACGGTGATTTCGACTCAGACTCTCTGGGATTAACGAACACCGTAGAGCGGTAAAATACTTATTGTAGATCAAACTATATTAAGCGTTTTATCAATCTGTGAATCCTGTAAGACATTATAAGTAATATGTCTTACAGACTTTAAGAAGGTGAACACAGTGGCACTAGGCTTAGCAGCAAAAAAAGAGATCGTCGCAGAAGTTAGCGACATTGCGTCTCAAGCTCTATCCGTTGCCGTTGCTGAATACCGTGGTATGGAAGTATCAGAGCTAACTGAACTTCGTGTTAAAGCTCGTGAGCAAGGCGTATATCTAAAAGTTGTTAGAAATACCCTTGCTAAACGTGCATTGGCCGATAGCAAGTTCTCTGATTTGGAAAGTGCCTTAACTGGTCCGTTAATTTACGGATTTTCGATTGAAGCACCAGGTGGTGCAGCACGTCTTTTTAAAGACTTTGCTAAAACGAATGCCAAGTTAAACGTTACTGCCCTTTCTATTGGTAATGGTCTATTGGGTCCTGATAAATTGGACGCAGTGGCATCCTTGCCTACCCGCGACGAAGCCCTTGCAAGATTGCTTGCAACCTTCAAAGCACCTGTTGGGAAATTCGTTCAAACTGTTAACGAAATTCCTTCCAAGTTTGTGCGTGTATTGGCGGCGATCAAAGAAACCAAATAATTTGGTTCCTTTGTACATTTTAAATTTTAATCATTAAACCCAGGAGTTTAGAGAAATGGCTCTAACCAAAGAAGATATTTTAAACGCAATTGCTGAAATGCCAGTAATGGACCTTGTTGAGCTTATCGAAGCTGCAGAAGAGAAATTCGGTGTAACAGCTACTGCTGCTGTTGCTGCTGCTGCTCCTGCTGCTGCAGGCGAAGCTGCTGCTGAACAAACTGAATTTGATGTTGTTTTAACATCTTTCGGTGCGAACAAAGTTGCTGTAATCAAAGCGGTACGTAGCGCAACTGGTCTTGGCTTGAAAGAAGCTAAAGAAGTAGTTGAATCTGCACCGAAAGCGATTAAAGAAGGCATTTCGAAAGCAGAAGCTGAAGAACTTAAGAAGACGCTTGAAGAAGCTGGCGCTGAAGTTGAGCTTAAGTAATCTGTCTAACGACAGGTTATTAGCCTGAAATGGCGTAGGCTGGTGATTTTTTAATCACCAGCCTTTTTGCGCTGTAGAATAAAGTATTTTCATCCTTTAAAATTTATTCTATTTGTAAGCGCAAATTACATTTAAACCTAAATAAAACCAATAAGTTAAGTAAGCCTCTTAATGACTTTGGTAAACGGTTAAAGTGTAAAATAAAGGGTGCTGGAAGTTTGCTTTATAGACAATCTATTTAGCAAGTTGGGTCAAAAATCGGCAGGCTGAGGAACCCATGGTTTACTCTTATAGCGAAAAGAAACGTATCCGTAAGGATTTTGGCAAACGCCCACAGGTATTGGAAATACCGTATCTACTTTCAATCCAGCTAGATTCTTTTAAAAAGTTTATTGACCTTGACGTCGATGGTCAGCATGGACTGGAAGCAGCATTTCGATCAGTTTTCCCAATAAAAAGTTACTCTGGTAACGCAGAATTACAGTACGTAAGTTACCGTTTAGGTGAACCCGTATTTGATGTGAAAGAATGTCAAATCCGTGGTGTAACCTTCTCAGCACCTTTGCGTGTTAAATTGCGTTTAGTGTTGTTCGATCGTGAAGCAGCACCAGGCACAGTAAAAGACATCAAAGAGCAAGAAGTCTACATGGGTGAAATACCACTCATGACGGATAACGGAACTTTCGTCATTAACGGTACTGAGCGCGTTATCGTATCTCAGTTACACCGTTCGCCAGGCGTATTCTTTGATCACGATAAAGGTAAAACTCACTCATCAGGTAAAGTGTTATATAACGCTCGTGTTATTCCTTACCGTGGTTCGTGGTTAGACTTTGAATTTGACCCTAAAGATAACCTTTATGTACGTATCGATAGACGCCGGAAATTACCAGCGACTATTATGCTACGCGCATTAGAAATACCTACCGAAGAAATCCTTGGTTTATTCTTTGAGAAGAACCAAGTACGTATCGACGGTAATCGTTTCATGTCTGATATCGTGCCTGATCGCTTACGTGGCGAAACTGCGCAATTTGATATTTTAGATTTGGAAGGTAACGTGCTTGTTGAATCAGGCCGTCGTATTTCAGCTCGTCATACCCGAACGCTTGAAAAAGCAAATATCGTGGAACTTGAAGTTCCAGCAGAATACTTGGTTGGTCGTGTATACGCGTGTGATTACGTGGATACGGATACGGGCGAACTTGTTGTTGCTGCCAACGATTTGTTGACTCTTGAGAACATACTGGCGCTTAAAGAAGCTGGATATACTAGTTTTGAAACTTTGTATATCAACGAGCTAGATCACGGTGCTTATATCTCTGACACATTACGCATTGATAGCTCAACGAACCGCTTAGAAGCCTTGGTTGAGATTTATCGTATGATGCGTCCTGGTGAGCCACCAACTAAAGACGCCGCAGAAACCTTATTCACTAACTTGTTCTTCTCTGAAGACCGTTATGATTTGTCTTCTGTTGGTCGTATGAAGTTCAACCGTCGTTTAGGTCGTGAATCATCAATCGGTTCAGGTACGCTGGATAAAGACGATATCGTAGACGTAATGAAGCAACTGATCACTATTCGTGACGGTAAAGACGACGTTGATGATATTGATCACTTGGGTAACCGTCGTATTCGTTCAGTTGGCGAAATGGCTGAAAACCAATTCCGTGTTGGCCTAGTTCGTGTTGAACGTGCCGTTAAGGAACGTTTGAGCTTAGGTGATTTAGATGCGGTTATGCCTCAAGATCTTATTAACGCTAAACCTATTTCGGCAGCGGTAAAAGAATTCTTCGGCTCTAGCCAATTGTCTCAGTTTATGGATCAGAACAACCCGTTGTCTGAAGTAACCCATAAACGTCGTATTTCAGCCTTAGGCCCAGGTGGTTTAACACGTGAACGTGCTGGCTTTGAAGTACGAGATGTACACGCGACTCACTATGGTCGAGTGTGTCCAATTGAAACACCAGAGGGACCGAACATCGGTTTGATCAACTCATTGGCGAGCTTTGCCCGTACCAATGATTTTGGTTTCCTCGAAACACCTTATCGTAAGATAGTTGATGGTGTTGTGACTGACGAAATCGATTACTTATCTGCAATCGAAGAAGGTCAATTCTCAATCGCACAGGCTAACGTCGTGTTGGATGAGAATGGTCGTCTTGAGGATGATTTGATCCCTTGTCGTCATCGCGGTGAAACAACATTAAAAGAAAGCTCAGAGATCACCTATATGGATGTATCTCCACAGCAAATCGTTTCTGTTGCAGCCAGTATTATCCCGTTCCTAGAACACGATGATGCTAACCGAGCTTTGATGGGTGCAAACATGCAACGTCAAGCCGTTCCTACTTTACGTGCTGAAAAGCCGTTAGTGGGCACAGGTATGGAAAAAACAGTAGCGGTAGATTCGGGCGTAACGGTTGTTGCAAAACGTGGTGGTAATGTTGATTACGTTGATGCGAGTCGTATCGTTATAAAAGTTAATGAAGAAGAAACGGTTGCCGGCGAAGCAGGCATCGACATCTACAACTTAACAAAATATACCCGTTCAAACCAAAACACCTGTATCAATCAGCGTCCTACTTGTAACGTTGGCGAGCCAATCGTTGCGGGTGATGTATTGGCTGATGGTCCGTCTACGGATCTAGGTGAATTGGCACTAGGGCAAAACATGCGTATCGCATTTATGCCTTGGAACGGTTACAACTTCGAAGATTCAATCTTGATTTCCGAGCGCGTAGCTATGGAAGATCGCTTCACCACAATTCATATTCAAGAATTGAGCTGTGTGGCGCGTGACACCAAGTTAGGGCCAGAAGAAATCAGTTCTGATATTCCAAACGTAGGTGAATCTGCGCTTGGTAAATTGGATGAATCAGGTGTTGTTTATATTGGTGCTGAAGTTAAAGGTGGCGACATCTTAGTGGGTAAAGTTACTCCTAAAGGCGAAACCCAATTAACGCCAGAAGAAAAGCTTTTACGAGCGATCTTCGGTGAGAAAGCATCAGACGTTAAAGATACTTCTTTGCGCGTACCTAACAGCGTTCGCGGTACGGTTATCGACGTACAAGTATTTACACGTGACGGCGTAGAAAAAGATAAGCGTGCGCTTGAAATTGAAGGCATGCAATTACGTCAAGTGAAGAAAGATTTATCAGACGAATTTAATATTCTTGCTGATGGTATCTTCGCTCGTGCTAAAAACTTGTTGATTAAAGCCGGTATCGAAGAGTCACGCTTAGCATCAGCTCAACGTGAAAAATGGTTCGACCTAACGCTTACTGATGATGATGCTCAAACTGAGCTTGATCAAATTGCTGAGCAGTTTGTAGAAATCAAAGCTGATTTTGATAAGAAGTTTGAAATCAAACGTCGCAAGATCACCCAAGGTGATGATCTACAACCAGGCGTTCTTAAAATCGTTAAGGTTTATTTGGCTGTTAAACGTCAGATTCAACCTGGTGATAAGATGGCTGGTCGTCACGGTAACAAGGGTGTTATCTCAACCATTAAACCGGTTGAAGATATGCCTTACGATGCAGACGGTACGCCGGTTGATATCGTATTAAACCCATTGGGTGTACCGTCACGGATGAACATAGGTCAGATCTTAGAAACTCACTTAGGTATGGCAGCTCACGGAATCGGTGTGAAAATCGATCGTATGCTTAAAGAACACGAAGAGATGACTAAGTTACGTGGCTTCCTTAAAGAAGTATACGGTGCTGGGAAATCTCGCCAAGTCGTGGATCTTGATAGCTTTAGCGATGATGAAATCAACCGTTTAGCGGATAACTTGCGTAAAGGTGTGCCTATGGCAACACCTGTGTTTGATGGTGCTACTGAAGCAGAAATTAAACACATGCTTACGCTAGCTGATATTCCTGAAAGCGGACAAATCACTTTGTTTGACGGTCGTACTGGACGTGCATTTGAACGCCCAGTTACAGTTGGCTACATGTATATGTTGAAACTGAATCACTTGGTTGATGACAAAATGCATGCTCGCTCAACCGGCTCATACAGCTTGGTTACACAGCAACCGTTGGGTGGTAAAGCTCAATTCGGTGGTCAGCGCTTCGGAGAGATGGAAGTGTGGGCACTAGAAGCATACGGTGCTGCTTATACCTTGCAAGAAATGCTGACAGTTAAATCAGATGATGTGAATGGTCGTACTAAGATGTATAAAAACATCGTTGACGGTGACCACCGCATGGAACCTGGTATGCCGGAGTCGTTCAACGTATTGTTGAAAGAAATCCGCTCATTGGGTATCAACATCGAGCTGGAAGAGCAATAAGCCGCGTCTGTAGAGCTTAACGACAGGATAGTCCGGTGGATGTATTCCATTTACCGGGCTTTTTCAACTGACTCCGCTGGGAGAGTAATGTGAAAGACTTATTAAAGTTTCTTAAGCAACAACACAAGACCGAAGAGTTCGATAACATTCGAATCGGCCTTGCGTCACCTGACATGATCCGTTCATGGTCTTTTGGTGAAGTTAAGAAGCCAGAAACCATTAACTACCGTACTTTCAAGCCTGAGCGTGACGGCTTGTTCTGTGCGCGTATTTTCGGACCGGTTAAAGACTACGAATGTTTATGTGGCAAATATAAGCGCCTTAAGCACCGTGGTGTTATATGTGAAAAATGTGGCGTTGAAGTAACGCTAACCAAAGTACGCCGTGAGCGTATGGGTCACATTGAATTGGCAAGCCCAGTTGCACATATATGGTTCCTTAAATCACTACCGTCACGCATCGGTTTGATGCTTGATATGACACTTCGTGACATCGAACGTGTACTTTATTTCGAATCATACGTTGTTGCTGAACCGGGCATGACAACTCTAGAGCGTAGCCAACTTCTTTCAGAAGAAGAGTACTTGGACGCTTTAGAAGAACATGGTGACGAATTCGAAGCTAAGATGGGTGCTGAAGCGGTTTACGAATTGCTTAAAGCCCTAGACGTAGATGCCGATGTGGTTGCTATGCGCGAAGAGCTGCCAAGCATTAACTCTGAAACGCGTCGTAAGAAGATCACTAAGCGTCTGAAGCTGCTTGAATCGTTCCAATTATCTGGCAACAAACCAGAGTGGATGATTTTAACTGTACTTCCAGTTTTACCACCTGATTTACGTCCGTTGGTACCACTAGATGGTGGCCGTTTTGCTACCTCAGATCTTAACGATTTGTATCGTCGTGTGATCAACCGTAACAACCGTTTAAAACGTCTTTTAGACCTGGCTGCGCCTGATATTATCGTGCGTAACGAAAAACGTATGTTACAAGAAGCGGTTGATGCCTTATTAGATAACGGTCGTCGTGGTCGTGCTATAACGGGTTCAAACAAACGTCCTCTTAAATCTTTGGCCGACATGATCAAAGGTAAGCAAGGTCGTTTCCGTCAAAACTTATTGGGTAAACGTGTTGATTACTCTGGTCGTTCGGTTATTACCGTTGGTCCTACATTACGTTTACATCAGTGTGGTCTTCCTAAGAAGATGGCACTTGAGCTATTCAAACCGTTCATCTATGGAAAGTTAGAAGGACGTGGTCTAGCCACTACTATTAAAGCAGCTAAGAAATTAGTTGAACGTGAAGACCCGGAAGTATGGGATGTGCTTGACGAAGTTATTCGTGAACACCCAGTATTACTTAACCGAGCGCCGACACTTCACCGTTTGGGTATTCAGGCTTTTGAACCAACCCTAATCGAAGGTAAAGCGATCCAATTGCATCCATTAGTATGTGCGGCTTACAACGCCGACTTCGATGGTGACCAAATGGCTGTTCACATTCCGTTGACCATTGAAGCACAGCTTGAAGCTCGTGCGTTGATGATGTCGACTAACAACATTCTATCACCAGCCAATGGTGAGCCTATCATCGTTCCTTCACAGGATGTTGTCATGGGCTTGTACTATATGACACGTGACCGTGTTAATGGTGTTGGTGAAGGCATGATGTTCATGAACCCAGATGAAGCTGAAAAAGCTTATCGTACGGGCCACGCTGAACTCCATGCTCGCGTTAAAGTACGTATTACGGAATACGACGTAGCGGAAGACGGTACTAAGACTGAGAAAGTGACACTGACGGATACCACTGTTGGTCGTGCGATCTTGTCGTTGGTATTACCAAAAGGTATTCCTTTTGAGTTAATTAACCAAGCCATGGGTAAGAAGATGATTTCTCGCCTATTGAACGCTTGTTACCGAACTCTAGGTCTAAAAGACACCGTAATCGCTGCTGACCAAATCATGTATACCGGTTTCCATTACGCGATGATCGCGGGTGCATCTGTTGGTATAGATGACATGGTTATTCCTGATGCGAAGAAAGACATCATTGAAGGTGCTGAAGCTGAAGTACGTGAAATCCAGGAACAATTCCAGTCTGGTCTTGTTACCGCGGGTGAGCGTTACAACAAAGTTATCGATATCTGGTCAAACGCTAACGAAAAAGTAGCCAAAGCCATGATGGAGAATCTATCAACCGAAACGGTTAAAAACCGCGACGGCGAGATGGAAGAACAAGCATCATTCAACTCAGTGTTTATGATGGCAGATTCTGGTGCTCGTGGTAGTGCCGCACAGATACGTCAGTTGGCGGGTATGCGTGGCTTGATGGCGAAACCAGATGGTTCAATCATCGAAACACCGATTACTGCAAACTTCCGTGAAGGTCTTAACGTACTTCAGTACTTTATTTCTACTCACGGTGCACGTAAAGGTTTGGCCGATACGGCATTGAAGACAGCAAACTCGGGTTACTTGACTCGTCGTTTGGTTGACGTTGCACAAGATTTGGTTATCAATAACGAAGATTGCGGCACAGTCGAAGGTGTTAAAATGACACCGCTAATCGAAGGTGGCGACGTTGTAGAACCATTGCGTGAACGTGTACTTGGTCGTACGGTTGCTGAAGACGTCATGAAGCCTGGTTCCAATGACATTCTAGTCGAACGTAACGTATTACTAGATGAAGCCTTGGTTGATATGCTGGAAGCTAACTCAGTTGACCAAATTCGAGTTCGCTCAGTTATTACCTGTGAAAACGACTTCGGTGTATGTGCTAAGTGTTACGGTCGTGACCTCGCACGTGGACACATGGTTGGACACGGCGAAGCGGTTGGTGTTATTGCGGCACAATCAATTGGTGAGCCAGGTACACAGCTTACCATGCGTACGTTCCACATCGGTGGTGCGGCTTCAAGAGCGTCAGCAGAAAACAACGTACAGGTGAAAACAACAGGTACATTGAAACTGCAAAATGCTAAATTCGTTCGTAACACAGATGACAAAGTGGTTATCGTTTCTCGTTCTACTGAGATCACCATCATTGATGATCAAGGCCGCGAGAAAGAGCGTTATAAAGTGCCATACGGTGCAATATTAACCACGGATGATAATGCTACTGTCACCAGCGGTGAAGTTGTAGCTAACTGGGACCCGCATTCGCATCCAATCGTTACTGAACGTCAAGCTAAGATCAGCTTTGCTGACATTGATGACAGTAACACTGAAATGCAACAGGATGAGTTGACCGGTCTAACACGTATCGTTGTTAATGATTTATCTAAAGCGAATGCTAAAGAGCCTAAGTTAATCCTTGAAAGTGACGAGCATGGTTTACAAGAAATTCGTTTACCAAGTTTCACCACTATCGAAGCAACTGATGGTATGCAAGCTAAGCCTGGTGATGTGTTAGCGCGTATTCCTCAGGAAAGCTCGAAAACACGTGATATCACAGGTGGTCTACCACGTGTTGCTGACTTGTTCGAAGCACGTAAACCTAAAGAGCCAGCTATTCTAGCGGAAATCTCAGGTACCATTGGTTGGGGTAAAGAAACCAAAGGTAAGAAACGTCTTGTTATCACGCCGAAAGACGCTGATGCATACGAAGAGATGATCCCTAAATGGCGTCAACTTAACGTATTCGAAGGTGAAAACGTTGAAAAAGGTGAAGTTATTGCGGATGGCCCAGAGTCACCACACGACATCTTACGCTTACGTGGTATCAGCGCTGTGTCTAACTACATCGTTAATGAAGTACAAGAAGTTTACCGCTTACAAGGGGTAAAAATTAACGATAAGCACATCGAAGTTGTTATTCGTCAAATGCTACGTAAGTGCATGATCACTTATGCTGGTGACAGTAACTTCCTTGAAGGCGAGCAAGTTGAAGTATCAAATGTGAAAATCGCTAACCGTGAATTGGAAAAGCAAGGCAAAATCCCTGCTCAGTACGAAACACAGTTATTGGGTATCACTAAAGCATCGTTGTCCACTGAGTCATTTATCTCAGCGGCATCTTTCCAAGAAACCACTCGTGTACTTACCGAAGCCGCTGTGCAAGGTAAGGAAGATGAGCTTCGTGGCTTGAAAGAGAACGTTATTGTAGGTCGTTTGATACCAGCCGGTACCGGTTTTGCGTATCACCAGAAACGTACTGCAAGAAAACTAGCAGAACGTCAGGCGGTTGAAGCACTTTCTGTCTCTGCTGCAGATGCCGAGCAAGCCCTAACCGACGCATTAAATGCTGAAGTAATGGATACGCCATCATCTGATGAGTAAAAAATAGGATCATTCGTTAGCCCGAAAGCTATGGGCGCCAATCTAGGCATTAATGAGCCTTTATTGGTGTTCAAGCTTGACAGGTCAAACTTTGGTCATTAGACTTCCGCGACCCGAAATTTGGTAACAAATATTGGGTCGCGGATTTTTCGCGTTTTATATCCTACGTAAGGGTATCTCAGTCGTAATTTTAACCAGGAGCTAGTTAATGGCAACAGTTAACCAGTTAGTGCGCAAGCCACGCCAAAAGCCCGATGCGAAGAGCAACGTAGCGGCATTGCAGGCCTGTCCACAACGCCGTGGTGTATGTACTCGTGTATATACCACCACTCCAAAGAAGCCAAACTCTGCATTGCGTAAAGTTTGTCGTGTTCGTTTAACCAACGGTTTTGAAGTTTCTTCATACATCGGTGGTGAAGGCCATAACCTACAAGAACACAGTGTTGTTCTTATTCGTGGTGGTCGTGTTAAAGATTTACCAGGTGTTCGTTACCACACTGTTCGCGGTACATTAGATTGCGCAGGCGTAAGTTCACGTAAAAAAGCCCGTTCTAAGTACGGCGCAAAAAGGCCTAAGTCTTAACGGTTCTCCGTTAGTAAGGCCAAACTAAAGTATTAATTGAGTTTTGGGATATTCCTGAATTCTACGGAGAATTAAGATGCCAAGAAGAAGAGTTGTAGGTCAACGCAAAATCCTACCAGATCCTAAGTTCGGATCGCAGTTACTTGCGAAATTTATGAATGTCGTTATGTTAGACGGCAAAAAATCGACTGCTGAAAAAATCGTTTACGGTGCACTCGACATTGTTGCGGAAAAAGCTGGCAAAGCACAACTAGAAATTTTCGAAGATGCATTGGATAACATTCGTCCTACGGTAGAAGTTAAATCTCGCCGTGTGGGTGGTTCTACGTACCAAGTACCTGTAGAAGTTCGTCCTGTTCGTCGTAATGCCCTAGGTATGCGCTGGTTAGTTGACGCTGCTCGTAAACGTGGTGAAAAATCAATGGCTCAACGCCTTGCAGCTGAAATGCTCGACGCTGCTGAAAATAAAGGCTCTGCGGTTAAGAAACGTGAAGACGTTCACCGTATGGCTGAAGCCAACAAAGCTTTCGCTCACTACCGCTGGTAATAAGAGAAAGTTATGGCTCGTAAAACGCCTATCAACCGCTACCGAAATATTGGTATCGTCGCTCACGTCGACGCGGGTAAAACCACGACGACGGAACGTGTTTTATTCTATACCGGTTTGTCCCATAAAATCGGTGAAGTCCATGATGGCGCTGCCACCATGGATTGGATGGAGCAAGAACAAGAGCGCGGGATTACCATTACCTCGGCGGCAACGACCTGCTTTTGGGCAGGTATGGATAAGCAATACGACCTACACCGCATAAACATCATTGACACGCCCGGACACGTTGACTTCACCATCGAAGTCGAGCGGTCTTTGCGTGTTCTTGATGGTGCTGTTGTCGTATTTTGTGGTTCATCTGGTGTTGAACCTCAATCAGAAACGGTCTGGCGTCAAGCTGATAAATATCATGTCCCTCGGGTCGTATTTGTTAACAAGATGGACAGAACCGGTGCAGATTTTGAACGAGTGGTTGCGCAAATACGCAAACGACTTGGTGCTACATGTGTTCCTATTCACCTCAATATTGGTTCAGAAGAGAACTTTAAAGGTGTTGTCGATCTGATCAAGATGAAAGCCATTAATTGGAACGAAGCTGATCAGGGCATGACATTCACTTATGAAGCTATCCCTGCCGACTTGCAAGAACGAGCCGAAAAGTTACGCACTGAACTTGTTGAAGCCGCTGCAGAAGCCAACGACGAATTGATGGACAAGTATTTAGAAGGCGAAGAGCTAACTGAAGACGAAATTAAATCGGCATTGCGTCAGCGCACAATTAATAATGAAATTGTGTTAGCAACCTGTGGTTCAGCATTCAAGAATAAAGGCGTACAAGCGGTATTAGATGCAGTGGTAGATTTTTTACCTGCACCTATCGATGTCCCTGCTATCACAGGCATTTTAGATGATAAAGATGAAACTGAAGCTACCCGTCCTGCGGACGATGAAGCCCCTTTCGCCGCTTTAGCATTTAAAATTGCAACTGATCCTTTTGTGGGCACTTTAACATTTTTCCGTTGTTACTCGGGTGTGGTAAACACTGGTGATAGCGTTTATAACCCTGTTAAAGCGAAACGTGAACGGTTTGGTCGTATCGTGCAAATGCATGCGAAGGACCGTGAGGAACTAAAAGAAGTTCGAGCCGGGGATATTGCCGCTGCGATAGGCCTGAAAGATGTGACTACCGGTGATACCTTGTGTGATCCGAATCATATTATTACACTCGAACGGATGGACTTTCCTGAGCCTGTTATTTCTATCGCTGTTGAGCCTCGCTCACAAGCCGACCAAGAAAAAATGGCCATCGCACTAGGTAAACTAGCCGCTGAGGATCCATCGTTTAAAGTTAATACTGACGAAGAGTCAGGACAAACAATCATATCCGGGATGGGTGAACTCCATCTTGATATCATTGTCGATCGCATGAGACGTGAATTCAGCGTTGAATGCAATGTAGGTAAACCTCAAGTTGCTTATCGCGAAACTATTCGTGGCAAAGTTGACGTTGAAGGTAAGTTTGTGCGTCAATCGGGTGGCCGTGGTCAATTTGGTCATGTTTGGCTGACAATCGAGCCTAATGAAGAAGGGGCTGGGTACGAGTTCGTTAACAACATAGTCGGTGGTGCGGTTCCAAAAGAATTCATTCCGTCAGTTGATAAAGGTATCCATGAACAGATGCAAAATGGTGTGCTCGCGGGTTATCCGGTGCTTGATGTAAAAGTTACCTTATTCGATGGTTCATATCATGATGTTGACTCTTCGGAAATGGCGTTTAAAATCGCTGGTTCAATGGGTTTTAGAAAGGGCGCTGCTGAGGCAAAACCTGTATTGCTTGAACCCACAATGAAAGTTGAAGTTACCACTCCAGAAGACTGGATGGGTGATGTTGTTGGTGATTTGAATCGCCGACGTGGTGTAATAGAAGGAATGGAAGACGGTGTCGCTGGTATCAAGATTGTTCTTGCCAAAGTGCCTTTGTCTGAAATGTTCGGATATGCCACTGACTTGCGTTCAGCTACGCAGGGAAGAGCATCATATTCAATGGAATTTTTTAATTATTCAGAAGCGCCTAATAATGTTGCGAAAGCCATTATTGACGCTCGTCAATCTTAATAAAGGTCTGGTCCGGTTTACTACAAAAGTAGGGCCGGATTTTTAACTTAGGAAATTTGTAAAATGGCAAAAGCAAAGTTTGAACGTACTAAACCCCATGTAAACGTCGGTACTATCGGCCACGTTGACCACGGTAAAACAACATTAACAGCTGCAATCACTACTGTACTAGCAAAAACGTACGGCGGTTCTGCATCTGCATTCGATCAAATCGATAACGCTCCTGAAGAGCGTGAGCGCGGTATCACTATTTCAACGTCTCACGTTGAATACGATACACCTGCTCGTCACTATGCACACGTTGACTGTCCTGGACACGCCGATTATGTTAAAAACATGATCACCGGTGCTG
>NZ_BAER01000002.1 GCF_000315055.1 Paraglaciecola polaris LMG 21857 | reverse complement strand
AGGTTAACTAAGCTATGTAAGTTATTTACTTTAAGGTATTTTGTCATTCTCCAATCGCGGAAAAGCCAAGTAGTTTTTTCTGGGATTTGAGTTCGTGGAGTTTTTAAATTCAGAGGAAACACGTCCCTGATGATACTCCCCCAGCCGAGGCATCCATGTCTGGTTGTTCAGTAGTGCTGTGCAGCTAAAAAATTCCGCTTCACCCACTGGTACCATATCTTTGTTGTCTACTCGAAGATATATACAAACCGATCTTGAGTCGGTTTTTTGTGTCTGAAATAATTAAAGTTATTCAAGATAAATAGGATTTTGAGACACTAATATTAATTCATATTAGATTTAATGACATAGTTGATTTGGCCACTACAGATCGAGTGATTTACTAATAAACACTCTAATACAAGGCATACGTTCATACATCACAAATAATAATCTTATTAGGACCGTCTCGTTGGATCTTTGCTTTACCAGAGCTTTCTAAAAACTTTAGTAATGAGAGAGGATCATTCGTTTCGAATACGCCAGTGATCGACATACGTGAAAGGCTAGGGGAGTCTATTGTTATTTGCAGGGTGTTGTAGCGATTGAATTCATAAATCACTTCATCTAAACGATCATTCTTAAACATCATTTCCCTGACTTTCCAAGAGGTTTTTTTATCCAAGTCAGCTTTGACTTCTGTTTTCACTATGCCATTTGATTGCACAGTTGCTTGTTGTCCTATTGAGACTATTAACGTTTTATCTGATGTGAAATCAATATTGGTGTTTTTCTGTAATCGAATGGAATCATCCTTGATTGCTAAATCTTGGTTTTTGACTGCATTATTTGTCAGAGCTACTTCACCTGTAATGACCGTTAATTCAATTGTACCTTGGTTGTTTCTGACATTGAATTCAGTGCCTAAAGCTTGAAACATTGTTCCATTTACCCAAACTCTGAACGGTTTATTCGGATCATGTGCAACTTTAAATATCGCTTCACCTTGATATAGGTAAATGTTCCGAAACTGTTCAGTGTAGTCAATTTCGATATTCGTTAACGTATTTAAATACACTATTGAGCCATCAGCTAGTGTTACGCTTCGCTGTTCACCAAGCGCGGTTGTATAGTCATTTTTTAATTGAAGGTTAGGGGTATCTTCATTAATAAATAAGGGGGAATTCAGTTGAGAGAACGTAAAAATACTGATGACAATCGTTGCTGCCATCGCTAACCATATACGGGCTGTTATATTTTTTCCTCGACGTTCATTTTTAGTTGTTTTCTCCGAGTTAATTTTATTGCTATGAATTGTTAAAATATTACCGTCTGACTTACTTATGTTTGCTAACAAACTATCTATAGAAATATCCTTGTTTGGATCAATGTCAGACAACACATCAAAAATGGCACAAGCCTGTAAAAACTCGTCGAGGTGAACCGGTCCTTTAAGTAACCAATGAGTAAATTCCTTCTTTTGCTTCTCATTTAAATCACCGTCATCCAAAAGCATTGCCCAATGACTCGCTTCTTCAATAATATGAATGTTTGCTTGGTTATACTTACTCATAATTCTTTACTCATACTATGTGCCTTTCGACATTCAGTAATCGCTCTGGTTAAATATTTTCGCACGGTATGAATTGAAATCCCAAGTTTTTGCGCGATCTCGGCATGTTTTAAGCCGTCTCTTTTTCTCATAAGTAGTATCGATTGATAAATAGCCGGTAAACCTGAAAGTATATTTTCTAAATCAGTGATCGCTTTTTGCATTTCGAAATTCGATTGGGGATCATCATCGCTCGCTATTTCTTCAATGCCATCAAGTGAACAGGTATCTTTTTCCGCTTGGCGATCACTTTTGATTCTCACTTCATGGACTAAATTAGCAGCGATACGAAAAAGATACGCTTTTGGTTGCTCTATTAGATCAGTTCGTTCTACACGCATTAGTCTAAGATAGGCTTCTTGTGAAAAATCTTGCGCTTGTTGTTTGTTTTTTGAACGCCGCAATAAGAAAGCAAATAGCTCTTTATAAGAACTATCATATAGCCCTTTGATAAATCTACTGTTTCTACTTACTGTATTGTTAGTCATTGCTTCATATCTTGCTGCGGTATTTGACGCGTAAAAAATGAAAAAAAAAGGTTCTCATTAATTAAGAGTGCTTCTGGATAGAAAGTAGGTACAAAAAATAAATATATAAATAATAGTACCCAAAGTTAGTGTCACTGCACTCTTTCTTCTTGAGCAGGTAAAAACCTGCGATATTGTTGGCGATTATCTATGCCCAATAAAAAACACTAATATATCATGGTCATAGGAACATAAGCATGAAAACACATATCCCTAAGTGGAAAAGAAAGCCAATTGTACTTTCTGTTATTTTGTCGTTGGCGGGCAGTTTGAGTGTGGTGACTGACGTCAGCGCCCAAATCAAACAAGTACAAATCAAAATAGCGGCAATACCCCTTGATAATGCATTGCAAAATGTAGCAAAGAAATTTGGTAAACAGATTGTATTCTTTTCTAATGTAGCTAACGGTTTGACTGCTGAAGCGTTCTCAGGCTCGTATACAGAAGAAGAAGCTTTAGATTTACTGCTTAAAAATACAGAACTTCAATACCGTTATATAAATAGCAAAACGATCGCAATCGAAAAAGCTATAGAGGGAGTAAAACTCGACGGAAAAAAGCGAGTGGAGACAAATAGTCTCATCAACGACCAAGCTCAACAGAACGCCAGTAACGATCGTCCTACTGGAGCAGGTAAAGGAACAATCGAAAATATAACGGTTACGGCACAGCGGCGTACTCAAAATTTACAAGAAGTTCCTATTTCAGTTTCTGTCATGAAAGACGATTTGCTCGATAGCATTACTACGAATGGCGCTGATATTCGTTTTATGTCGGCACGCATACCGAGTTTGAAAATTGAATCTTCGTTTGGTCGCTCTTTTCCGCGCTTTTATATTCGAGGTTTAGGAAACCAAGATTTTGATTTAAACGCTTCTCAGCCAGTATCTTTGATTTATGATGACGTTGTGCAAGAAAGCCCTATTTTAAAAGGGTTCCCTGTTTTTGACGTAGAAAGCGTAGAAGTACTAAGAGGACCTCAAGGGACTCTATTTGGTAGAAATACACCGGCCGGCCTAGTGAAATTTACTTCTAAGAGGCCAACACAAGATTTTGGAGGTTATTTTTCTGCTTCATACGGCTCTCTAAATACATTATCGACTCAAGGCGCACTAAGCGGAGGGTTAACCGACACGCTTTCAGTTCGAGTTTCGTTATTAAATCAAACGCGAGATGACTATATCGATACCCAAGCCCCTGGTTTCGAGGAAAAAGACGTTTTAGGTGGGTATGATGACCGAGCAGCTAAAGTCCAAGTTTTATACGAGCCTAGTGATAAGCTTTCCGCGCTTTTTAACTATCACACTCGAGATTTAGATGGGACTCCTACTGTATTTCGCGCTAGTGCAATCAAACCCGGTACAAATAACTTTGTAGAAAACTTTGATCGCAATATTGTCTATCAAGATGCAGCTCAACGAGCAACTCAGAGTGTGAAAGTAGACGGCGGCAGCGTTAAATTAGAATACTTAGATAATGACTTTAGCTATACGTCGGTGACGGGTTATGAGTCGGTTGAAATGTTTTCACGTGCAGATGTTGACGGTGGGTATAGAGTGAGTAGTTTTGGCGACCCCTCTGGATACACAGGAGAGCTGGGAACAGTGCCTTTATTTTCCGTAGAAAGTGCTGACGGGATCCCTGAGCATAGTCAATTCACTCAAGAGTTTAGAATTGCCTCTAATGAGCTGGGCCGGTTTGATTACCAAGCTGGTGCATTCTTTTTTACCGAAGATCTCGATATCGATACCTTTCATTATAATGAAGACGGCAGTGTTAAACGATATTTGCAACAGAATCAGCAAACGGACGCATGGGCTGTATTTTTTTCAGGCGATTATGATGTGAGTGATGAACTCAGTATCACTGGTGGACTTCGATACTCAAAAGATGAAAAAGAATATACTGCTCAGCGAATCATTTCGACCTCTAGCGATGGTGAGTTTTTTGATCCAATGTATGCCAATACAGAAGACTCGGCTATTAGCTGGGATTTAAGTGCAACTTATAAGTATTCAAGCGATACCAATTTGTATAGCCGAGTTGCAAAAGGATTTAGAGCTCCCAGCATTCAAGGGCGCGTCGTTAGTGGTAATAACCCACAATTAAGTATTGCAGATTCAGAGACAATTCACTCAATAGAAGTTGGAGCAAAATCTGATCTGTTAGATGGGTCTGCTAGGGTCAATTTCGATATTTTTTATTTTGAGATGGATGACCAGCAATTAACTGCACAGTCTTCTTTCGATGAGGGGGCGGCAAAAGAACTCCTGAATATAGATAAAACGGTTGGTTACGGCTTCGAACTTGAAGCTGAGTATGCGATAACCGCAGACTTACTTACTACGTTGGGGGTTAGTTACAATAACACCGAGATTCAGGATGATAATGCAGCTATCTCAACCTGTGATTTTTGTACCGTACGGAATCCAGTAGATGAAAACGGCTTGATTGGTGTAGATGGATTATCCTTACCTCGTGCGCCAGAGTGGATCGGAAACTTCACAATGCGTTATAGCACGCAAGTCGGGGATGGAGATCTTTATTTCTATACTGATTGGTCTTACGCAAGTGAAGTACAATTTTCCTTGATTGATGCCGTTGAAATGCAACAGGATCCCTATTTGGAAGGTGGTATTCGCATCGGTTACCTTTTCGCCGTGAATGATTACGATATGGAAGTTGCGGCTTATGGTCGAAATATAACCGATGAAACAGCATTAGTTGGTGGTTTAACCATTAACAACCTTGCTGGTATTGTTAACGAAGGACGGGCATGGGGAGCGGACTTTAAAGTTAAGTTCTAAGCAATCTTTTAGTATTGCCTGTTTAGTGGTCGAGCTGCTCCATATGTTTAACTGGAGTAGTTCTGTCACACCAACTTTTTCCTATTTAGGAGTTGTCGAATGAAATTAAATTGCATTTTAAAAACTATTCTTAGTTTTCTCTTATTCTTTGGTTTTTCCTCTATTTTAAATGCCCAGCAGACAGTCGATATATTAATTACTAATGGGCATATTCTCACCATGGACTCAGGTCTCACAGAGTATCCGAACGGTTTTTTGGCTATTAAAGACAACAAAATTATCGAGATAGGACCCCATTCGAAGACTCAACTATTTACGGCCACAAAAGTTTTAGATGTTGAGGGCGACTTGGTGCTACCTGGGTTCATTAACACACATACTCATGTTTCGATGACGTTATTTCGCTCTCTAGGGGACGATGTTGAGGATCGTCTACATGGATACATTTTCCCGTTAGAGAAAGAATTTGTATCTCGAGAAATGGTTTATTTAGGCGCGGAATTGGGCAACTTAGAAATGCTTAAAGGGGGAGTGACAACTTATGCTGACATGTATTATTTCGAAGATGAGGTCGCAAAAGCCGTAGATCAAATTGGGATGCGCGCTGTGCTAGGACAAACAGTTATTAAGTATCCCCAAGCTGACGCTAAAACGGCAGAAGAGGGCATTGCTTACGCAGAAAAATTTATAAAAAAATACAAGAATCATCCTCGTATTACTCCTGCATTTGCGCCTCATGGTCCGTATACAAATACGACTGAAACCCTGCAAAAAATAGCAGAGCTCTCCTTGAAATACGACGTTCCAGTTCTAACGCATTTGGCTGAATCTAAAAAAGAGCAAGACGTAATTGCTCAGCGTAGTAATGGTTTATCCCCGATCGCCTATTTAGAAAGCATTGGGGTTCTAAATAAGAATTTAGTGGGCGCTCATGTCATTTTAGCGAATGAGCAAGATATTGCGATTTTGAAAAAATATCATGTCGGTGTTGCCCATAATTTGAGTGCCAATATCAAAGCTGCAAAAGGTGTTGCTCCCGTCGTGGAAATGTTAAAGCAAGGTGTTGACGTCGGCTTAGGGACTGACGGCCCAATGTCTGGGAACACGATCAGTTTAATGGATGAATTTAGTCAAGTCGCAAAAGTACAAAAGCAATGGAATAAAGACCGAAGCCTTATGCCAGCCGTTGAGGTGATCAAAATGGCGACAATGGGCAGTGCTAACGTGCTCAATCAGGGGGATTCAATAGGATCGTTAGAAGTAGGTAAATTGGCAGATATTATTGTTATTGGCACTAAATCAGCCAATATGACACCTATTTATAATCCTTACTCTGCGATCGTATACTCGGCTTATGCAACCGACGTCCGACATAGCATTGTCGACGGAAAATTACTTATGGAAGATCGTAAAGCGCTAACGATTGATGAGGATGATGTTATTAAACGTGCTTATGAGTTTAGTCTCAAAGTCAAGCAAGCGTTGATTAGTCAAGGTAAGCCCATTTTATAGCTAATTAAGACATTGATTTTTCTATAGGCTGATTTGTATCGTTTTATGGTCTTAAAAGTTAGATACAAACCGACTTTAAGACGGTTTTTTGTAAGCGTTTAGCAAAGGCCGTCTTCTCAATTCAGATTTAACACGCACATGTAGTGCTTTAACGATCAGTCGAGGACAATACTCATTTCAAAACTTTTTCCGAACGTAAAAGTGATATCGATAAAATGTCAGCACAGCCAACCAGCAAGTTATT
>NZ_BAER01000003.1 GCF_000315055.1 Paraglaciecola polaris LMG 21857 | reverse complement strand
ATACCAATTAGTAGTGATTTATGATCTAATATGTCGATGGTTTATTCACTATTTTTATTCATTTGAAACTAGATACATCAGAACACCTTTTAGCGCTATCAAGGATAGAATCAAACGCACGTAAACGGCTTCGTCTGTTAGCGATATCCCACTTTATTGAAGGTAAAAATAGGTCTGAAATTGCTCTTATCCTTAAAGTCAGTAGACGCAGTGTCAATACATGGGTAAGTAATTATTTATCAGATGGTGTGGCAGGATTAGAAGCCAAAAAAGCACCAGGACGTAGTTGCCCTTTATCCACAAAGCAGCGAGAGCAATTATCTGATTATATTGATAAGCATAGTCGTAGTAGCAAAGGCGGGCGCTTAACTGGTGAAGCTATTCGGCTCCATATTGCTAACGAATATCAGATTGAATACCACCCTAATGCCATTTATAAACTCCTTCATCTACTTGGCTTTAGCTGGATAACCAGTCGCTCTAAGCACCCCAAACAATCTCAAGAGGCTCAAGACGAGTTTAAAAAAACTGCAAATTGAAACGATCAACAGGATCCCAGGGCATATTGCGTTAGATAAGGTGGATTACTGGTTTCAAGATGAAGCTAGGTTTGGCCAACAAAATACCACTACCCGTCTATGGGCGCACAAAGGCAGTCGTCCCCGCGCAGTGAAGCAACAACAATTTGATTATGCATATCTGTTTGGTGCAATTTGTCCGAGTACTGGACGAACGGAAGCAATTATAGCGCCTTGGGTAAATAGAGACATTATGCGTCAGCACTTAGAGTTGATTTCAGCAGCAACCGAATCAGGATGTCATGCGGTAGTGATAATGGATGGAGCAGGTTGGCATACTGATGATATTGCTAAGGACATTCCAAACCTCAGTATCATCAAGCTACCACCCTATTCGCCTGAATTGAACCCTATAGAGCAAGTATGGAGCTGGCTACGCCAACATCATTTAGCAAATCGAAGTTTTGAATCATATGATGATATCCTAGATGCTTGTACAACAGCATGGAATAATTTTGTAAATGACCTAAAACGTGTCACCCAAATGTGCCATCGAGACTGGTTGGATGTGAGCAACACTTAAGATGGATTGGTA
>NZ_BAER01000004.1 GCF_000315055.1 Paraglaciecola polaris LMG 21857 | reverse complement strand
TATAGGTCACGTCGCCACACCACACTTGATTAGGCTCAGTGACGGCAAATTGTCTATTCAGTAAATTGGGTATCTCTACATGCTCTTTTGCCGCCTTTTTGTAAGCATGTTGCGGAAGTTGGCAACTCACCAACTCAAGTTGTTTCATGAGCCTGCCGGCACGATATCGACTGAGATTTGTGCCGCGCTGTGTCACGATATCAGCAATCGTTCTGGCCCCCGCAGAGCCGTTACTCTCATTGTGTATCTGTTTAATATCGCTGAGTAAACGAACTCGCTCAGGACAAATTTCATTATCCCTGGCTAGCCAGTATTTATAGGTACTGCGATGTACGTCAAATACCTCACACAATAAAGTAACTGGATAGCGCTTAGGCTGGCTCTGATTGAGTTTCTCGATTAACGAGAGCTGTTCAGGGAGTCGGACATCAACAGAGCCGTAGCCTTTTTTAAAATCTCTTTCTCCAGCTCTATTCGTTCAATGCGCTTTTTCAATTCCCGTATTTCAAGCTGTTCTGGCGTCATCGGCATGGCTTTAGGGGCCTTACCTGCGCGTTCTTCGTGTAATTGCCTAACCCACTTACTGATAGTGGATTTACCCACACCCATCGCCTTGGCCGCTTCTTCTTGGGTGTAATTTTGGTCGACCACTAATTGAGCCGTTTCTAGTCTAAATTCAGGACTAAATGACTTACGTATTTTCTTCTTCATCTTGGCACCTAAGGCTGCTATGAAATCAATCATAACATCTCTTAATAGGTGGCCAAATTAACTATGCCACTACA
>NZ_BAER01000005.1 GCF_000315055.1 Paraglaciecola polaris LMG 21857 | reverse complement strand
TTTAACCTTGCGTAAAACCCAAGGCGACATTGGTTTTGTACTCAATGCATTCTACAACCAAGTCGATAATTACTACTACCAAACATCCACCGGATTATTCGCCGAAAGTAGTCACGACCATGAGCACGAACATGAAGAAAGCAGCGTAGAGGAAGATGAGCACACAGATGAGTTACCCGTTTATCTTTTTCAAACTGACGACGTCATATTACACGGCTTCGAAGCGCAAATTGCATGGCAAGCCAGCGACACGTTCAAAGCAACCTTATTCTCTGACTATGTTCGCGCACGCTTAAAAGACGGCGGCGATTTACCGCGCACTCCACCACTGCGTTTCGGCTCGCAGTTTAGCTATGAAGCCGCCCGCTTAAGCGCCCATCTCGATATCACTCGCTACCAAGAACAAGATCGTGTTTCTTCAGACGAAACAACGACCGGTGGCTACACCCTGGTTGATGCAAGTGTGTCTTATGACCTACCGGTAACTAATCAGGATATTGCTGTTTTCTTAAAAGGCAGCAATCTGACTGACACAGAAGCCAGAGTACACACCTCATTTCTAAAAGACATTGCACCACGCCCGGGACGCAGCATTTCAGTTGGCGTCAGAGGCAGTTTTTAGTTCAAAAATTCATCTAAATAAAAAGGAATATACAATGACTAACACACATAAATTTAACCTTCTCGCGGCGACTATTGGCGCAATATTGTTAACGGGTTGCGGTGACGCCGAAACCACTCTCATCGAAAAAGATCCTATCGAAGTGACAGAGGATGAACACGACCATGATGATGACAGTACTGACGATGAATATACGATTGATTCAATGGGCCGACTGGCTGTGTTATCCGCTGAAAGTAACGTGGCCACAATATTTGATTTAGACGATGGTGACCAACTAGACACCTTCATCTTAATTCACACATCTAACACCTTAACATCATCAGCAGATTATCGTTTTGCAGTTATCGCAAGCCGAGCACAAGACTATGTGGGCTTTATTGATGGCGGGATGTGGCGCGAAGATCACACTGCACATTTACATGATTACGAGCAAAGCCCTGCCATGAGTGACTTTGAAGTCACAGGCAGCAGCCCTACTCATATTTTAAGTCATGATGGTCAAATGGCCGTCTTCTTTGATGGCAATGCAGATGCAGGCACGCCAGCCTCAGTGAATGTCGTCACCGACACGCAAATCAGCAGCCAAGCCGACCCACTACCCACTTTAAATTACACCATTAATATGCACGGTGTAGCTGAGCCTCGTGGTGAATATTTACTCGCCACCGTTCGCCGGGATGACACTGAAAATACTTCTGTAGCAAAAGTTTTGCCCGACCAAGTCGGTGTATATCACTTACATGACGATGTTTACGAGCAAGAGCAAGTACTAGACGTGCTATGCCCTGACTTGCACGGGGCTGCACAAAACGAAGATTACGTGGTATTCGGCTGTACAGACGGTGTACTTGTGGCCCATGAGCATGACGACGAATACGAAGCAGCAAAAATAGCCAACATCGACGTATTAGACGGTTCACGTATTGGCACGCTATACGGCCACAAAGAAAGCGATTCATTGATCGGTATTGCGTCTGGTCACGGTGGTGGTGAAGCAATTCTAATCGACGTCAACCCAGCACTGGGCACAATGGAAGCATTGCCGTGGCAACCTGTAAGCGGAGCCAACCCGGTATCTTATGCGTTTTCCCACGAAGGCGACGCCTTTTTAGTCCTCGACAATCAAGGTTTTTTGAATGTGCTAGAAGCCCATGAAGAAGACGGCGGGTTGCACTGGGAACTGCACGATCGTTTGGATATCACCGAAGAGGATGTATCCACCATGCCAGAAGGCATGTCGTTTAGCATGACAGTGGCGCAAAATGGTCATGACGTTTACATATCTGACCCGATTGCACAGCATATCCTACAAATTGACCTTGAAACGTTAACCATTACTGGTGACATCGAACTCGACTTCGCCCCACAAAGCGTCACTTGGCTGGGCATTGCTGAATCTGATCATGATCACGAATAAAAGCTGAGTAGGAAGTAAACTACAAAAGCAAAAAATGAAGATCGCCTCTATGGCGATCTTTTTAAATAACAAATGAACGGAAAATCCACTTTTTACGTAAAAATTTCGTCACTAGCTAAATGATTTAGTTACGCAATGGCGATTCAAGCATTTAAATATCTGAAAGAAATCAGTAAGCTATCTGAGTTGAAGTTGGTGTGAACCAACTTCAACTCAGAGTTTTCCTGTGATAGCTCAGTTTTTATAAAGTTAACTACATTGAAATTGACCGTGTATTGACGCTAACTTAATCGAGACGAGCCCAAAATGTCCTCCAAAAATATTGACCTAGTTAACTTGCGCCAAACGTTGTTTGCTTTGTTAAAGCCTGAACGTTCGTTTTTCGCCGTAGTCATCGCTTATAGCGTTGTCATTGGGCTGCTTACCTTAGCAGTACCTATTGCCGTACAAACACTGATTAATACTATCGCAAACATCGCCTCAACCCGTGCAGTGGCGACTCTCGCCATTGTTTTGTTTAGTACCTTGCTGCTTTCTGGCTGCTTTGCGGCGCTGCGCATGCGGGTTATGGAATATTACGAACGGCGTATTTATGCGCGCCTCGTCGCTGATCTAAGCCTGCGCACTATACTGGCCCCACATAGTTACTTTGAGGGCAACCAAAACACGTCAATTACCCACCGTTACTTCGACATCATGACATTACAAAAGAATGTCCCTAGCTTGATGGTTGACGGTATTGCCTTAATATTACAGATGATTGTAGGTTTTACCCTCGTCTCGTTTTATCACCCATTTTTACTGGCATTTAACCTGTGCGTGATATTGATCATGTATATCATTTGGCGACTTTGGTCGACCCAAGCAAAGATTACAGCAGTGCGCCTGTCTGAGTCGAAGTACTCTACGGCGAAATGGTTGAGTAACTTAGCATCGGCTAACGATTTCTTAAAATCGTCTTCTCAATTCGATTACGCAGGCAAGAAAACCGAACGCTACGTTTCAGAATACAATGACATCCACGCCAAACATTTTTCATTCACCTTTAAACAAGTTGTTATGTTTCTGGTGCTTTACGCACTGGCAAGCTCTGCTTTGCTTGGTTTAGGTGGTTGGCTGGTCATCGACGGGCAGTTATCTATTGGCCAACTTGTTGCGGCTGAATTGATTATGGCCGCGGTATTTTTAGGGCTTTCTAACTTCAGCCATTACCTAAAATTGTATTACGAGTTGTATGGCACAGCAGATAAAATCGGTGGCGTTATTAGCATGCCCCAAGAAGCATATGAGCAAACATCTAAACCTGCTCCTGTCGGCGGTTCACTGAATTTCAATAATGTCATTATTAAGCGCAAGGATGAGTCGTGCCTTATCAACAAAAACATCGCTCAGGGCAATAAATACTTTGTCACGACTCAGTCTAATTGGACCCAGCGCACCATAGTCAATTTACTCAAGCGTTACGAAACGCCCGCATCTGGCTGGATTAACCTTGATAACAACGACCTGTCTGATTACGACACCTACGATCTGCGCCAAGCCGTGTTTGTACTAGACCGCTCATTAATCATCGAATGCACCATCGAAGAGTACATTAAAATGTGCGCGCCGGATGTTTCTACCAATGAAATAAACGACACCCTTGAAAAAGTCGGTCTGACGGTGGTAATTAACGCACTTCCGCATAAGCTGAAAACCTCTATATCCGCGGTCGGAACGCCGTTACAGCCCCTTGAATTTATTTTGCTTAAGTTAGTCGTAGTGATGCTGTCCAAACCCAAAGTATTGGTCATTAATCAGCATTTTGATGCTATCCCGACCTCCAGACGTGAAAGAATATTAAGAGTCATTGAAGCCACCGACCTGACTGTATTGTATTTTTCAAATGCGCCGTCTAACGATTTTTTAGATGGCACTATTGCGCTACAAAGCAAAAAAGAGCAGCCACTCAGTTCCGCTCCACTTCAGGAGAACAGTCATGAGTAACGCGCATAACGACTTCATGGGGGAAATGAAAACCTTACAACGTTTAAAAGTGCCCAAAACTCACAAAACGATTATCTGGCTTGTGGTGACCTTAGTCGTTGCAGCCGTGCTGCTTTTAACATTTACGCCTTGGGTACAAACCGCCTATGGTACTGGCTCGGTTAACTCCCCCGACCCTTTGTACCGTATTCAGCCTATCTCGGCTTTACTCAATGGCCAGATTGAAACTTGGCACGTCAGAGAAGGCGATAATGTCGTTAAAGGCCAGCCTATCGTCACTTTGGTTGACGTAGATTCCGACAGGTTAGAAAAACTGCGCTCGCAACAAGTCGCAGCCAATCAACGTTATGTATCAAACAAACTTTCAGTGCAAAACGCACTGAGTAATCTTTCACGCCAGCGAAAGCTACTTCAGGAAGGGCTCGTATCGCAAAAGGAAGTTGAAGCAGTCGAAATAGCACTTGAAAAGCTAAAAGCCGAAGCATCAAAAACCGAAGAAGATCTAGATACTCTAAAAATGACACTGGCCCGTCAAGAAACCCGTACTAAATATGCACCAATGGATGGCACAGTCGTTAGGCTTCAATCTGGTGGAAGCGCAACTTACGTCACCGCCGGAAGTGTATTAGGCTGGTTTGTACCCGCCAATGTTGAGCGCCAAATCAGTATTAAAATTAACGGTCTTGATGCAGCACTGGCCACCAAAGGCAAAAAAGTCAGAATACAGTTCGAAGGCTGGCCAACGTTCCAATTCAGTGGTTGGCCTGGCATGTCAGTGGGCACATTTGAGGGTGTGGTGTCTTTCGTGGAGCCCGTCGCGGATCAATTCGGCTTATTCACCGTTTGGGTCGCACCAGTCAACACCACTGTCCCTTGGCCCGATCATGAAAGTGCGCGCTTGGGGAGCCGCGTAAGAGCCTGGATACTGCTCGAAGAAGTGAGGTTGGGTTACGAATTGTGGCGACAATTGAACAACTTCCCGCCGGTGCGCGTGCAAGAGACCCAAGAGGGCTCTGCCTGATGTACAAATCTCTGGCTTTTTTTGCAGCACTATTGAGCGTTTCAAATCCATCTAAAGCATTCAACTTGCACGAATATTTGACGCTTGTAGCCAATAACCACCCTGAAATATTGGCCATCGACGCGACTACTGGTCAATACGGTGCAGATATCCAATACGCCGATGGAGCCTATGATGCCAAGCTGGATCACAACAGCTTCTCCCGGGTCACGGGGTATTACGATGGATTACAGGCTTCTCAAAAATTCTCGAAACCTCTTGAAGCCTATAACGCCGAGATATTCTCTGAGTACCGTATTTCCCATGGCGACTTTCCCGTTTATGAGCAAGAATACGCCACGTTATCCGGTGGCGAAGCATCTGTAGGCGTAAAACTATCGCTGTTACAAGGGCGAGACACAGACAAAAAGCGCACCGCTATGGCCAGTGCACGTCTCAAATATAAAATGTGGAATGAAGAAGCAAAACTTGCCCAAAGTGAGTTTTACTACGCGGCAATTTTAGCCTATCTCGACTGGATAGAGTCTGTTAGCTATTTCAACAAAATACAGCAACTGGTTGAAGTCGGTATCAATAGGCAGGAAGGCATGAAAAGGCGCGTAGCAGAGGGGGATATTGCTGAAATTGAGCTGCTCGAATTTGAAACTCGTTTACTCGAGCGCCAATCAACCTTTCTCTCAGCAGAGCGAAACGTGCAGGCTAACATACAGAAACTGCGTTACTACATGCATAGCAATGCCTCAGTTGATGATATCCAGAACGCCCCATCACACAATACAACAGACAGTACAACAGGCATGGTATGGCCAAATGCTTTCAAGAGTGTCATCCACGGAGGCGTATCAACAAGCCATCCAGCTTTAGCGGCTAAAGCCTATGAAATGCAGGAGTTAAAACAAAAAATGCGCCTAGCTAAAGTTGCGCTTTTACCCAAGCTAGATGTAGAAGCTAAACTCGCAAGGGACATAGGGTCAGGCCCCACGTCACTGCAAGACACTGAAGCTAAAATAGGGTTATATTTTTCAGTGCCTTTTGAACGCTCGCAAGCAAAAGCCAAAAAGAGCAGAACACAGTTCGAGATTAATGCTCTAGAGCAGAAAACCAATGCCTTACAAGGGTCTATTGATGCCAAATTAAAAGAGCGCCTCATTAATCTCACCTACGCCAAGCGATTGCATGACATGCAGAAAAAACAGGTAGTGCTATCTCGTAAGCTTTTTGAGCAAGAACAGCGGCAGTTCGAATTCGGTTCAAGCGACTTTTTTATGCTTAATACTCGGGAAGTAGACGCGTTCCAGGCCGAGCTAAAAGCGATGACCGCGCGTATCAATGTATTTCGAGAAGAGCTTGCTATCATGAAATTAAACGCCAAGCTCAATCATCAGTTTATTCAAAATACACTACTTTCTAAATTTACTTTTAGCGAAAAATGACACCCTACTCATAATATTACAAATAGTCACACAACATAGTAGGCAGGCCAAGTAAGAAGGAAAGTTACCTTACCTGTTTTTGCGCCTTTTAGTTAATGAATAGCGACTTCCTTTTCGCTGGCAAGCATACGGGCTGTCACCTCGCCAATCTTGACAACGCCGTCTATTTTCAACAGCTGTGTTGCCACCTCGGGTGATACCGATACCAGCAAGCCGCCGTTAGTTTGTGGGTCAAAGAGCAAATCAATAACTTGGCTGTATGCTTCTTTGCTTATATTACAGCGGCTTTTTAGTGGCAATAACTGAGGTAACAAACTTGAACCAATACCCGCATGCGACAGCTCTAGCGCACCAGCTAAAATAGGCACTTTGCGGCTATCGATGTTTATTTGTAAATCTGAGCCTTCAACCATTTCCAAGCAGTGGCCCACTAACCCAAAACCACTAACGTCGGTTGCACCGTCAACATGCAAAGCGCGCAGTGCCTTAAAAAAGGCACGGTTAGACGTCAATAGATGTGTCCAAAGTTGGTCAACTATTTCCGCATCTGCTTTGCCTTGCATGTCGGCTGCGAGAATAACACCTGAGCCCAGGGGCCGATTAAGTAACAAGCAATCACCGGGTTTAAGATTGTTCTTGGACCAAACGTTACTCTGCTCTCCATTTACCACTATGCCTATATGGGTTTCATTGCCTTGCGTGCTGTGGCCACCCACCAGCGTCGTTTCATGATGAATCAGAGACTCTGTTATACCGCTCATCAGCTGCTGAAAATCTCGTTTGCTCAAACGGGGATGAGCAAAGCAGATATTGGCCCAGACTTGGGCGCTAGTCGGCTGAATGCCCATGGCGTACAAATCATTAATCCCATGATGAGTCGTCACAATACCAAGACGGTAAAGATCGTCGGTAAATGCACGAAAGCCATCAATGCTCTGATATACACTATGTTCTTTGCGGTAAATAGCAACCGCTGCATCTTCAGTTTTAGCCAAATTAATGGCCAAGTTTGCTTGTTTATAAATGGGTAATGCTTGTAGCGAATCTTGCAACAATTGGGGACCCAGTTTGCTGCCACAGCCAGCGCAATGCATGGGTTCATTCATGTGGCTGTCCATTGTCGGTAAATGTTTTTGAAACAAATTCATAAAGGTTAAATCGATGTGGTTTTTCCAGCGCCATACCCATCCACCAGAAAAACTAATGCCCATTTTTTGCCCGGCCGCCGTGCGATTGCCAAGGGAAATGAGTGATAAAAAAGTTGTTTGCAATTTCGTGGGCGTGAAGTTGCTGAGACCAAAAGCCGCCCGTAAATTCTTGGTTAAAAAAGGGGCTGAGCGCACTGCATAAACGCCCGCTTTAGGGCGCGGCGAGAACGTCATGCTCGCCACATCGCCGGCAGCAAAAACATCAGTATGGGAGGTGCTTTGCAGATAGGCGTTTACTGCAATGAATCCCTGTTCATCCGTTGCCAGCCCGGCTTCTTTAGGCCATGTAGGTGCCGTCGCTGGGGTGCACCAAATCGACTTATCAATGGCAAGCGTTTGATTATCGTCCGCAACTAATTGATGTTGCTCTACTTTAACTACACGAAAATTATTCACCAAGGTCACGTTGAAGTACTTCAGCGCTTTACGGACACGATTTTGTACTCCCCTTTGATAACCTGCCAGCAAAGCTGAGCCTGACTGAACTAAAGACAATTGAATCGGTTTTTGTTGCTTTGCAAAACGATGCGCAATCGCCAACGCAATTTCAACACCCGCGGCACCAGCTCCCACAATCGCCCAGTGGGGCGTCTTACCTTGGTAGTCATGGGCCAGTAGATGCGCCCATGTGGCCGTCAGCTGACTTACCGGTTTCACCCCAACCGCAAATTCTTTGGCGCCGGGCAGAGTCAGGTTAGGCGTCGAACCAACATTAACTGAAACCTTGTCGTATTCAATATCAGGATGGTTATGTACTTGAATACGCTTACGTTCAACATCAAGGCCCGTAACACGGCCATGAATAAAACGGATATGCCCAGCTTGAGCGAGCTTATTCAGATCAATATGGGTTTGTGCTTGAGAATAATGCCCACTAATAAAACCCGGTAGCATGCCTGAGTATGGCGTAAGACGAGTGTCTGAAATGAGCGTGAGTCGTACGTTAGGAATGGGTTTCATGGCCAACATTCTGAGCACCAATGCATGGGTATGACCGCCGCCAATAAATACCAAATCTCGTTCGTTCAAGAAGCTTGCCTTATTAAAGTATGAAAACCGATTTTGTAACCGACCAAAAAATGCCAATAGGAATGAGCCTAATTTTCTATATAAAATGTTGTCAATCAAGGCATTAGACCGAACAAACCCACGTCCCTATTCAATAAAAATATGAGTACCCAAAGTGGTGACTCAACTGCCCGTAAAAGCGGCAAAGAAAGAGAATGACGACACAGGGCACACTTCATTGCTTTAAGCTGGTGTGCACTGCGTTAACCAATCAAGGATCTCTTGATGGCTACCTTCAAATACTTTGTGCTCGGCTTTTGCGGTCAATTGATACGCGTACATCGGGTCGTAATAATCACTCAGCAGCACGGCAATGATATCGTCAAACTTACTCCAACTGCCCTGATTTATCAGTTGTGTTACCGCGTGATCAAGTAACGTGGTGAGCTTTTTATAACGATCCCCCCCTAGGCGAGTTTTTATACGCGTCAAAGCGCCCCGGATAAAATCATCAAGGAACGCAATGGCCGCTTCGTCACCTTGACTAAGCCGTGATTGATAAGCATCTACGAAATAATCGTTACGAATTCGCTCGATACGCTCCTGTAACGGAGCTTTCAATAATACGAACTGTGCCTGCTTGCTCAGCGCTAAATACTCAGGCAACAACGCGATGCGGCCAATCATACGTGATTCATCTTCAAATAAGATCGGGGCATTGCCAAGGCTGGTGTGTTTTAGCCAGTTTATCGACCATGCATTTTCAAAATCAATTTGGCTTGGCTGTTTACTGCCAGTACTACCAAATGCGCTGCCACGATGATTGGCTAAGCCTTCAAAATCGATTGACTGGGGCCAATCATGAATAACGTCCGTTTTGCCTGTACCCGTGGCACCTGAAAGCAGCAGTATGTTTCCTTGAGCGATTCGTGCATGCAGTTGCGCCAGCAAAAACCGCCGCATCGCCTTGTAGCCCCCTTCGACAAACGACATATCTATGCCCGCTTCCGCTAGCCACCTTTGGGTCACTCGGGACCGAAGGCCACCACGAAAGCAATACAAAAGCCCATTGGGGTTTTGTGTATGAAATGACTGCCACGCGTGAATGCGCTGCTCTTTCACGGCGCCCTTTACCAAGCTGTGACCTAACGCCAAAGCCGCCTCATGGCCTTGTTTCTTGTAACAGGTGCCCACGGCTGCACGCTCACTATCGTTCATCAGCGGGTGATTTACAGCATACGGAAAAGCACCTTTGTTAAATTCAATCGGCGCTCTGACATCCATCATCGGAATGTCGTTTAAAAATAAGCTTCTATAGTCAGCATTGGATTGCAAGCTTAGGCCTTCATCGTGTGATCCGAAGGCCTAGCTTATCAGGATTGTACCCAGGTGCATGCTCCTAACTAGCGATCGCCAGCTAAAACCCATAGTCGGCAAGTTTTATTACGCACCCTTGATTTGAGTAAAAAGGCCTCCAAGTCTTATGCTAGAACATTAAGAATGTGATGGTGCTTGTGTAACCTGAGTTTTACTCCCCCACCTCACAACATGATTAAACGATGACAGATAGAAGGACAAAAAATGATTGCAGATCAAAAAGTGGTATCACTAAACTACACAGTGAAAGACGCTGAAGGCGAGCTTATAGACAGCTCAGAAAATGCTGCACCATTGGTGTATTTACACGGCCAAAAAAATATTATTCCCGGTTTGGAAAACGCCCTTGTGGGCAAAGCCCCTGGCGATGAATTTAAAGTCACCGTAGGACCGGAAGATGGTTACGGTGAATACAACGAAGAAATATTACAAGTTGTGCCTCGTGAAGCCTTTAAAGGTGTTGAGAGCATCGAAAAAGGTATGGTTTTTAGCGCGGAAGGCCAAAATGGCCCCGTTCAATTGCGAGTTGCAGGCATTGAAGGTGATGACATCACAGTCGATCCCAATCACCCACTGGCAGGAAAAACGCTTACTTTTTCAGGCTCGGTGATTGAGGTTAGAGAAGCCACTGAAGAAGAACTTGCCCATGGTCATGTTCATGGCGAAGGTGGGCATCAACACTAAAAAGCGCGCCATATACCAGTGAAGGGGCACAAGTGAACATCATTCTGATGCACTTTGCCCCTTTTTCATTCGCCATTCGCCATTCACCATTCACCCCAAAGTTAAGTAGAAACGCTTGCATCCATAGGGGAAGTGAGCTTGTTGTTGCGGCTTATCCTTTCGTTACTCCCCCACTTTAAATACGCTAAAACTAGCAACAATATAGCTAAGCCGAATCCCCAAAATGCGACATGGGACCCATTGTTGTTGTCCGTTATGAGATCGTTGTTACAAATAGTCGCTAGTAAAATTCACTTGAAAAGCGCACACTTATCAAGCTATTTACCTACTCCCCCTCTCAACGCGAGTCAAAATGCCCCATAAGCCCAAAAAAGAATGCTGTGATCACGGCGGTAAACGCAGTGGTTGTGGTCGTAAACCCGGCGTCAAAACCCAGCCCATTCGACTACCTGCATGGCTACTCGAACAACTGAGTGAAATAGGAGACCCAAGACAGCTAATTATTGACGCTTGTCTTGTTCAGCATCCATCTATTTGTAATAAAGGCTTTCAGCGCGATGACTAAATCGAAATTTATCATGCACTATTTACTGTTAAACAAATTTTCTTATTTGTTGGCGATTGTGTGTATTTTTATCGTGAATTACTTGCAAGTGGAAATTCCGCGCTACATCCAACTGGCGGTTGATTTACTGAATCAGTCAACGCTTGAGTCCAAAGCGGGATTGGTTGAAAACGTAGAGTGGGTAATTGCGTTATCCGTGGTCATGGTGGTTGTCCGTATACTTTCCCGCATGTACGCATTAAACCCCGGGCGAATTACGGAAGCGGCATTAAAGAATGATGTTTTTCATCGTTTGAACCGGCTGCCTTCAACTTTTCACGATAAATTTGCTTCCGGTAAACTGATATCCATTATTAATAACGACCTCAATGGTATTCGTCTGTTTTATGGAATTGGATTTTTACAGCTGTTTAATATTTTGTTTGCCCTGTCGCTTACACCGATTTGGATGTGGAAAATATCACCGGAATTAACTCTGTACTCAGTGATCCCCATTGCCATTGCCGCTATTATTTTCCGCATTGGTTTTAGAAAATTACGTGCCTTGCATGCTGAGCGTTTAAACCGTTTGCAAGATTTGTCCGAGCAATTGATGAACTACTTATCAGGCATCGATTTAATTAAAAATCAACAAATGGGTGACTGGGTCACAAATGAAGTGAATAAGGTCAATCGCCGACTCTACGATTGCACCATGCAAATAGCCAAAATTCAAACCATCTACATGCCGATTCTAGATTATGCCAACCATTTCATGAAGGTACTGATTTTGGGATTGGGTGGTTATTACCTTTTACAGGCCAAGCTGACAATTGGCGAAATTACCGCCTTTTTGTCTTACTCGGTTCTTTTGGCACTTCCATTGATGCACTTAGGACGAATTGTCACTGTGTATCAAATGGGCATGATAAGCATTGACAGTGTGCAGAATATTCTCAATAACGCCGTGCCAAGCACAGATATGTTGAGAATGGACGACAATGAAAAATCCGCTTTGCGCCGCTCAACGCTCTCGGTACAAAATCTCAGTTACGGCTATCCAAACGCCAAAGACAAGCAATCGCAGATGGTGCTCAAAGATCTCAGTTTCTCCATTGAACCAGGGGAAAAAGTTGGCGTTTTAGGCAGCATAGGTGCGGGTAAAAGTACCTTGGTGAATTGTTTGAATCATCATTTGTCTCTCGACCCTGGGCAGATTTTTTGGGGGGACAAAGATATTACTCAAGTATCGCGTCAGGATTGGCGCAGCTATGTTCGCACTATAACCCAAGACCCTTTTTTGTTTTCCGCTACAATTTCTGAAAATGTTAAGTTTGGCGCCAAACGAAAAAACCAAGACGTCGATGAACTCGACGTAGCCCAAGTCCTTGAACTTAGTCAGCTACAAGAAGATGTACAGCGTTTTGGCGCTCGGGATCAAACGCTGGTAGGTGAAAAAGGTATCATGTTATCCGGAGGTCAAAAACAACGACTGAGTATTGCCCGGGCGCTGTTGACACCCAGTGACCTCATTATTATGGACAACGTATTATCAGCGGTGGATTACGAAACCGAGCGAACCATTCTAAAAGGTGTATTCAATCGCATTCAGGAGCAAAGTTTATTGGTGGTATCTCACCGAGTCAGCGCGCTGGAATACATGGATAAAATTCTGGTATTAGAACAAGGGGAAATCATCGCCCGTGGCACCCACGCCGAACTGCTTGAATCGTCAAGCTATTACCGTCAAACCTGGGAATTACAGCAACATGAGTCAGAGGCCAGCGCATGATTAAATCTTTGGATCTCGCCTACCTCAAGCATTTTTATCACTTCGCTTCGCGTTACAAAAAGACCGCTGTGATTGGGTTGTTGATGATGCCCATATCAGTAGCCGCCAACTTGTTGTTTCCTTGGCTGGTTATTCAAGTGATTGACAAACACCTCACGCCGGGGAAATACACTGGCTTGATGACCCTGATTGCCGTCATGCTCGTGGTCTTAATTGTCAATTATATTGCCGATGCCGTTTACACTTATTGCTTGCGTAAGACCGGACAGAAAGCCGTTTTCGATATACGTATGGCCCTGTTTGCACGTATTTTGAAACTGCCCCGAACCTATTTTGACAAAACTCCCACTGGGGTCACCCTATCGCGCCTAACCAGTGACCTTGAAGCCATAGGTGAATCCTTCGTACTGGGCGTATTGAGTTTGCTCAAAGACTCTATTAACACCTTGGCAGTATTGATCTTTATGTTTTTCATTAACTGGCAATTAGCCTTGTTAGTCTTACTGGTGTTTCCTCCGGTGTTAATGCTGACCCAGTATGTGCGTAATCGCCTGCGTGAAATGTTTGCCATTACCCGCTCGTCTTTAGCTAAAGGCACCGGCTTTTTACAAGAATGTTTGCTCGGGGTGAAAACCGTGCAACTGTATGGTGCCGAAGAAGAAGTAGAAGCCAAGTATCACGGTTACACAGAAGATTTTCTGCGGGCACAATTAAAAACCAATAAATACGATGCCACTCTGTTTTCGGTCATCTCGGGCATCACAACCATCACCATTGGACTAATTATTTGGTATGGATCAGGTAAAGTTTTAGCGGGCGCAGTGAGCCTTGGGGTACTTATCGCCTTCATTAACACCTTGGAAAAAGTGTTTGTGCCACTACGCGATTTCACCTCACAGATCGCCGCCATTCAGCGTTCTTTTGCTGCCTTTGAGCACATAGAAGAGCTTTTTGTGCAAGAACTCGAAGAAGAAGGTAAAACGCTTTTACCCGCTGAATCCCTGAAAGACAAACTTGCTAACTTCGACTCGCTCGAATTCAAAAATGTACGTTTTCGTTACAACAACACAGGTCCCTATATTTTGCATGATGTGTCGTTTACGCTAAACAAGGGCGAGCAATTAGCGTTAGTTGGCACAACAGGCTCCGGCAAGTCGACAATCATACGCATCATGAATAAAGCCTACATGGATTACGAAGGCAGCATTTTGCTCAACGGCATTGAGCTGTCGAGTATTCCTAAAGCGTCAATGCTTCATTTATTCTCCCTGATGCAGCAGGACGTGTTTCTGTTTGAGGAAAACATCCATTTTAATATTTCCCTTGGCGCCGCACAAATCAGCGACGAAGCCGTGGTCGACGCCGCACAATATGTCTATGCCCATGACTTCATTTTAGGTTTACCGGGTCAGTATCAGTTCGAGCTGAAAAAGAGTGGCAGTAATATGTCAGCAGGCCAAGCTCAGCTTATCTCGTTTGCTCGGGCCGTGGCCCAAGGTGGCCAAGTTATGATGTTGGACGAGGCCACTAGCTCAGTGGATTCCATTACCGAAAATCTGATCCAAAAAGCCATTGCTCGCCTGTTTGCAGAAAAGACCGTTATCGCCATTGCGCACCGCCTGAGCACCATTCGTCATTCCGATCAAATATTGGTGCTAAACCAAGGTAAGATTGTGGAACAAGGCAGGCACGAAGACTTACTCGCCATGAACGGTGTGTATTCCAGCTTGCTTACAGATGATGACAATATTGAAGATGACGAGGGCGCATTATTGCCCGAACCTGCTTGATTTTTGACGAGTCTTTGCGAGGGCTTGTCCTCCTCGCTTTTGGTCGTGTTTGTTCAGGCAGAGATGGATAGCCCTAGGCGATAGCCATTATGCTCTGCTTCGCGCTGCAGAATACCACGACATCTAGGTTAAATATTGACACGTATAGGCACTTCACTTCATTGATGTTAGGTTAATGAAGAAGCTAATCCTTAAGTCATCAAGAATTATTTGGAGTCACGCATGAATGCCAATGTTGAATCAAATATAAAGCCCGACTACGACCGCCCTATCAAAGATATTGCCCTTTACGTAACAGATTACGTGATTGAAAATGACCACCTGTATGACACCGCCCGCTACTGCTTAATGGATACACTGGGGTGCGGTTTTTTGGCACTGAAATACCCGGAATGCGCTAAACATTTAGGGCCCATAGTGCCCGGAACCATAGTGCCTAATGGGGCTCGCGTTCCCGGCACGCAATTTGTGATGGATCCCATAAAAGCTGCGTTTGATATAGGTTGTATCATTCGATGGTTAGATTTTAATGATACTTGGTTAGCCGCCGAATGGGGCCATCCCTCTGACAATATGGGAGGCATTTTAGCGGTAGCGGATTATGTTTCCCGTCAACGAATAGCAAACGGTTATAATCCATTAAGCATGAAAGACGTGCTGACCGCTATGATCAAAGCCCATGAAATCCAAGGAGTACTGGCCCTAGACAACAGTTTCAACCGAGTAGGCTTGGATCACGTCATTTTAGTTAAAATTGCTTCGACCGCGGTAGTGACCCAAATGTTAGGCGGAACATATGAAGATATTATGGATGCGCTTTCCCAAGCTTTAGTCGATGGGCAAAGTTTGCGAACTTATCGGCATACGCCTAACGCGGGTTCGCGAAAGTCATGGGCAGCCGGCGATGCCACTAGTCGTGCGGTGCGATTAGCGATGATCACTATGTCTGGTGAAATGGGTTATCCAAGTGTATTAAGCGCAAAAACCTGGGGGTTTTATGAGGTATTGTTCACCAGCAAAGCATTTACGTTGCAACGGCCCTATGGCGAATATGTCATGGATAACGTGTTGTTTAAAATTTCCTTTCCGGCAGAGTTTCATGCTCAGACCGCAGTAGAGTGTGCCGTTAAACTGCATACACAAGCGATTAATCGCTTAGTCGACATTGAACGCATTGAATTAACAACACACGAATCCGCCATTCGTATTATCAGCAAACAAGGTGTGTTGCATAATCCCGCTGATCGCGATCACTGTTTGCAATATATGGTGGCCATAGGATTGCTGTTTGGCGAGTTAAATGCCGATCACTATGAAGATGACGTCGCTTCTGATAAACGTATTGATACCCTAAGAGAAAAAATGCGCGTTACTGAAGACAAACGATATTCGCAGGAATATCTCGATCCTAACAAGCGTAGCATTGCCAATGCAGTTCAAATCTTTTTTAACGACGGTAGCAGTACTGAAAAGGTCGAAGTGGAATATCCACTCGGGCATAAATTTCGTAGAGATGAAGGGATCCCATCACTGCAAGCCAAATTTGCGCGCAATGTTAAAACTCGTTTTCCTAATAAACATGCAATGACAATCGTAAGCCTCTGTAATAACAAAGCAAAATTAGAGAAGTTAGCGGTTAATGAGTTTATGGATTTATTGGTTATTTGATAACGCTGGTTATACCCGTGCGACATTCACCTTAGGGAGCAAGTGCTGGGTATCAGCCCCAGCACATACGATTATTAGGCCATAACCTATGATGCCAGCGCCTTACTGTGAATGTGTTGTTTATCACGAACCCTGAAGGCAAATACAATGAACAAGCTGGCAACTAAACTGCCCAACACATTAGGCTCCGCGACCTCTATCGCCATCGGCAGGGGCCCAGCTCCAAAACCAGAGTCTTGCGCATTAGCAATACCATAGGAACCACCAGTCCCCACGGGCGCTTGGGTTGTTTGCCAGAAAAAGGTGATTTTTTCGTTTGAGCCCCAGTTGCTAGAATCTGTTACCCAGCGCAATATACCCGTATCAGATATCTCTACATCAAAATTAACCTGTGCAGTAGCCGCCTCAGTGAAACTGTAGCCTGCAACACCGTTGAATCCACTGGCAGAAAAGCCCAAGCTAAAATCACTTATGTTGTCAAAGGGAATAACCTCATCAGGATTTGGAAAAGGCCCATCATTTAACAAATCGATACCAGGGATAACTTCATGAACATAGGTGTAAATCGTACCGAGAGCGTTATCTCCAGGCGAGCATACCGCAGCGCCAGGGGGGCAACTGACACTGCTGGCGAGATCACCTATCGCCTGGCCGGCAGAGTTGACTAACGATGTTTCGACTTCAGGACCCACAGGACCCGCTATTTTAGCCCCTAATGACAAGCCGTCGAAATCGCTTGAAACAATCGGTAGGGCATAAGTGTTGAAAGATAGTAGCAAAAGCACAATAGTGAGACGCATTCGTTGAATCGTTATGTCATTCATATTTTTACCTTCCGGAGGCTGAATAAGATAGGCAGAGACTATTTAGCTTAGCCAGTAATCAAGGATAATAAATCACACTTCCCCCTAACTAACCATAAGACATTTTTCACTGCCAGACGGGTGTTACCAAGCATTCACCATAATCCCCGCCGAGTATAAAAACAACCATAGCCTGTAATTGAAAGGTATAATTTGAACAGGGAACTACCAATAAAAGGCTTATTAAGCGTAACCCTTATTACGCCTGCAGAATTTGATAATGCCGCTTTGGGCATTTTTCAAATCGAATTTACGCAATAACCGACGCTCAATAAAATTGCTTACTTTAATCAGCCCAAGTTTCAGAGGTTTTTCTGTCCTGTAGAGTAAGGATGAATTGCAAAATGAGGGCATAGAGATCGCCGTTAGTAAACATGGCACCTTATAAAAATACACTTCCAACGCGCTAATATTCATTCATGATGGTCGCGACAATTGTTATTCATCCACAGTATATACTTTCCCATTTTGATTGGCCTTTCAAAGTAAGTAGAGTTAACGGAAGATAGTTATAAGTCTATGGCTTCTGGGCTTACGTCTGCATGCTTAGAACCCATATTTTGAGGCTTTTTTACTGTACTTAATACACAAATAACGGTGATGACAACTTGCCGTTTTTTTCTACAGTTTGATAGAGAGGGGTATTCACATGTCTACTTATACAAAAAATTCACTTTCCCAGATAAGTAAAGCGCTGGCCATTTCACTGTCATTGAGTTTAAGCCTGCCTGTGCTTGCCGAAACGCCAAGCCCTGCCAGTAAACAATTAGCAGCGCGAAGTGCTGAATTTAATCAGGAACTGATCAAAGTAAACGAGCAGGTTTATACCGCGGTAGGCTACGGCGTTTCGCCTATCAGCATGATCATCGGCGATGATGGAATTGTGATTATTGATACCGGTATTAGCCCTGAAGAAAGCAAAAAAGTACGGCAATTGTTCGCAACGATTACCCCTAAACCGGTGAAAGCCATTATATTTACCCATGGTCATGGCGATCACACTACGGGCGCCATTGCTTTTAAAGATAATGATGACGTACAAGTATGGGCACGTGAAGGATTTGGACACGAAGGAAATTTTGCCAACGACGCAGGGTTAACGATTCAACGTAAGCGCGGTGCAGCACAAGGGGGATTCTTATTATCACCCGACGAGCGCATCAACAACGGTATAGCCAAAGCATACTGGCCGTCAAAAGGTGGCGACGCCTTTGGTGCTGACACAAAAGTAAAGATAACCAATACGTTTAATACCCAGATCCACGTATTGAAGGTAGCCGGTCTGGAATTGTCACTTGTTGCTGCACCTGGAGAAACCGATGATGAGATGTTCATTTGGTATCCACAAACACAAACCTTGTTTGCTGGCGACAATTTTTACAAATCTTGGCCTAATCTTTACCCAATCCGTGGTGCTGCGTATCGAGATGTGCGTTTATGGGCGAAGTCGGTCCACAACATGGTGAAATATAAGCCGACTTATTTGGTCGGTGGGCATACTCGTCCTATTAGCGGTCAAGCCGAAGTCATCGATGTACTGACCAATTATCGGGATGCTATTCAATTTTTATTCGATAAAACTATTGAAGGCATGAATAAAGGCATGACCCCGAATCAACTTGTGGAATATGTAAAGTTACCCGAAAAATTCCAAAAATTAGATTACTTGCAGCCCTATTACGGCCACCCAGAATGGGCCATTCGCTCTATCTTTAATGGCTATTTAGGCTGGTATGACGGCAACCCATCCAATCTATTTCCGTTGAGTGATAAAGAAGAAGCACAAAAAATCGCGGCTTTAGCCGGTGGCGCAGACGAACTCATGAAACAAGCGCAAAGCGCTTTGAACGACAACCCCCAATGGACAGCGCAGTTATGTGACTACTTATTGGCAATGGATGATTCGAATAAAGCCGCCATGTTACTCAAAGCAAAATCGATGCGCTTACTGGCAAAGGATTTACTCAATGGCACCGGTAGAAATTACTATTTTACCGTTGCCAAATTATTGGAAAAGAAAGCAGGACTATAAGCTTAATAGGTTGACGCATATTTAACGGTTGATAAGTGTTATCAACCGTTACTATCAGGTGCGCAAAAGTAAATGCACTTCTGGTACATCTTGGAAGAGCCACTAGCGCTTTGGCGAGCGCGGATAGAAATCATAAACATATGAAGAAGAACGAAACATTTGAGCAGTTTCGTCAACTCATCGAACATCATTATATCGAACATTGGTCAGTGAGCGACTACGCTAGTCAAATCGGCATGACGGAAAGTAAGCTTTATGCACTTTGTAAGAAAATGACAGACCAGACGCCGTCCAAAATTATCCAACAACGGTTACTAATTGAAGCAAAACGTAACTTGGTTTACACCATCAAGCCGATCAATGTCATCGCGTACGAACTTGGCTTTCAGGATCCAGCCTATTTTTCACGTTTTTTCAATCAGCAAACAGGTATTTCAGCGCGGGATTTTCGCCGCCGTCATCAAGTCTAATGATCATTTACACTCAGGAATACAAATGACTTCGAACACAATAGGTATAAACATTCATTAGGGAGAATAAAAATTCGCTAACAACAATGTTGTTATCAGCTGGCCAGAAACGCATCTAATTTAGGTTTGACCAATAATGTCATCAAAGGCGAGAGGACCAAAGCAACGGGCAATACCATTAAATAGCTGGCTAAAAACGCGTTACCGAAGCGCTGCATATCCCCAATCCCTATATTACTGTAAGTGGTGCTTAGCGCCATAATGGCTTCCATTATGATTGCCATTCCCAGACCAAATATCAGATTTTTGTTTAATGTAGAAAAGCCAGTAAAAAATGCAGCCACTAACTTATTCATGACCCACATCACCCCTACGCCAAGGGGGAAAAGTACACACACAGCCTGCACAAACGACCAAGCCCATTGGCGAACGAACGTATCGCTTAAGCCAATGTTCGAATAGGTCAAAATCCCAGTAAATAAGCCACCCAATAGGGTGACCATAGTAATGACGAGCAAGACTTTTTTTACTGTGTTGTGCATAACGTTCACCAAACAAATTAATTTGAATATGTAAACGCTAAGACTATCAATTTAGTTGATAATGTCAACCAAATTGATATAGCCTATCCCAGAACGGTTACACCACGCCTTGCTCGATCATTGCATCGGCTACCCGGCGAAAGCCCGCGATATTAGCGCCTAAGACTAGATTACCATCTTGGCCAAACTCTTTAGCGGTATCACTAGCACTGATGAAGATGTTTTTCATGATCTGCTTAAGGCGCAGATCGACTTGCTCAAACGTCCAGGTTTGCATACTCGCATTTTGCGCCATTTCCAGTTGGCTGGTCGCCACGCCACCAGCATTGGCCGCCTTGCCCGGACCATAGGCAATACCTGCGGCCAAAAATGCATCAACGGCTTCATGGGTAGTGGGCATGTTTGCTCCTTCGCTGACCAATTGACACCCGTTAGCTAACAACGCCTGAGCATCACCCAGCGTCAGTTCGTTTTGAGTTGCACAAGGGAAAGCCGCATCTGCTACATAACGCCATACTGCATGGCCGTCTTTGGGATAATCTGCAACTGGGGTATGTATCGCATCAGGATAGATATCAAGATATTCATCTAAGCCACAGCGCTGCTCTTCTTTAAGACGTTTGATCAAACGAAGGTCAATGCCACCTTCATGATAAAGCGTACCTGCTGAGTCGCTGCAACTAATGGGTGTGGCGCCCAATTGATAGAGTTTTTCCATAGCGTATATCGCTACATTGCCCGCACCTGATACCAGACAACGTTTGCCTTGCAAGTTATCGCCTCTTTCATCAAGCATATATTCAGCAAAATAGACCGTGCCATAGCCAGTTGCTTCTTTACGTACTAACGAGCCGCCCCACAGTAAACTCTTACCCGTTAAAACCCCTTCGTAACGACCGGTTAGACGCTTGTATTGGCCAAACATATAACCAATTTCCCGGGCTCCGACACCGATATCGCCAGCGGGAACATCACAGTTTGGCCCTATATGTCGATACAACTCGCTCATAAATGATTGACAAAAACGCATTATTTCGCTGTCAGAGCGACCTTTAGGATTGAAGTTGGCCCCGCCCTTCCCACCGCCAATCGGTAGCCCGGTTAACGCATTTTTAAAGATTTGCTCAAAACCAAGAAATTTCACGATCCCCGCGTTTACTGAAGGGTGAAACCTCAAGCCGCCTTTGTACGGACCAAGAGCTGAGTTAAACTCAACCCGATAACCTTTATTGACTTGGATATTTCCATTATCGTCGACCCAAGGAACACGAAACATAATCTGCCGCTCGGGCTCAACAATACGCTGAATGATCGCTTGTTGTTGGTAGCGACTGTTCGTTTCTAATAGCGGCTCGAGTGAACTCAGTACTTCTTCAACGGCTTGATAAAACTCGGTCTGCGCCGGACTACTGCACTTTAAATCCGCTATTGTCTTTTGAATATATGTCATCAATTACTACCCTATTTTTTATCGCTTACGTCAGTGTGATTAGCGTTTATTACTGCTCACATCGATGATTTCTACAGACTGCTGACCGCGCTGAGTCTGCCATTTAATGCTCTGCCCCGTGCTCAAGCCAATTAACGCCGACCCAATGGGAGCAAACACCGAAATACTGTCTTCGAATTTGATGGTGTCGGCTGGCAAACATAAGGTTTTAGTAAACGTTCGCTGGGTATCCAATATTTTAAATGTTACCTGGCTACCAATCGCGACGACGTTTTCAGGTAAGTCCTTACAGGCAACAATTGTCGCTCGGTCTAGCTCATTCTCAATTGCGCGTATAACGTCATTAGGTAATTTGGAACGCTCAAGTTGAAACTCTAATTCGGCTAGATCAGCGGTTGAAATAATGATGTCTGGTTGTGTTTCCATAATCTCTTCCTCGCGTTTGTGTATAAAAAAAAGGGGCTCTATTGAGCCCCTCACATTAACTGGCTACTTTTGCTTATCTTTGCGCTTACGACGCTTTTCTTTTAACGTACTTTGCGGCTTTTTTTTGTCTTTATCTGTACTCATGAGCTTATTTTCCTCTAAAAAAATTCAATACGTTTACCTGCATTAATACCTTTTCAAAGATTGATTACTCCAAGGTCTGACCCTCCATTTATCACGTGAGTGTTATAAAACTATTGCGACAAATTCGTTGCGCTGTAATTAACTTTGAGCAGCTTAAATTTAAGCTCTCCCTGAGCAGTATTAACCCTAGCCACGTCCCCTCTACGCAGCCCAATTAAGGTCGAACCTATTATTGAAGTGAACGACACGATGCCCTGCTCAGGGCAAGCTTTTTGATCTTTTACGATATGTAATATCAAGCGCTCTTTGGTCGCCACGTTACGCAGCACCACAGTGCTACCAATGCGCACGCGATTCTGTAAACGTGATGACTGACGGTCTGAAAATTCCAATTGATTAAGTAACAAACACAATGCAATCGGATCCAACAGAATGCGGTGACCAGCGTCTTGAAGCATAGAGTTGGGTGGGCAAATTAAGGTTTTGCAAATCCTGAAAATACGCATAAGCACGGCTATATCTCCAACCGGACTGATTACTAAAATAAATGAAAAAGCAGGGGATATTCGCCGAGCGTAAGGACTACGCTCGGCTTAATTTGGTAAGGTGAGTAAGTTACTCTTTATGTCGTTGATGGTGCTATTTATGAACATGATTCCCTCAAAGTATGGTATCGATAATAGCGCGCAAAAAAATAAATACAAGATGAAAAGCAAAGTGTATTTTTATCCCCGAAAAACACGCGTTTTGCAGATAGACAACAAAACCTGCCCGCTCAATGACTGCCATGATTCAGGTAAAATTCGTGGCAATCCCCATCGACGCGAGTGAAACGTCCCTTAATGGAGAAACGAGGCAAATATCGATAATTAACATCGACTGCATTAACAATACATTCAAGGCCAATGGCCACACTAAGAATAAATTCCTACGTAAGCATAACGACTTAAGCTTGCTACTTTTTACCAGATGGGTCATGTTAATTAACGGATAATGTCTTTGACCACTTGCTCAACGACGTTGTACTGGGTGGATTCAGCGAAGCCAATGGAAAATGTTTGTACTGTGTTTAGGTATTTGTCTTTATTGCTACGACCAAAACCTAAAACGGTCATGTAGGGTCTGCTAGCGTAATCATCTGGGTGGTTGTCATCTTCATGATGTAATAAATAAAACATTCGCGGGGCTTTTTCATCACCAAAGGCATACCATTCCGGGCTAGGTAAATCGCCACTAAACCCTTCATTGATAGGATGGCGCTTGGTATCGGCTGAATTAAACCAAAAGTCACTTTCATCCATTTCGCCTCCGGGTACACCTTCATATTGCACCCAGTAATGGAAGCCCTCACTGACTTGCGACATAGTGAAGTCACATCGCTCAGGGTAGAAGTCCCATTGTCCCTGCCACTGACCATTGCCAGAGGTGAATATGATTTGCACATGCTGAGGCGTTTCAACTGTGATTTGGGACACAGACTGGTCTGTACCGGCGTTCATAGCGTGGAAATAGCTGCCGTCTTGTTTATGTATCGCATTGGGGAAACCACGGTACTCGCCCTTCCAACCTGAGCCTTTGCTATCGTTAAATCCTATCCAATCAATCCCGTCCGCATCCAGCATACTGGATAACCCACCCCCTTCTTTTTCAAGATAAAAAGTAGCGTTTGAAATACTGATCACGTAGGCGAAAGCGCCGCCAGCTGACACATCAATTCCATGACTTAACGACACTTGCTTAACCTCAGGTAGCGAATTGCAACCTGTGCTTAACAGGGCACAGCAAAATATCATAAGAGAAGCGGATATGTTCGAGCGGGAAATATATGGGACTATCTTTGAAGCGATGTTTTTTAAAAACATATGGTTTATTCACCTATTTTACGCACAAAAAAAGATGAGCCAGTATGCCACTGGTCCATCTTTCAAATTGACTTGATAACTAACAATTACGCTTACCTAAAAGACTAGGCATTGCTTGTTTGACACTTAGATTTGGGTTTAGCGCTGTTTTTCAGTAAAAAGCCCATGGCTAATATAGCCAGTGCGCATAATCCAAATACCAATCGTCCCCACATTGGGTTGGGTATCAACATCATGACAAATACCCCAGACCCCATAAATATCACCATAGAGCCTAACTTATCCCGCTGCTGCCGGTCGTACTCATCTTGTTCGAAGTCGGCAATAACAGGCGTTTCAAAATCAGTAAAGAAACGGTCGGTTTCCTGCTTATGTTCATCCCGCTCTTCTTGATAGAAAAAGGTAGTCGAACAGAAGAATCCTGCGGTAATGATTAGGTGCGCACCTATGGTGATCATTAAGTTCATGTCTATTGATTCACGGCGCGTCAGAACTTGCTCTAGACCAATCCAATTGGCGAACACCTCGGGCGTTAAAATATTTGCCGTACACCAAGAGACAAACATGCCAATAATCACAGTAACCCAAGGGGCCCATTGAGGCGTCTTTCTAATAAACAAACCAAAAATCAGCGGCACGAGTAACGGTACTTGAACCATAACCGATACACTCATCATCAATTCAAATAAGCTTAACTCCTTCAACGACTTAAAGAACAAGGCCACCACAATAACCAAGATGCCGCTAATAAAACTCACATAGCGGCTTACTGTTAACAAGTGTTCGTCAGTGACTTTTTTGTTCTTTTTAAGCAGTAGTGGTTGGTAAATGCTTCTGACAAAAATACCGGCATTTTTATTCAGCGCGGAGTCCATTGATGACATGGTCGCTGCGAACAGTCCCGCCAAAAGTAAGCCTACCGTACCAATGGGCATGGCATTTCGCGTGAAGACCAAGTACACAGCATCCGCCGCTTTGTTGCCTAATTCTGGATAAGCAGCGGCCGCGTCAGGATATAAAATGGCTGACGCCCACGGCGGAATAAACCACACTATACTGCCCACGCCCATCAGCACCATGGCCAGCAATGCTGCTTTACGCGCGTTGTCTGAATCTTTTGCGTTCAGAAAGCGAAATGCATCATGCATATTCATAATGGTGATCATTTGCTTAGCTAAAAAGAAGACAAACGTGCCCACTAAAATGAGCCCATAGTTCATGTCAGGACCCATAATGAAATCAGTTGGGAAGTTATTCACCAACTCAACGGGTCCGCCCACCATCACCAAAGCAACAATGGCACAGGCAATTGAAATAACCGCCACAACCAAGGTTTGCACAAAGTCTGACGCCACCACGCCCCATGCCCCAGATAGCACAGAAACGAAGACCACGGTTAGCCCAGTCACAATAATTGTTAAGGTAATGTCGGCTTCAAAAACAGCACTGGCAAACACACCCAGTGCGTTTAACCAAACGCCAGCGTTAATAAAACTAAAAACGATCAAGGCCCATGAGAAGAACTGTTCATTTTGGTGACCAAAACGCCGCTTGATACCTTCGGTTGGTGTATCCACTCGCATCTGTCTAAAACGAGCAGAGAAGTAGGCCCAGCCGCAGAAATAGGCGAAGGTATTGGCAAAAAAGACCAAACTAATGGCAAAACCGTCAGTAAATGCCTTACCCGCAGCGCCAGTGAATGTCCAAGCCGAGAACTGCGCCATAAACGCCGTTGATCCGACCATCCACCACAACATGCGACCACCGCCTCTGAAGTAGTCGCTGGTCGAGTTTTTTGCCATATCTTTGAAGGCGAAACCTATGCCCACAATGAGGATAAAATAACCAATTATGACCAGATATTCATAAAACATGGGCGTACCTTTTATTGCAGATGACTAACGTCAACCCAATTATCATTTTTACGAATAAGATCAATTAGTTGTTGATACTGGCTACCTTCTTTGAAGGTTTGATATGGGGCAACATTTTCGCCCTTAATATCATTTACTAATTCTCTAATGAGGTAGCGCCAATTACGCTCGGTATCCCCTTCTCCTGCAGGATTATTTTTTACGATGTCGTCCGGCACGGGCAGTCTTGTCCAATTGTTATTCGCATCGTAAAAATACAGTGGACCGCTCCCGTAATGCCCTTTTATGTATATCGCGCCTTTGCTGCCGTAGATCACTATGTGGTCTTCGTTGAAACGTGGATGTAAGCCGCCATGTTTAAACAACACTGACACCGGCTTTTGTGCTAATTTGCTTTCAAGCTGCGCCAGCACAGTGTACGACCATTCAACATTTGATTCGCCCCACTTCAGTGACGGATCGTTCAGATTATCAGGAATAAAATCACGGCGTTTTTTGAAGTTATGCACGCCTTCGACAATTGGAGCACGTCCCAGATCATCACGAACTTCACCCATGACTGACAATATTTTCTCACCAATAATAGACGTCACAATCGACAACTTATGCGTGAAGTTATTATTCAAACGCCCACCGCCATCTTCTTTACGGTGCGACCAACCAAAGGGAATATCCCGCTCTAAGTTAAAATGCGATATACACTCAACTTCTAAGGGCTCGCCAATAGCGCCTGCGGCAACCATACGCTTGGCGTGGATCACATCCGGCATATATCTAAAGCTAGCTGCAAACGCCGTTTTCACGTTTTTCTCAAGGGCTAAGTCGTACAGTTTTTTGGCAGACTCACCGGTTGCGGTCAGCGGTTTGTCACTAAACACATGGCAACCAAATTCTATGGCCTGAACAATCGCTTCTTCATGGGCGCCGCCAGGTGTGGCAATTGACACCACATCGGGTTTGCATTCAATCAATGCTTGCTGCCAATCGGTACCTGCAAATGGGATGGCCAAATCTTTGGCGACTTGTTCCACAACGCTTTTTGTTCGACCCACAATACCCACGATTTCTGCACCTACAGATCGGAATGCCTCTGCGTGCCCTTGACCGGCAAAACCGGTGCCTTGTATCAATACTTTTATACTTTTACTCATGTTATTTATCTCTACTTTTCAAAGACTAAATTCATAATTAAAAATGCTGAATTACCAATTCCATACCGTCCCGTCTTCCAATCTACTGACCGGCAAGTACGAACGTTTATAGGGATATTCTTTTGCTGCGCTTTCATCAAACTCTATGCCCAAACCTGGGGCATCACTCAAATAAGCAATGCCATCTTTAACCTCAATTCCATGTTTGAATATTCGGCTAGAGGGCTCATTCCCAAAGCCAACAAATTCTTGTATACCAAAGTTAGGTGCCCAGATATTCAAATGCATGTGCGCAGCAAAGCAAACGGGAGAAAGATCTGGCGCACCATGGGGAGCGGTTTTAACGTTGTACACACTGGCAAAGTCAGCGATACGGCGCAGCGCTGTGATGCCGCCGGCGTGCGTCGCTGCCACACGTATGTAATCGATAAGCTGATTTTGGATGAGATCTTTACAATCCCAAATGGTGTTGTACGTCTCGCCAATAGCTAATGGCGTAGTTGTGTGCTGACGGATTGTCTTGTAACTATCTTGGTTTTCAGCGATTGAGGCGTCTTCTAAAAAGAGGAGATTATAAGGCTCTAATAACTTGCCTAAGCGAGCAGACTCAATGGGTGTTAATCGACTGTGCACATCGTGAAGCAGGTGCACATTATCACCAAAGCGCTCTCTTGCTTGGTGAAAGAGCTTAACAATCATATTGAAATATTTTTGCGTGGACCACTCTTCTTCTGGTGGTAGCGGCCGACTGCCCTGCAATTCAAAATAGTCCGCTTTATCGCCTAACACACCGTATGTCACATTTAATCCGGGCACAGCGCATTGCAGGCGAATCGCTTTAAAACCATTGTTTATATGCTCATCGGCTTTATCTAGGGTGTCATCTATGGTTTCACCGCTGGCGTGGGCGTAAAGTGTTACACCTTTTCGGCTTTTGCCACCAAGCAATTGATAAACAGGCATTCCTGCTGCTTTGCCTTTGATATCCCACAGCGCCATATCAATGGCAGCAATGGCAGCCATATTAACCGCGCCTTTGCGCCAATAAACCCCTTTATACAGATACTGCCAGATATCTTCTATTTCGTGGGCGTTGCGTCCAATAAGGCACGGAGCAACATGCTCCTCCAAATAAGCGACAACCGCCATTTCACGGCCATTGAGTGTTGCATCGCCAAAACCGTAGATACCGGCATCCGTCACCACCTTAACGGTGACAAAATTTCTGCCCGGACTACAAACGAACACTTTAATATCGGTAATTTTCAACTGACGCCCTCTTTTATTGATATAGCCGCACGGACTTTACTAAACCGGTTTAGTTGAACAAATTAGCATAATCTTGCAGTATGTCAACATCACGCTATTTACTTCATTAGCAGAACAAAACCATGATTAAAGTAAAATTAATTGATGTTGCAAAGCTTGCGTCAGTATCAAAAAGTACGGTATCTCAATATCTTAACGGCCGATTTGACTACATGTCGAAAGAAACTCAGGTGCGTATTAGAGCCGCGATAAAAGAATTAGATTATGTGCCAAATCCTATCGCGAGAAATTTAAAGGCTGATAAGACTAAGACCATAGGGGTAATAGTCAGAGACATTACAGGTTTCGATACCAGTCATACTATTCGTGGAGTAGATGATTATTGCAAAACTAGCGACTATAACGCATTGATTTACAACACAGATTTTGACCCTGAGATCGAAGCGAAATCCTTAGAAGCCCTATATCAGCTGCGCGTAGACGGCATCATTATCGCCTCCTCAGGAAAGAACAATAAACTGATATCCGAATATATAAATAAGGGCATGCCCATTGTACATTTTCAGTTAGAGCATGATGGCAGTGAAAAAAATCTCATTCTGTCAGACTATCGGCAAGCCGCTTTTGACGCCACCGAGTACCTTATTCAACTAGGACATAAAAAAATATGTTTTGTCACCCAAGACTTTAAAAATGTGAAGTCCAGAAATGAGCGGTATTTGGGTTATGCAGCAGCCCTGGAACAGCATGCTATTCCCTTAGATCCCCAGTTAATTCAGTATTGGCAGCGGGAAACAGGTTTTGAACACTCCCCGAAAAACATCATTGAATCGAGCGCAGCGCCCACAGCATTCTTCAGCCAACACTTGGCTATCACTACCGAACTGTTGACCCATTTAAATCAAGAAAATATCACCATTCCAGATGATATTTCATTGATCGGTTTCGACGATATCCCTATGGCCGAGTTCTTCAAAGTGCCTATCACAGTGGTTAAGCAAGAACCCTATATCATTGGCAAAGAAGCTACCAAGCTACTGCTGGAAAACATAAATGATAAAAACCGCCACTCTCAAAAAATTATGATTTCATGCTCCATCACGCAAAGACAGTCATGCGCGCCACCCAAAGGTTAAATATTGAAATATTCATGCTATTTTTCAATAAAATCACAAAACAAACTAAACCGGTTTACCCGCGCTAAATAGGTGCCGGATAACAATTAAATTTAGACTGCTTGCAGTACTTAATCGCTATCAGTGATATGACAAAGTGAAAAACGAATAAGGTATGAAACAAAGCCAACTTAGTTAGAACAAAATCCGCTTTGCACCGACGAAATAACGCCTACTACTCCGCAAATAATACATACATATTTGCACCCCCTCTTATCATGACACCCATATTAAAAATGGTTAGTTTTCATCCCTTAAACTAAGCTAATTAAGTGTTTCATTATTAATTTGATGGGTGCGTTATGCCTCAGTCTCGTAAAAGCCAAATTAGTTTAATCGATACCGCTTACTATCATTGTGTTTCACGCTGCGTTCGTCGATCCTTTCTTTGCGGCGTTGATAAGTATTCAGGACAGAGTTACGACCACCGCCGGGGATGGGTAGAAAACCGCTTGGTATTTTTATCTACGGTCTTCGCAATTGATATTTGTGCTTATGCCGTGATGAGCAACCACACCCATGTCGTTTTATGTATTGATGAACCATTAGCTGAGCAGTGGTCCATTGATGAGGTATTGACTCGTTATCATAGATTGCACAAAGGCACCTTGCTGACTCAAAAATACACCAAGGGAGACAAACTCAGCCAAGGTGAGTTGATAAGCTTTGACGAAACAGTTGAGCTGTACCGGAAGCGTCTGTATGACATCAGTTGGTTTATGCGCGATTTAAACGAATATATAGCCAGAGAAGCCAACAAAGAAGATGACTGTACTGGACGCTTTTGGGAAGGTCGTTTTAAGTCCCAAGCCTTGCTGGATGAAAGTGCAGTATTGGCCTGTATGGCATATGTAGACTTAAATCCAATTCGAGCCAATATGGCATCAACTCCTGAAACATCAGCACACACCAGTATTGAAAAACGTGTAAAGGCTCTAAAAAACAATTGGTCGCAACCGAAGAATCTCATGCCGTTCGCAGGAAGCCCTAAACAAGGTAGACCAAAAGGAATTGCTTTCGACTTACAGGATTACTGCGCATTAGTTGATACTACAGGTCGCTCTATTCGCGATGATACAAGTGGGTTTGTCGAACAGAACCTTAACCCTATTTTAGAACGACTAGGATTAAACTCCGCTCAGTGGTTGGTTCTTACGACTGAATTCGAAATGCATTTTTACTATGCTGCTGGATCAGAGCAAATGATGCACGCCTTTAAGCGGCATACTCACCATCAAAGGCTACGCGGGATGGGTAAGGCAAAGGCATTGCTCAAAAAAGTATAACTGAAACAAAATTTTTCACATTAATACTATCCACATTAAGTATGGCTGAACTGCATGTGTTAAAAAAAATTTCAAAAAGTTAAAGTCATTAATGGAACAGCCAAAACACTACACTCTGCAATTCCGATGTAATTTTTCAACTTATCTCCCGTAAATAACTCAAACCCGTTCATGTCACATTACTAAATTCCAATTTTACATGCACCACGTTGCTTAATTATTCTGGATGTCATGATAAGGATAATGGCAGAAGGGCAAATTAAAGGCGAAATGACTTAACTCCTACGGAGGTTTAAAAAGGAGGTAAGCCAATACATTAACGATGGATGGATCGATACTTCCTTTCAACTATGGGTAAACAGGAAACTTTGCCGTTAACCTAGCAACATCTTGACGTACAACGCTGTAAAGCTGCTCCTCTTCTATATTATCTAACAAGTCACACATCCAATGAGCAAGCTTTGCCGCGTCCTCACTACCAATTCCCCTAGACGTTATCGCTGGCGTACCTACACGTATTCCACTGGTCACGAATGGCGACTGGATATCATTAGGTACGGTGTTTTTGTTCACCGTAATATTCACCGCTCCTAACACCTCATCAGCTTGTTTACCGGTTAATCCCTTAGCAGTCAGATCAACTAAAAACATGTGATTATCAGTCCCCCCAGATACCACACCGAACCCCCGCTGAATGAACGCCTCGGCCATCGCTTTTGCGTTATCAATAACCTGTCGCTGGTAGGCTATAAAAGAAGGTAAAGTCGCTTCTTTAAAGGCGACTGCTTTGGCCGCAATAACATGCATCAAAGGCCCACCTTGAATACCGGGAAAAATCAGTGAGTTAAACTTCTTCTCGAGGCTTGGGTTGGCTTTACATAAAATCATACCCCCCCGTGGGCCACGTAACGTTTTATGAGTGGTCGTGGTAACAACGTCGGCGATAGGAACAGGATTTGGATACAAACCTGCAGCAACTAGACCTGCAACATGCGCCATATCAACAAACAAATAAGCTCCAACGCTTTCCGCTATATCTTTAAATTTTTGCCAATCAGCAACACGAGAGTAAGCTGAAAAGCCAGCGACAATCATTTTTGGTTGATGCTCTTTGGCAAGAGCAGCCACTTGCTCATAATCGATTAATCCAGTAGCAGTATCTAACCCATATTGAATAGCATTGTATAATTTTCCAGAAAAATTTGGTTTTGCGCCATGAGTCAAATGACCGCCATGATCTAAGCTTAAACCTAAAATTGTATCCCCCGGATTCAACAATGCCATGTATACCGCTGCGTTAGCCTGTGACCCAGAGTGTGGTTGAACATTTGCATAATCCGATGAAAATAACGTTTTCGCTCTTTCAATTGCTAACGTTTCAACACCATCTGCAAATTCACACCCACCGTAATAGCGCTTTTTGGGGTAGCCCTCAGCGTATTTATTCGTCAGCTTACTGCCTTGTGCCTCCATCACTGCTTTGCTGGTGTAGTTCTCAGAAGCAATGAGTTCGATGTGATTTTCTTGACGCTTTCCTTCATCACTCAATAAGGTAAATAAATCAGAATCTGTTTCTTTTAATGACGTATTTAGGTCGTGCATAACGCTTCCCGTTGATTAATTAGGATGATTATGCTAATTCTTACTGCGCATAAAATAAAATCAATAATTACAATGATGTCATAAGCTTTTCAAATAATAGTTAAAAAACGATGGAAGGAATCTTATGAAAAACTTGTCAGTCGACTTTCTACGTTCGTTTGTGACAATTACGCAAACAGGTAGTTACACACTTTGTGCTGAGCGACTAAAACGCACGCAACCAGCCATTAGCCTGCAAATCAAGAAACTAGAAGATGTGGTAGGTGAGAAACTATTTATTCGGGAATCTAATCGACTCACATTGACGTTAGCCGGCAGCAAATTATTAGAGTTTGGCATGAAGATCATTTCGTTAAATGATCAAGCGATGAAGGAGTTTGGGCGTCCCCAAGTCAGTGGGAATATTAAACTAGGCATACCGAGTGAGTTTTCGACTACCTTGATGCCAAAAATTATTCGTCGTTTCATAAATACTTACCCAGAAATATCACTTGAAGTCCATTGTGCACTCAGCAAAGACCTTCTATGCGAACCACTTAAAAGTAAATTTGATTTAATTTTATCCCTACAAGAAGACGCTGACTCCAGCCAAGAAGGGCATATCATCACTGATCAATTAGTTTGGGTTGGTAGCCAAAGGTTCGTTAATACTATTCCTGAAAAATTGCCTATTATCGCAGCGCCATCGCCGTGTCTTTATCGCAAACGCGTCACTTCAGTGTTGAACGCACACAAGAAAAATTGGCAAATAATTTACACCATCGCTGACCTTAACGGCATTCAAACCGCTATTAATGAAGATTTAGGCATTACCGCCTTAGCCAGAAGCACTGTGCCTCCTGGGCTATTTATACTGCCCCCTAGTCCGTTATTGCCTGAATTAGGTCAAGTTGGTGTGTACCTGATGAATCCCCAGAAAGTGCGCTCAGAAGCCATTGAACTGCTAGCCAAGACCATTGAAACCCAACTCGCAATTTAACAACGCAGGGTTACTGTGTATAAAGTGAAAAGGCAACCTTTGAAGTGACCCCCAATAGTTGGACATTCCAATTACTGAGGGTCTTTTTAATTCCGCAATTATGCTTACAAAGGTGGCCCTGGGGGCGCAGGGTAACGAGACATTGGCTGTTCCCCCCATCTTAAAAACTCTCTAGAAGGCACATATTTAACTGGATCAGATAAATACAATCGAATGCTCCGATATGCTTGTTGGTAGTGTGCTTTCGTTAATGGGTCTTGATGTTTTTTACCTTCAAGCTCCTCGGCAAGATCTGATAACGTCATCATTATCATTGCGCTAACGTCAGGGCTAGATTTCAGGTCAGCACCGGCGGTCATTAAGCTATTCAACACCACGCTTTGTGTCACTCTCAGTAAAGCTGAGCGACTAGAGGATGAGCCGATCTTTTTACCCCACGTATTTCGCACCAAAGTCTGGATTAACTTGGGCAACGTCAGTGTCGACGGATCTCGCGCTTCAAATGCAACCATTCTGTTAAGTTTCTTGGGCGCTAACAATGGAGTCACAATTAAATCAGCCAAAATACGCGCAGCTTTAAGCTGATCAAATGCATAATCATCTGACATATCCTCGCGGTTAAGGCCCGGATGCACAGTTAATTGAACTAACAAGGTCTCAGGTAACGCCAACGCATCTGGCGATAAACTATGCATGAGTTTACTTAATAGTCGATCTTGGAGTGCCTTAGGCACTATTTGGGTTGGCGCTAGGCCGTCCCCCTTAACCGCCCACTCATGATACATACCACCAATAAAGCGCTGTGCTGCTTCAATCGCCCACCTATGATGCAAATACACCATCCACAGTTTCATGTCGCGTAAATGCCCCAATGGTTCCCCTTCCTGAAGCATATCGGGTCCGTACTGAGCTAACATAATCTCCCGCGCTTCAAAGCTTTCATCCATGTATTCAACGGGTGACGATAAGTCGTCATACCATGCCCAGCGTGGGTCTGTTGAAGGAACAAATAAAATACCGTCGTCATGCATTTCTTCAATAATGCTATTTAAGCCTTTTGACTCAACACTTTTTGCCATGGGCGTATAAGCATAACGCACCATGTATTTATCATACTCGCCAATACCAACGGCAAACGCTTCCGATAAATCCAGTTTTCCATTTTTAACCTTTACCCTCGGAGAAGGATATTCCATGACTGATGCACGTTCATTAATGCTCGATGCCCAATTGTGACCAAAGCCTAGTACATGGCCCAACTCATGTGCCACCAACACCCGTTGGCGTGCTAAAGCGAACTCTATTTCAGCGGCAGCTAGTGTCTTGCCTTCTTTTGTCTCTGCTTTCACGTAACTTTTATAATAACTAGCGACTGTTCGCATACGATGTGAGTCAAGACGACTTTTTGAGCCTAATATTTCTCCGGTGCGTGGATCTCGATACGTTCCTCCCATCGAAAACCCGCGACCGTCACGCTCAATCCATTGCACCCAAGCATAACGAATATCCATCGGGTCCATTTCTGGTTCAGGGTCTTTTACCTGCACTGCATTTTTAAAGCCCGCCGCTTCAAATGCTTCATTCCACCATAGCGTGCCTTCTTTCATAGCTTGTCGAATATCACCTGGAATAGCAGGATCAAGATAAAACACGATAGGTTTTATTGCTTCACTCAGAACAGCCTGTGGTTGCTTTTTCTCAAGGCGCCATCGTGTCACCCACGAGACTTCCGTGTCTTTGGTAATTGGATTAGCAAGGTTGCTGAATTTCAATTTACTCACCCCGATACGAGAATCAGCTTGGCGAGTTTGATAGCCCGTGGGAGCACGTAAAAGAGAATGATGGATGCGCATTGACAGCACACGAGAATCCGGCAAAACGTTTTTTACTACTACATTAGGTTTACTCACATTGAAAGAAGCAATGGTTTCAATTTCGGTATTGTCAGTGAAATTTTTCATCCTAGCCGGATAAAAACCACTTTTCTTATTGTCAAATTTGAACTGAGCATGCTTCGATGCCCTTCCGTTCTCCACATCAGCTGCATCACGAATAAATAGAGCCGTCGCATCAACCAAAGACGTTTTATCTCGCTTAGAAATAACAGGTAACGATGCTAAAACTGAAGTTGCAAATGAAAGGTCGACATTATTAATCCTTTCAGGTGTCCCTCCATGCGCTCTAAAATCTAAATTTTGTTGAATAACCAAAACATTGGGGCCACTTTTGTGAAAGTGAATCACCATGCTTTTTAAGATCCCTCTATCCAAAGGCAATTCAACTGAACCTGCACCAGTAGCGGCACTGACGTAATACAAAACATCGCTGTCGAAGTCTGTTAGCTCCATTAACACTTTGCCAGCGTCAGCATCCCAATAAAAAGGAATAAACCCTGGCTGCTTTGTTAAAGATTTAGTCGCTTGGGTAAAATCGCGACTCTGAGCCTGACTGCCCCCTGAAAACGTACTTAACACCAGCAAAATAAAGGCTGCGTAAATAACACGCAAAAGCAGCCTATAACGAAACGACGGTATGCCTACCCCAGTATTTTCTGCATACTTTGAAAATATAACAGTCATGAGCGGCTACTCAGACCTAATAGTAGGGTAATCAATGCCCAACTGTTGCAAGTAGGTATCGTATTTCTCAGCATCATAGTAAAACTCGCGCATTCTATCGCGATACTGCCCCATAATATCTTCATTCAAATGAATTTGAGGGGTATCTTTTTCACGCAATAACGATTCATATTTAAGATCTTTTGTCTGCGTATTGGTGAAGTAATCATCCATTTCTTCGAGTAACGAAGGGTCAGTAAATAGATCAATCATGGTCATCGCATGTGCTTTTGCACCGGCAATAATGCCCTTGTGCGCAATAGGCGTCGCCATAGAAACAGCGTTTGACCAATTGTGGCCCGGCAAATTCGGAATGTTTGACGGATATAACATGAAGATAGTAGGTACCACCCATGAGATATCACCCACGTCATCTGAACCGCCTCCTGTTAATTTCTCTAAAGGAGGTGGAGCCACCATTGGCATAATCTCTTCCGGTAAACCTATGACCTCAGCACCTATTTCTTTTTGCAGGGCTTTTGCAAGTGTTAAGTCATCCTCAGACCATTCAGGAAGGCCTATTGCTTTTATGTTTTCGAATGCTCTATACGCTAATGGTTTGTTTGAATGTAATGGCCAAGCAGACCCCATTACGACAGAATCCCACGTGGTATTCGTCATTAATGCGGCGCCCTCAGCGACCTTATCACCAACCTCCCACAGGGCTTTAATATGAGGATAATCGACTTCTCTGAAGAAATACCAAGAACTGGCTTTAGGCGGCACCACATTGGGCTGGTCACCACCATCAACGATAACAGAATGAATACGTTGCGATAGTCTCAAGTGCTCCCTGCGGTAGTTCAAACCAACACTCATTAATTCAACGGCATCAAGCGCACTACGTCCACGCCATGGCGAGCTTGCACTATGAGCTGACTCCCCGTAAAAGTTATATTTTACTGAGACCAATCCTGACAGCCCAGGATTACCGTAAAACGTGCCAAAACTGCTTCCTACATGAGAATAAAGCACGGCATCAACATCGTTAAAGTACCCAGCACGCACATAGTAGGCTTTCGTCGCTAATTGCTCTTCTGCTACACCAGGCCACAATACAATGGTGCCGGATATATCATTCTCTGCCATGTAGTCTTTGAGTGCTATGGCAGCAATAATATTTACTACCTGCCCCGAGTTGTGCCCCTCCCCGTGCCCAGGCGCCCCTTCAATAATCGGCTCATGATAAGCAACACCGGGTTTCTGCGACGCTTTGGGGATACCATCTAAATCAGTTCCTAGTGCGATAACTGGTTTACCTGAGCCCCACTTTGCAATCCAAGCAGTCGGGATCCCCGCAATGCCTTGTTCAATCTCAAAGCCTTCCTCGGTGAGCATTTTGGTTAAGTAGGCTGACGTCTCGAATTCTTGAAAACCAAGCTCTCCAAATGAAAAGATGGTGTCATTCATAACCTGCGCAAGCTTCTTTTGCTTGTCTACGGCAGCAACTACTTGCGCCTTTGCTGCAGCCCGTTGCTCTGGTGTAAAGGTGGTGGCAGAGGTTTCAAAAGCTATGCTCATTGACAAGAACATTGCACTAAATTGCACTAATTTACTCAAACTCATAACGTGTATCCTTTAAATGGCATCATCACACAGCACAAAAATACAGGCTGCAATGATGCAGCCTGTAAGCACATTTACTCTTTTACTGTTGGGTAGGTAATCCCTAACTGCTCTAGATATGTGTCGAATTTTGACGGGTCGTAGTAGAACTTCTTCATACGCTCTTTATACGTCGCCATAATTTGCTCGTTTAAATGGATCGCAGGCGTATCTTCTGCACTTAATAAAGGAATGTACTTTTCATCCTTGGTTTGCACGTCTTTATAGTAATCCCACGCAGCGTCAATCAGTGCGTCACTGGTTAACAAATCAAACAAATTCAAAGCTTGTACTTTTGCACCTGCCAGTACCCCCTTGTGTGCGATAGGGGTTGCCATAGCCACAGAATTTGACCAGTTATGGCCAGGTAAATTGGGAATATTGGCGGGGTAGCGTAAGGTGATCGTAGGCACCTGCCACGACACATCACCGATATCGTCTGAGCCACCGCCCATATTTTTCTTCGGATCAATTGGATCCGACAACACTTCTATCTCCGTTTTCAACCCTGTAGGTTCAACGCCGATCTCTTTTTGCAGCGCTTTGGCCAGCGTTATATCGTCATCTGACCAGTTCGGCATGCCAATCAGCTTGATATTCGAATAGGCATTTTCGGCAATAGCCTTGTTCATATGCTGTGGCCATGCAGAACCTAATACAGTGGACTCCCAAGTAGTATTGGTCATTAACGCTGCACCCTCAGCCATTTTGTCGCCAACTTCCCACAAGGCCTTAATATGTGGATAATCCGTTTCTCGGAAAAAGTACCAAATGCTCGCTTTTGGCGGCACAACGTTAGGTTGGTCTCCACCATCAACAACAATTGAATGCGTTCTTTGCGACAAACGTAAATGCTCACGGCGATAATTCATCCCAACACTCATTAATTCAGCAGCATCAAGCGCACTACGGCCACGCCATGGTGATCCTGCACTATGCGCCGACTCACCAAAGAAATCATACTGTACAGATACTAACCCGTTACCTCGGCCTGCTCCCCAACTGGTACTAAAGGCGTTAGACACATGGGAAAACAGTACAGCATCAACGTCTTTAAAATATCCATCTCTGACGTAATACGCCTTTGTGCCTAGTTGTTCTTCAGCCACACCTGGCCATATTTTAATGGTTCCTTTGAGGCCGTTTTTCTCCATGTATTCTTTGACGGCTATGGCCGCCACAATATTAACGACCTGACCTGAGTTATGGCCTTCACCATGACCTGGTGCACCTTCAATAACAGGATCATGATAAGCCACACCCGGTTTCTGCGATGCCTTAGGTATTCCATCGATATCAGAGCCCAGCGCAATTACCGGCTCGCCCTCTCCCCATGTGGCCATCCAACTTGTAGGAATACCTGATATCCCAGTTTCGATAGAGAAACCGTTATCGTTGAGTATTCTGGTCAAATAGGCCGAAGTCTCAAACTCTTGAAAACCAAGTTCACCGAAGCTGAAAATCATATCGTTCATGACTTGAACGTCTTTGGCTTTACTACCTACAGCTTCAATAAGCTCTGCTTTTGCGTCCATGCGCTCATTTAGCGTCATATCTGCGCTGGCCAATAAGGCAGTAGGCGCGACAACCAATGTCAATCCCAACAAACCTGTTACAAACTTTTGTTTTAACATACTGATTCCTTTTTAGAATTTAGCTGAACACCCAATTACATGTTTACACGCACACCAAGCTTGAACTCACGCCCAAGTACATCGTAAAGTCCGCGGTTAGTTTCTAGGTAACCAGGTCTATTTTCTGAACCTTGAAATGCAGGGTAAGCAACCATTGCTGGGTCGGCGTCAAAAACATTTCGAATAGAAAGGTAGAACTCCGCATCTGTTTCTGGGCCAAAACTAAAGGTTTTAGCCGCGTAGAAGTCGAAGAAGATTTTGCCATCAACGCTGTTGTCATTAATGGTGTAGTTTGGTGCAGAACTGACCGGGCAATTAGTAGCACATTCGATATATGAATTGTTGAGTACACCATCACTTACCCCGCGGGCAGTAACGTTGAATGTCATATCATCGATATCGTAACTAACCGATGCTCGGTATTTCCAATCCGGCGTACTACTGGTATTTGCTCCGGCAGAATCAATCGCGGTAACGCCATTATCAGTAATATTTTCTAGATAATTGGTTGCTAAGAAACGCAGCTTCACAGCACCAAGCGCACCATCAAAGGTATCGCCCATATCAAAGCTATAGGTCACGTCATAATCGACGCCTCTGGCAGTCATAGAGTTAAGATTGTCGTACAACAAGTTGATCGTCTGTAGTGCTCCGCCGGCGTCATAAATCATGTTGTCACAATATTTTTGAACGCCAAACTCCACACAGTATTCAGCCGTATCATCAGCGGTAACGAAAGATATAATGCCGCCAATTTCAACTTCATAGTAATCAATCGTAGCTGAGAAATTTTCAATAAAACTAGGTCTGAAAATCACACCAGCACCCCATGAATCAGCTTCCTCAGGAGCAACAGTTGGATTACCTTGAAGGTTTTGAATCATAGGTACAGAAGCACCATTTATTGTCACTGAGTTACTTCGCGCTGTGCCTGCAGCGTACAATTCACTCAAATTTGGAGCCCGAATATCTCGTGAACGCGTTAGGCGAAATGTTGCATCTTCAATGGGTCTATAGGTAAGGCCTGTTTTCCAGGTGGTCACCCCACCAGATGTGCTGTAATCCGTGTAACGTATTGCTCCATTGAAATCGAGTTCATCCATTAATGGGATCAACGTTTCAACGTAAGCTTCCTTTACATTGTACGAACCTTGCGTCACTTTATAGTTGCCGTATTTCCAACCACTTGAGTACTGAGAGTCCACTTCACCGTCCATTTCTTCATGTCGGTATTCAGCACCAAAGGCGATTGAAATAGGACCGGCCCAGCCGTCAAAGTCGCCCGAGCTGAAATTGACTGCGGCAACATCTTGCACAAACTCTTGTATACGACGCGGTTGCCCTAACACATAGCTCAGCGCCTCATCACTGGCAACACCCACACCAAGTCGGTTCAGTGGAAAACAACCATTCGTTGGGTCTGTTAACACAGAGCGACACACAATCTCGCCTGAATCGGGATCAACAACAGCGTCGGTGGCCAAATCTAAGCGTGACGTATTATAGGTACCCGTCATGTGCTCATCAGATTTGGTTTTGCCGTATTGGTAATAAGCATCCCAAGTGAAAAACTTATCGCTGATTTGGAACTCACCGTTACCACCAAACACAATGCGCGTAGTATCACGAACGTTGTTAGCACCAGAGGCCGGCATATCAACGTTACTGGTGTTTAAACTCAAGCTATCTAGCCCAAGTTCCGTCATTTGTGAAGACACCGAAGAGGGTAAATAGGCATTGTCAGCGAAAATCGTTACGCCTTTAGACGTAGGGTTAATGTAATAACTTAAGCCTTCGTATTCCGCATATGAACCTTGCATGTATAACTCTGCGCCGCCCACCATATAGCTGAATCTGGCAAATAAGTTTTTGCGTTCTTCATCAGCAGCCAATGAATTAGTGCCAAGCATGCCAGACGTTGTATATTCCCAGTCACCACCTTGCATCCATTGACCAGATACCGCACCGTATGCAAGTTGGTTTACCGCTCCATCAACACCGAAATAAGTCCCCTCTAAAGGACCCGAAGCAATTAAGCCACCAGGGGTATAATTGGAAATTCCAATACCAGTATCGACCAAGTAGAAAGGAGAACCTTCACTGGTATCTGGGTTAATCATGCCCGTAAAGCCTTGCTCGGCCCAATCACGTGTAGTGCCATGAATACCATTTGCCGAGTAATACTCACCACTGAGTAACAAATGCCCATCACCACCAGCAAACTCTGACCCATAGGTCAAAACCACCTTGCCGTTTTCACGGTCGCCGTAAGTCGTTTCGCCATATTCAACTTGCGACTTAAAACCAACATATTCTTTATCTAGAATGAAGTTCACCACACCACTAATGGCGTCAGAACCATACACAGAGGAAGCACCTCCCGTGACAATTTCCACGTTTTTAATCAGTGACTGGGGAAACGTATTTGTGTCCACTTCACCGGTTGAGGCTGACACAACATTTCGTTGTCCATCAAATAAAACGAGGGTTCTGCCGACGCCTAACGCCCGTAAATTTAATGCTGCAATACCTGACGCCCCACTACTTAGTGAGCCTGAGGAGGTAGATGCCGTTGCACTGCCTGTAACTGAAGGCATAGTATTAACGAATTCAGCTACGCTTCCTGGTGCATACGCATTAATGTCTTCTTGGGTCATCAGTGTAATCGGGGCAGGTGTGTCGTAGCCATCACGAGCCACTCTTGAACCGGTCACTTGAATCGATTCCATTTTTATTTCATCAATCTTCTTAGCTTCAGTAACTGCATCTTGTGCAAAAGCATGACTACCCATTAATGAAGAGGAAATCATCGCAGCTAAATAGGTCACTTTCATAGACTTGGTACTATTCTGGCTCTTCATATGTGTATCTCCTGTTCAAAGAACATGTGCGTTTTTTCGGCTTATATGAGCGGATTTGGATTAGCAAACACCCACTTGCAATCTTGTTGTTGCCCTTGAACAAAAGCACAAGCCATACCTAAAACTCGGATTTAAAAATTGTTAATGGGATAAAACATGGGTGACACAGGAGGCATGGAGTACGGATTTAAATATATCTATATTTTTCAGCTAGTTAAGATGATTAAAAAATCTGTTAACAAAGCATAAACGTATAAGATTTTCTTATCTTGATGGGCGCTATCATCAGCTAATCGAGCGTTCATTCTTTATGCTATTAAAAAATCTAATGACCAAATAATCGTTATTTATATGGAAAAATAATGCGCACTATTTAAATGCACTACGCCCCATTAAGAGTCATAACGCGTAAATGCCATGATATAAACGGCGGCTACTTTAATGGGTATAAGGATATGGCGATAAGCATGTGTTTACACAAAGGAGGCTGCAGTCGACATTCGCTGCACTGACTGTATTTTTGGTACTAATGCGATCTGCATTGCTACTTATATAAACTGTTTCAATAAACTGCAGCCAGTAGATACTCTTTTGAATGCGCAAGCTTGATACATTACATCTCAACCGAACACATATGTTAGGCAATAAAACATCGATAATGTTGATAGCGGTGCGTGACAATACCTAAGCTACAGCGTCGGTACTGTCACGTGAGCGCAATCACGCTACTTGAATTACGACGCTATCCCGCTAAATGTAAGAAGTGTAAATGGCGATGGTATTGGTCAATGATATCGTTGATCACCGCTAACTTTGACCAACCCATAATGTCGTAGTTTTGCCCGCCTTCGCTTAAATGCACATCTGCTCGATAATATGTATGTTCACCATCGGAGTCAGGCGCTGGGGTCTCTGTTGATTGGCCATATACAGGTAAATGGTGGATCGTTGGGTAGACCGCGTATACAAATTCAGCGTCTTCGCCATGTTTGACCGTCAATGTAATAGCTTCGGCGGATTGGTTAATATCAGCATCGATTTGTTTTAAGGTTAATTCCTTCGCCACAGAATCGAATGCTTGATTTACGGTTTGTTCAACGAAGCGTTCCACCGCAGACTTATTGGGAAAATCGACTATGGTATGCAATCGCTCTTTCCAGCTATCGCTACCCGCGTTGATTTGCCCTGACGGTGCATGCAGCGTCATGCTTTCACGTTTATATGCTTCAACCCTCAGCGCTTTAATCAGCCCGTACATAGCTATCAGTAATATCACTGCAAACGGCAAAGCGCTGGCTATGGTCATGGTTTGCAAAGCGCTTAGCCCACCAGCCATTAACAATATTCCGGCGACTAAACCAACTCCCCCGGCCCAGTAAATACGCTGCCAAACCGGCGTATCGTTTTGACCGTTAGAGCACAGCATATCAACCACCATAGCGCCTGAGTCACAGGAAGTGACAAAGAACACGACAATCATCAGCACCGCCACACCGGATATCACATTTGACCAAGGGAAGTGTTCGAGGAATAAAAATAATGCCACCGGGGTGTTATCTGTGGCCAACTTGGCCAGCTCGGTACTGCCCTGATTAAGCACTAACTCGATAGCGCTATTACCAAAAATAGTCATCCATGCCAGCGTGAACATAGACGGTATCAACAGTACGCCAATCAAAAACTCGCGTATGGTGCGGCCTTTTGAAATACGAGCGATAAATACACCAACAAAGGGGGCCCACGCTAACCACCACCCCCAATAAAATATGGTCCAACCGCCTAACCAGTCTTTCTTGTCATAAGCAAAAAGATTGAAGGTATTACGTACCAAATCAGACAAATACGCACCTGTGTTTTGCAGCATCGCTTGTAGTAAAAATACGGTTGGTCCGGCTAACAAAATAAACACAAGTAAGCCAATCGCCAGCAGCATATTGAATTCAGACAAGATGCGTATTCCCTTATCTAAACCACTGACCACAGAAACAATCGCCAAGCCGGTAATCGCCACTATCAACAGTAATTGGTAGGGCTCTGATATAGGGAAACCAAACAAATAGTTAAGGCCCGAGCTAATCTGTAATACCCCCAAACCTAGCGACGTGGCTACACCAAAAATAGTACTGATGACGGCAAAAATATCGACTACGTTACCTCGCCATCCGTAAATTTTGTCCCCAATAATGGGGTAAAGTGCTGAACGTAACGTAAGGGGTAAATTATGCCGATAACTAAAATACGCTAAGATAAGCGCCACAACAGCGTATATCGCCCATGCGTGCAATCCCCAATGAAAGAACGTCATCTTCATCGCTTCACGCGCCGCCTCAATGGTGCTCGGTGATGCCGTAGGCGGAGCGAGAAAATGCATTAAAGGCTCCGCTACCCCAAAAAACATCAAGCCAATGCCCATGCCTGCTGCGAATAACATGGAAAGCCAAGAAGAAAAGGAGTAGTCAGGCTCAGCGTGATCCGGCCCTAGCTTGATTTGACTGTGCCTAGATACCGCCAGGTACATAACAAATATCAAAATCGCAGCTACCGTCATCACGTAAAACCAACTACCGTTATCCACAATAATGGTCTGCAATTGAGAAAAAGTTTGATCAGCTAACTGGGGGGAGAGTAACGCAAAAAGGAGTAAGGCAATGATGGCGCCCGATGAGCCAAGGAAAACAATTTTATTAAGATGTTTAGAAGAAGATATGGGATTCAATAGGATTTTACCTTATTTCAACCGCTGCTCTTTTAACTGTAACTGCGGGCAGCTCTGTCTGACTCTCGGTATTTTATGGTAGCACAAGGCTTGTCTGCAATCTTAAAAACCAACAAAATTGAACCTATCATGAACAAAAACAATAATTTAACACCCCGACCTTCTATGTTTGAATGTGTGTGGTAAACACATAAAACCTGACAGCACTAAGAGTGAAATTATGAAAAAATTTGTTATTCGCACTACGTTTTTTTATCCGTTTTGTACTCTATTTTCAGTATCAGTGCCTTTTCTGAAATTAACCCGAAAATAACCCCCAAACTACCCTACACATTCAACATTGATAAAGATCTACTGCTACTCAATTTCGACCTAAAAACCGACGTGGATGATGTGCACACTGTGGCAGCGCTAGATCTTATTTTAAAATCGGGACCGTTCAAACACCTAAACTACTTTGCAATCAGTGGCACATATGGCGTACAAAGTGGTTTGTATGTACCCGCCAATCATCTGTTTGACTTAATATTTAAACAAAATTGGACTGACGCCCACATGCAGCGTCAACAAGCGATAAATGACACCAGCGATAGGATAGCAAGTAACTTAGCATCAGGCGGGCACGTATGGGTAATGGAGGCCGGTCAAAGTGATTTCACTCAGCAACTTATGCAGCACTTGGCTAACAGCGGTAACCCGGTACCTAAAAATAAAATGGTCGTGGTGCAACACAGTGATTGGAACGAGAAAGAAACCAGCCAAGGCGCCCTCGCCTTTGTAAAGCAACATATCACCTATGTGAAAGTACCAGACGGCAATGCTTCAGCCAATGGCACCCCTGATTTTAATAACGCACAATTTAAAGTGAAAAATCTGGAAAATAATCAGCTACCAAGTGCCGACGCTTGGCATGACGCTAATAAAGTCAGCCGCCAATACAAGGGTACGAATGGCCGTTACCGCAATGACGCAATTGATAACGGCAGGGCTGATTTCTCAGACTTAGTCGAAGTTGTATGGATTTTAGGAATAACGGATGTGGATACCGTCGAAGCGTTTTTTTGAAAAATTTAATACTAAGCCCTAACCCACTGTACCTTGTCGCTCTTCTTTCAAAAGCGCCAGCTCTTCATATCAAGACACCCATAATAGCGAAGCCTCACAAGTCACAGTTAATATGGGTAGTTAACA
>NZ_BAER01000006.1 GCF_000315055.1 Paraglaciecola polaris LMG 21857 | reverse complement strand
GGGCCTAACAAAAGGATTCTGTTTTTTTAAAGACCTAATATTTGCAGTTTTGGTGTGGAGTCCGTCTGATTATGACAAGTAAAGGATTAAATTATGACGTGCGCTCAATCTCAGCAGGGTATGTTGGTGATATCCAATGATAACTTTTTAGTCGGTTTGTTAACCGGTTTTTGTGTTGCCAACAACTTTTCTTTTCGTTCATTGCCATTGGCAAACCCGTTATCCATAAATAGTGTCAATCGAGTTTGCCAAGTGGTATTAATCGACTTTCGTTCTCAAACCTCGTTGGCCATGGCACCACATTTAGACGTTTTACGCGAAATAAACAGGCAACACGGCATTCCAATTTGTGCCATTTATAACCAATATGATCCTGATTTCCCGCAAAGTTTGCCTTGGGTAAACTATTTCAATGACGCAGACCTCATCAGTCAGTTAGATCGATACTTAACTCAACTCATTGCGGATGAAGGTAATGCGTACAGTGAGAGGCGAAATAAAGAACGCAGAAGCGCAATGGATAGACGCGGATTACCTGCGTTAACGAATCAAGCGTCAAATAATCATTTGTTTTCATTGAATCATAATGTGGCGAACGTACAGAAAAATTTTAAGTTAGGGCCTTTTGATATAGACGGAAACAGCCGCACCGTTTTTTGCAACGGGCGGGATTTAGCATTAACGGCAAAAGAATTTAAATTATTCATCTTGTTGGCCGAAATGCATGATCAAGTATGCTGCACCGATAGAATCATTGAGAAATTGTGGCCAAATACCCGTAGGGCTAATAAATCAGATTTATATCAGTATATGCATTTACTACGTAAAAAAGTTGAAGACGATCCAGATAACCCCCTATGGGTAATGACTGTAAAAGGGGTGGGTTACCGTCTCAACACCAGTAAACAAGGAGTGTAACAACTGGCAGATTACAAATATTAAGTATGTACCCGGCGCGAGTGGGAATAAACGCGTTATAGATTGTGTATTTTCCTCGGTCCAAACTGTTGCAATAACATATTCACACGTTCGTTTAGATGATTTTTAAATGCGTTGACCGTTGGGCTAAGAAGACGCCTTTCTGCGCAAACTAAGTTTAACGGAAAGCACTCACCCTGCCAGCCGTCTACAGAAAGTTCGATTAATCGACCTGTTATTAGATCATGTGCGATATCTAAACGTGACTTCCGGGCTATGCCTTTACCGGCCACAGCCCACTTGCGCGTGATGTCACCATCTTTACATTGACGATTACCGCGAACATCAATGGTAACGCTCTTGTCACCTTTGTAAAATGCCCAACGTGTATGCAAAGTATCATTGTGCCCATGGCATAGGCAGTTATGTTGAGTCAACTCTTGCAGTGTTGTGGGCGCACCGTTTTGTTGAACATAATCTGGAGACGCACACAACACGGGCACGTTACCAGGGGCAATGGGAATGGCGATCAGCGCTGAGTCTTTGGGTTTTCCATAGCGTAACGCGAGATCCACAGGTTGACTATAAAGGTCTGCTTGGCTGTCAGATAATTGCAAGCGAACTTCTAATTTGGGGTGAATCTGCATGAAATCATCCAGCCAGGGTAGCAGTATATTGCGTCCCAAGTCTGATGGGGCAGACAATTGAATAATACCGCTTAACTCTGCATCTTCAGTGTGCATTGCGGTGGTCGCTTCGGCCATAATTGCCAATGCTTCTTTGCAATGGCGCAAAAATTGTTCCCCTTTTTGTGTTAACCGTATACTTCGGGTTGAGCGAATAAAAAGTAAAATCCCCAATTCTGCTTCAAGACGCTTTAACGAAGCACTGACCACTGCAGGAGACAAGTCCATTTTCCGCGCACATGCGGATAAACTGCCCTGTTGAGCTGTTTCACAAAATATCCGTAGATCTTGTAAATTTTTCATATGTGATTAGATTACTTTCAATATATTTTTGAAAGTGTTTCATGATAACCGTGGTTTTTCAATGTTATCAACTGAAATAAGATGTGCTCAACAAATCGTAATACGGTCGTTAGCAGTTGAATTCAATCACCGTGAACCTCAAACACAAAGGATTATCAGATGAACCTCATAGAAGTAGTAAAAACACGTTATTCCGTAAAAGAATTTGATTCGACTAAAAAAATATCATCTGCGGATTTCGAGCAGGTAAAGGCGCTGCTTCGGTATAGCCCATCAAGTGTTAACTTGCAGCCATGGCACTTCGTTATCAGTGATAATGCCCAAGGCAAACAGCGCATTAGCAAAGGAACCCAAGGTTTTTATATTTTTAACCAGGCGAAGGTGCTAGATGCCTCTCATGTGATTGTCGTCTGTGCCAGAACGAGTGCTGACGAAACCTTCTTGACTCACATTTTGGACAAAGAAGACAAGGATGGGCGGTTTGCGGAGCAACAATTTAGAGATGGCCAACACATGGGCCGAAAAGTATTTGCCAACATTCATCATTATGATGTGAAAGATTTTCAGCACTGGATGGAGAAACAAGTCTACTTAAACATGGGCGCCTTATTACTAGGCGTTGCTGCAATGGGAATTGACGCAGTACCTATGGAAGGGATCGATGCCAAAGCAATTGACGAAGAATTTGGATTACGGGAAAAAGGTTTTACTGCGTTGGCCATTGTGGCATTAGGGTACCGTAAGGAGACCGATTTTAATGCCTCACTACCAAAATCTCGTTTATCAGAAAGTGAAATTATTGAGCTGGCCTAAATCGTCAATGTAGTAACAAGCCCTATGCGTACTTGTTGTATTTTAAGGCATGAATTACTTTATACATTTTGTTCTGCTTCCTTTGAAACTAGCTGATTTTAGCGCTACCGAAACCATAATTATCAAAGCAGCAGTCGTTGATGAAATAAACGGTGAGTTTAATTTTAAAACGTTATAGCTTCAAAATCCCATTTTGAATATCGACCTTTGGGAGTAGCCAGTCACATAAAAAAGGGCCAACATTGTTGGCCCTGACAATAGGTTCAGCGTTGAATCCTAGCCTTTATTTGGATTCAGAATATATTTTCCGCCAGTCGACTTGGCGTTGTATTTAATTGCGATTTCAGGTGTCAAAACCTGCTCGAAGGTCAGTACTTCGGTAGAATCAATGGCAAAAGTAGTATTTATTTCATCGGCAACACGCTTATGCAAAGCGGCGACTTTAGGTGCATCTAATTTACCTAAGAAGCGCATTAACAACCAGCCACTGATACTCCAAGTCATACCAAATGCTCGATTAAGCACAGTCGGGGAGAAATCAAGTCCACCGTAAACATAGACTTGTTTATTATCCAGTGAACCATAAGTATTGAAGCCTGTAGCGTCTTTACTACCCACGGCTTCCATCGCGGTTAAAATATCACTGGCTATCTCGCCGCCGCCAATGGCGTCAAATGCTAACGTCGCTCCTGTTGCTTCAATGGCTTTATACAAATCTTTTTTGAAGCTGTCGCTTGAAGAATTAACAACGTACTTTGCACCTAATTTTGTCAGTAAATCCACTTGTTCTTGTTTACGCACAATGTTTACTAGTTGCACGTCTTCTGCGATACATATCTTATTTAGCATGATGCCAAGACTGGATGCTGCAGCAGTATGGACCAGAGCGGTGTGGCCTTCCATACGCATAGTTTCTACCATACCTAAAGCGGTCAATGGATTAACAAATGAAGAGGCCGCAGCATGAGATGTTGTATCGTCATGGTGCACGATACAAGCTTGTACCGGAACGCAGCAAAATTGGCTATAGCAGGCTCCCGTAAGCACAGCCACTGTTTTGCCTATGAGGGCTTGTGCTTGTTCGCTTTCACCCGCTGCGACGACAACACCCGCACCTTCATTGCCGATTGGTAATGTTTGGTCTAAGCGAGACTTGATACGCGGTAACATACCTTTATGGACCGGAGCGCTTAAGGTCGATTTATCGTCGCTTAATGTGGCTTTTGACAGATCTGCTGGACCAAACATTGGCCACATATCTGATGGGTTAATCGGTGACGCTTCCATTTTTACAACAATTTCGTGGGCTTTCGGTTTTGGGACATCGATTTCACGTAAATTAATTTGTAATTCACCATCAGATGATATGTGAGTAAACAGCTGTTTTGATTTGTTCATATAATATTGTCCTGTCAGGTTGCTCTTCGAACACGATGTTGTCCTATCGCCCAGCGAAGATGGTTTTTATTAATATGCCAAAAAATTAACATGGGCAGGGAGCCCGTGCGAGTCAATAGAAATGTTACATGATCATCACTGTTATATATTGATAGATTAAGATTGAAGAAGGGATGACCTAACGGTTATTTTGTCCGTTGCGGAACCTGATCCGAAGTGTTTATTGCATAACTCAACTAAATTGAAGGTGGTTTCATTGATACTTTCAATTCCCACCCAAGCGTTACGCCCGTTATTTTTTGCGTGATAAAGACAGCAATCGGCTAACGCGATTAATGTTTGCCAGTCCTTTGATTGATCGTGTTCAAGTCGGGGGGGATAACAGACATAACCGATTGAGCAGGTATGAAACGTGGTGACACCTTCGGATATCGTAAAGGGGGTTGAGCTCACTTCTTTGAGTAAGCGCTGAGCTAGTAGAGGTGCGTCAGCTCGGTCTATAAAACGTGCAACTCCAACGAATTCTTCACCTCCCCAGCGCACTAAATAATCAGATTGTCTAAACACTAAAGCCAAACGTCGTGTGAGCTGTTTGAGCACTTCATCGCCTGCACTGTGACCATATTCATCATTCACACGCTTAAAGTGATCCACGTCAATCATGAAAATAACAACATCTGATTGCTGGGGTTTAGGTGCTTTGCCATCTCGCCAATCATTGTAAACCCGCTGACTTTTCTCTATATCTGACTCAATATGGTTTTCTAAGAAGCGTCGGTTATGTATTCCTGTTAATTTGTCGGTTAAGCTAATGGCCTCCATTTCTTGGTAGGCGGCTTGTAGCTCAACGTTTTTATAATTCAATTCCTGGGTGCGCAACGTGACTTCTTCTCGTAGACGTTTATTCAGTCGACGTTGCGAGAAGCGGCCATAAATGAGCGCTAACATGATGACGCCAATGACCATGGAAGCTAACCAAACATTTCTATTCAACTGGGCTTGCTTTAACCTAGCTTGATTCAGAGCCTTCTCTTTCTCAAGCAATTTTATTTGTTGTGCTCGGCGTACAAACTCGGTTTGTGATTGAACAGTAGCGATAGTTTTAATACGTGTTGTATTGAGTAATTCATCGTCGAGCTTTTTCTGGGCAAGCAATGCATCAAAGGCGTGTTGAAGCTCATCTTGTTTTAGATACACTTTTACCCTAAGCGCTTCAAATAGGGACTCATCGTGAGCTTCATTATTTATTTTTGCTTTAATAATCCCCGCATCTATATGCGCTATCGCCAGGTCTGTTTCACCTTTTATATATGCAAGTTCAGCAGATATGCGATAGGCGTCGACTAATAAACTCTCATATTGATTTTCAATTGCACGTTGTATCACGCCATCGAGTATTTGCCTCGCTTTAACGAAGTGACCTTCACGCATTTCAAGGGTCGCCATTGATGTGAGCGCCCAGTCTGTGTCTCTTGGAGTTTCAATCAGCTTGAATAAAGTCAGGGAGGTGTTTAGATGCTCTCTCGCTTTTTTAAAGTTGCCTAGTTCGATCTGTTGATAACCGATTTTGTTGTTACTGTAGGCGATGTACTTCTTGTCATCGGACTCAATATCTATTTTTAACGCATCGTGAAAGTAGCTCAGTGCGAGCTGATGATCGCCCATTACCCGATGAATATCCCCAAGGTTGTATAGATCACTCGCGATGCCGTCTTTATCGTCCAATTGGTAGTTCAGTTCTAAAGAACTTTGATGAGCTTGCGCGGCCCCCTGAAACAGGCCCATTTTTTCTAATACTAAGCCTAAACTGTTATAGGTTGAGGCAATGGCTTTTGTTTGAGCCTCTTGCTGATTTATTTGCATGGCGAGGTAAATGTATTCTAAGGCTTGAGAATAATTAGCCTGATAACGATAGGTCAGCCCCAGTTGCCGGTACGCATTTGCCAAACCAAGTTGGTTATCTTGTACTTGATAAAGCGAAATGGCTTGGGTGAGTTGCAGTTGTGCAACTGGATAGAGGTTACGCTCCATCGCATTACGTGCTTTTTGAAAATACACATCAGCTAGTGTTAGCGAACCACTCTCATCAAGCACTAGTTGTGCTAATTCAGTTGTGAGTGCTTCAGCTTCGGCCATTTCACCGTGTTTGCGAGCAAGTACGATTTTTGCTTTGAGTAATTGGCTATTGGATTGAAGTGAATATTCTGCTTTCTGCCCTAAGACGCTAGCTTGTAGACCTAATGTACATATTACTAATAAGGTACTTTTCGCTATTCGTATGCTCACAGTCGGCGGCATCCTTGGTAATCAATTGCTAAAATGATGTTACTGACTAAGAGAGTATTACACGAGTTATTCCCCATCGGTAGTGATAACAAACTGTTTTAATAGAACAATTAATCAAGTTTTAACACGACTAGTAGAACGCTAATGCTCTAGAGGGTATGAAATTACGCTTAGGTGACGCATGCCCATTGAAAGGAAAATAGATGAATAATTTTGTGTTGCCGCCCTGGAAAAGAATTGAATTAGGTGATCCAATGCTCATTACAGACACCGTGGATTCACTTAGGCAAGAACTAAACGCGATATATCTTAAACATGCAGCGCCAACTAACATGGCTGCATTTCTTCGATACGAAACGCAAAGTCGTCTTCACTGCAGCGTTTGTATTTATCTCAGTCCCGAGCTTAGTGCACAATATACGGATCGCAAAGCGCAGCTCTGCCCACAACCTAGCACAGACGGCTTAGTTTATTTTATCGGCGACCTGGTTATGATAACAAAGCTATAAAGCAATTTATGTTACGCCTAGTAACATAAAAGCCCGAACTTAAATGGCCGTACCGACAATAATTACAGCATATTAAGTATCGTCTAGGTTGCTATAGAAGGGTTAAATTGACCTATTATGCATTGCAAAATGTTATGGGACATATCGTTATATTGCTTGTTAGAAAGGGGAAATAGTATGAAAGTTAAAATGGCGGATCTGTACTCAGAAAATAAATCATTTATTTTATTCATTCTGCTGATGTGCGTATTTCGCAGTGCCGTCGCTGATTGGAATGAAGTTCCCACGAGTTCAATGCAGCCCACTATTGTTGAGGGTGACCGAATCTTAGTGAATAAATTGGCGTATGACGTTAATACCCCTTTTATTCATCACTCCCTTTACAAGCTGGCCGATCCCCTTCGTGGCGATATAATTATTTTTGACTCTAAAGTATCCGATAAGAGGTTGGTTAAGCGCGTAGTGGGCGTACCTGGAGATACTATCGCGATGATCGATAACGTGCTCTACATCAATGATCAACGTTTAGCGTATGGTAATGAGCGAATCAATGAGCGCTTTAGTGACAAAACCGAAAACTTGTTGGGCGTGCAACATAGTATTCGCGTAGCCAATGCCGGTTCCGCTTTATCTAGCTTTCCCTCGATGAATATACCTACGGATTACTATTTAGCTATGGGGGACAATCGCGACAACAGTGCTGACTCTAGAGTGATTGGTTTGGTGCCGCGGACCGAAATCATTGGCCGCGCCAAGCAAGTTGTTATTTCCCTTAATTACGACAATTATTATCTGCCGCGTTCTAAACGGTTTTTGCATACATTGTAGTAAACGTAGTAAACGTAGTAAGTCGTCATGGAAGGTGTGTAATATTTGAGTGTTACCCAATGCAAGTAGGCCTGGCGCATGTTGCTGGTGACTCTGGTCAAATATTAGGGTTTTACGGATAAATTTTTCTGTTCAATGCTCGAAAACCACTGAAGGCTTTGGGCCACGTTGTTATGCCAATATGACCATTCATGTGCCCCCGAATACTCATGGTATTCATGGGCGATACCGGCAGTGTTTAGCTGAAGATGTAACCATTGGTTTGCCCCAAGTAACGGATCATCAATACCGCAATCAAAACGCAGCGCTGGCAGTATGTCTGCATTTTTGTTGAACCAATATAAAAGATCTGCCTCTTTGGCAAATGAACAATCGTAGTAGGACAAAGGCGTATCAACAAACTGCGCCATATCAGCAATTTTAGTGATAGATGAATGCGCCGAAATACCACTGAAACAGGCAGCGTATTTTGCCCCTAAGCGCAACGCTCCGTAGCCCCCCATAGATAATCCGCTAATATACCAACGACTTTTAGCTGTCACGTTGGGCATTTGAACATGCTTAATGGCCTGAATAACGTCATCCATGATCCATCTTTCGTAATTGCCTTTTTCACCAAGGGGCAAGTAGGCAGAACCATCTTTAAAGCCGCCATCAGATGGCATAACCAATAGAAACTCCTTAAGGCCTTGGGCTCGAAGCGTATCGTATACTGTGTGGATCCCGCCTAAATTCATCCAAACCCAATGGTTACCGTACACACCGTGTAAAAATAATATGACGGGAATGTCGTGCTGTGTTGAATCGGCGTTGTATATGCTGACATCACCGCGTCCGTCTAAATGACTGGAATGGATAGTGATAAATTGCGTATTTAACGGCGTATGTTCCCGCGCCGATATTTCTAAACGTTCAATGCTCATAAGGTGCTTCCTTGTTATTCAAAAACAACGACTGCTTTTGCAACGCGACCGTTAAGCATATCATTAAAGCCATTTGCCACATTTTCAAGGGAATAGGTTTTACTCACCAGCTCGTCAAGCTTTAGCTGGCCGCTGTTGTATAAATCCAATAAGATAGGGAAGTCGGCTTGGGGATTACACTTCCCATACAGAGGATTAATGTATGTTTTGTCCCATTCGAACAATTCACAATTAAAGTCTACACGTTGTTCAATACCACTGACTTGCACCGCGACCCCTGCATTGCGGATAAGCGCTAATGGCGCTGAGCCTAAAGCGGGAATGGCGGTGCATTCAAATGCGTAGTCGGCACCGCGCCCTTGTGTTTCGCCATTTACCAAGGCTCGCATTTGCGCAAAATCCACATCATTGTTGATGGATATCAGCCCGTGGGTTGCCCCGAATGCTTTGGCTTGGTCAAGACGGTCTTGATTAATATCAATAGCAATAATTTTACGGGCTCCAGATATACGCGCAGCTTGAATAACATTCAATCCAACGCCGCCACAGCCAATGACACACACTGTACTACCTGCCTTTACTTGGGCTGCATTTACCACTGAACCGTATCCCGTCATTACCCCACAACCCACAATCGAGGCAGAAGAGAAGGGGATTTCATGGGTAAATTTAACGATTGCTGCCGCTTTCACAACTGTGTATTCACTTAATGTCCCTAAATGAAATGAACGCTCTACGGCTTTTCCAGATAGGGTTGTGGCGAAGTCATTGGCATGGCCACATAAGCCATTACCGCAAACGGGGGAGTTATTTTCACAGATATGCACATTGCCTTGCTGACATGCAAAACAGTGTCCACATGGAATACACCAATTAAGTATTACTTTGTCACCGACACTCAATCCAGCAACATCATCGCCGATAGCATCCACGATCCCCGCACCTTCGTGACCCACAACAAATGTTTTATTCCAGTTTTGTATGGAATCCCAATCTGTATGACACAAACCAGAAGCCAGTATTTTAACTCTCACTTCACCCTTGCCTGGAGGGGCTACCTGCAAAGTAACCAGTTCATAATGGCCTTTACCATTAGACACAATCGCTTTTGATTGACGCTCAATGTGTTTCATAATTGGCTCTCTTAACGCAAACAATTCAATTAAAGTATCAAAATTAGAGCATAAAGCAGACGATATTTATGTCACATTCTGGTGACAAAGTATCAGAAATAGGGGTAAACTTGCTCGCATTGACTATTGCTTATTGTTGACAATGAGGCGCTAATGAAACAGCAAAATGTATATTGTGAACCTTTGTGTATTGCCAAAGAGTATTTGTTTGATATTCAAAAAGTGAGTTACCAAGATGCTGAGCCTTATTCATGTTTAATGCATTTTCATGAAGTCCATGAGTTGATTATTTTTGAAGACATACAAGGTAGTTATTTTTCTAGTCAAGGGGACTCCGCTCTTGAAAACAATGACATAGTACTTACCCCAGCTTTGGAAGTGCATAACTATGAAATAAGCCCCAGAGCTAAGTCTTGGTACTTGATCCAGTTCACGCCTAAAATCCTCGAACTTGCACAATTTCAGTCGATTAAGCCGTTGTTTAATCGAGGTATGCATTTACGTATGGATAGTGAAAACACACATATTGTTCAGCAACAAACGAAATGGTTATTGGACTGTTTTAACCAGCAGCCGCGCAGTGAAAAGAGTTTGGCTTTGTTATCGTTATTGTTGTTATGGATTGCGGACCAAGCGCAAAGTGTTGAACAGAACAGTGAGCATATGCTCAAAAATTCCCAAGGATTCGCCCGCTTATTACCCGTAATACATCTATTTAAACACGACGAATATGTCAATTTGACCGTGGGCGAAGCGGCAGAAAAATGTCATTTATCGGCTTCCCATTTTTCACGTTTATTCAAAACTGTTTTTCGTCATACCTACGCCAATTACATTATTCAACACAAGCTATATCACGGTGCTCGAATGCTTAGCCAAAGTAAGCATTCCGTCACGCAAATCAGCTATGATATGGAATTTTCAAGCCCATCTCACTTCATCGCTCACTTCAAAAAATATTACGGATTAACACCGTATCAATATCGCAGTGATATTAATCGCAGAATGCTGACGACAGAATCATTGTAATCTTACCTCTACCTTCCTCAGCTGCAGTAGTGTGCTAATATCGATATGCTATTTATTTGCTATAAATGGTGATTATTAAAAGGATATGAGCATAATACGGTGGAAATTTGATACTTTTAGTTAGTATCTCGGTATTTATCTTTTCCTTGGACTCTTAATATACCCTCAAGATGTTAAACAGTTGTTATGAATACACTGACAGGCTTGAGGCCCACTATGAAAAAATACCTATCTCCTGATCCGTTTAAAAAGGCTCGTGTTGCTCACGGATGTGCTCACATGGACGAGCAAAATGATCCTGTGACCATGATATTACGCCTAAAAGATGTGCGCAAAACAGCGCATAACTGGAAAACGTTTCACTCTGGCGCTACTCCAGGGCGCATTGTTATCCCTTCTGAAGTTAATATTCGTCATACTCGGCAAATTCCTTTTGAAGTCGACCCTCCTTTGCATGGTTCATTTCGGTCATTGCTTGAGCCTTGGTTTAAACGCCCGCTGGAGAGTGCCTACCAAGAAAAGTTAACCCAGCAGGTACGCGCATTAGTTGATGATGTTTTAGAGGCCGGAAAAATCGACGTGGTAGAAGATTTTTCCCTTTGTTTGCAGTCTCGAGCCCTTACCCTGCTGCTGAACACACATGCCAGTGAGGCCGACACTTGGATAGGTTGGGGAACACATGTATTTCGTAGTGAAGATGATCCTTTGGATGGCGATAAAGCGGCATTGTTATATGACTACATCGATGAGCAAATCAAAGCATCTACCCCCGATCCTGAGGGCAATTTGTATTCGGTTTTACTTAGCGCCGAAGTGGAAGGTAAAAAATTAACTCATGAAGAGATAAAGGGGATCATTATTTTAACCTTCGCTGGCGGGCGGGATACAGTTATTAACGCCGTTACCAACACCATCAGTTATTTCGCAGAACACCCTGAGTCATTGGTAAGATTGCGAAATGAGCCCGAAATTATTGGCCGTGCCATCGAAGAACTGCTTCGTTATTTTGCACCGTTAACCCAAATGGGACGGGTGGTTACTGACGATACACAGGTATGTGAACATGCGATTAAAGCCGACTCAAGAGTGTCGCTTTGTTGGGCATCTGCAAATCGAGATGAGAGCGTATTTGAATCGCCTGAAGAGGTCATTCTGGATAGAAAGTTAAACCCCCATGTGAGCTTTGGCTTTAGTCATCATAATTGCTTAGGTGCGACTCATGCTAGGCAAATCATGCGTGTATTGATCGAAACATTAATAGAGAAGGTGTCCTCAATTGAGATCATCGATTTTGAAGAAAACGTTGAAAGTTTAGGTGAATTTGAACGCAAGGTTGGTTTTCACCAACTTAACGCTAAATTTAACCCTCACTAAGAAACGACGAGTATCCTCGAAGCGGGTGCTCATCGTAAATAATCATTAGGTCGTTATAATCTTTATACATCAGTAACTTAAAGGACCAAACAATGGCAAAAATTACATTTATTACCCAAGACAATATTCCCGTAATAGTAGAGGGTGAGTCAGGCTCAGTAATGGCTTTAGCGGTTGAAAATAACGTGGCCGGTATTGACGGAGATTGCGGTGGAGTATGCTCTTGTGCCACTTGTCACGTACATGTGACGAAGGAGCAGTTCGATCTTGTTAGTGAAGCCAGCGAAATTGAAAAAGATATGTTGGAGCTGGACGATGATGCAAACGAATACAGCCGATTATGTTGTCAAATTGATATTACAGAGCAATTAGACGGTTTGGTACTCACTGTTGCTGGTTAACATTAATTGCCCTGTAACAGGGCGAGAAATTGTTTAGATAAGAGGTTAAAACGCAATGACGAGCAAGAACAACACTCAAGACACATGCATTATTGTTGGCGCCAGTCATAGTGGCGTTAACCTAGCATTTTCCCTAAGAAAAGAGGGGTATGCTGGAAGCATTAAGCTAATCGATTCGGACCATAATGTACCGTATCACCGCCCGCCACTGTCTAAAACGCACTTGGTGTCTGATGAGCCAGTTGGGCAGTTGCTTAAACCATTACAAGGTTATGCAAACGCTCAAATAACGTTAACTTTGGGCGTCAAAGTCGTGGACGTAAACCGCGAAAATAAAAATGTGACTTTGAGCGACGGTACGTTACACACCTATACAGATTTAGTCTTAGCGACCGGTGCAAGTCCTATCATTCCTCCTATCACGGGGATCAAAGACGCACACAACTTATTTACTATTCGTAATGCAGATGATACGCAAGCAATCGCGAGTGCGTTTAAAGCCAGTGAACATAAACGGATCGTGGTCATTGGCGGCGGGTACGTTGGACTTGAAACCGCAGCATCGCTTCGCAAATGCGGTGCAAACGTTACCGTACTTGAACGTGAATCACGTTTGCTCGCTAGGGTTACTGCGCCTTACATGTCTGATTATTTTTATGCTTTGCACCAAAATAATGGTGTGGCGATATATAACGATCAAAATGTCAGTAAAATACGCACGCGTGATCATGTCAACACAGTTGTGTGTTGTGACGGCAGTCAATACCAAGCTGATATTATCATTGTCGGGGTTGGCGTTCGAGTCAATACTGCGTTGGCAGTGAAGGCCGAATTGACTATTGACAACGGAATTGTCGTAAACGAATGCAATCAAACAAGTGATAAAAACATCTTTGCTATTGGTGATTGCTGCGCTCAATTCAATACACATTATCAACGTTGGTTACGACTTGAGTCGGTACAAAATGCCCTTGATCAAGCAAAAGTAGCGGCGGCAGTCATTTGTGGCAAGCCCCCTAAGAGTAATCCCGTGCCATGGTTTTGGTCTGATCAATATGCAGTTAAATTGCAAATGGTCGGTTTGTCTCAAGGCTACGATAACGTCATTCTGCGCACAGAAACGGATAAACCTGACAGCTTTTCGGTGTGGTATTTTAAAGGAAGCGAGTTGTTAGCCGTTGATGCGGTTAATCATGCAAAAGCCTATGTGTTAGGAACGAAATATATAAATAATAGCGCCGAGATTGATAAAAATAAGCTAGGTGATAACACAGTCGTTCTGAATGCTGCAGTGCTTAAAGTACCAAATTAAATATTGGGTTTAAAAGGTGATACATGCTTTGTTTTAGTTAGTTGTATCTAGAACTAAACCATCTGTAGGGTGCGGCATCGTCATTGCGTTATATGCTAAAACTAACCGCACCTTAATTGTCTTTACCTGGGTAATACGGATTATGGCAGTGTGCGAGGTAAGATGATTTCAACACATAGGCCACCGTCGTCTGGGCTACTCATACGAAGCTCGCCATTGTGTTTATTAATCGCCTTCACTGCTATGCTCAAACCGAGTCCAAAACCGTTGGTGTGCATTTGATTTCCTGCTCGGTAGAATGGTTGTGACAGTTTTGACATTTCTTCGTCATCCACGCCCGGACCGTGATCACGCACAGTAACAACCACGCTCAGCTCTCGAGCTAAGGTACTGACTTCGACTAATTCGCCATTCGCAGAATACTTACAAGCGTTTCCTATTATGTTGTCTAACGCCTGTAATAAGGCCTCTGGATAACCTGCAAGTTCGATTTTACCGCGAGCGGTAAAATGAACCGGAATACCCGGGTAGTTGACCGCCATGTTATCGACGACGTGTTGACATAACGCATTCAGATCGCAGTTTTCTACGGTTGGGCTTCCCTGTTCGAGTTTTGAATAATCGAGAATTTGCTGTATGAGTTGATCGATACGCAGGCAGTCGTTGTGAATTTGCTTGACGTGACGACTGTCTGGGCTTTTTTGTTCAATCAATGCGGCGGATGCTTGCAATCGCGCTAAAGGCGCCCGCAGTTCGTGAGATACGTCATGCAATAGCTGTTGCTGAGCACTCGCGGCTGCATGGGTCTTGTTGATCATAAAATCGATATCTAGGGCCAAATCTCCGAGCTCATCGCCTCGCGCAATTAATTTTCTGGGTAAGATAGCAACCTCTTGTTGATTGGCATAGCGTCGACTAAAGGCCCCTAAATAATTAAGAGGTAAAATTATGCTCCAGCTTAATAGGGCACTGACCAGTGCTGATGCGATAAAAATAAAACCAAATTGCAACGACTGAAAGCGATATAAAACCTGTTTGTAAATCCGCGGCGCTTTGGGCTTGCGGATATGTACTTGGTATTCGCGATTCGATGGACCCGTAACATGTTGTTCGGTACGATCTTTAAGCTTAATCTTGTTTAATCGGTAATGATAAACGGTCTTGCCGTTGTCATTTTTAATCAACATGGGGATGAGGTGCCCATCTCGATTATGCTTATTGTTGACCCAGTCTTTTAATTTTACTTTTGCCCCACCCGAAGTGGCTAAATCTTGTTCATAACGCCAAACAATTCGTTCTGCTTGGCTAACTACGTCATTGAAGAAGCGTTTGTTATATTCATCGGACGAGAATTTATTCACCAATACAAAGCCAGTAGCAATCATCACCAGTAAGCTTGCCAACCAGAAAGCGATGAAGATACGCCAAAATAAACGTTTAACACCAAAGGTGTGTTTTAGCATTCTACAAAACTCTGATATTGCCACTGCAGCTAACCTTTTTCTTGCTGTAATTGTGGCTCGGTGAGCATCTGGTAGCCAACGCCACGCACCGACTTAATGACATCTTGTATACTGACAGCAGCCAGTTTTTGCCGAATACGGCTCACATGCACATCCATCGCTCTGTCATAGGCTTCGAGTGGGCGATTCAATACTTCTTGAGTCATATCTTGTTTACTAATAGTTTGCCCAGCACGCTCCATCAATAAGCTCAATGCGTTAAATTCGGCTCCTGTTAAGGGAAGTGCAATATTATTCACCAACGCCGTGCGCGTTCCGCTGTCGAGCACGATACCGTGTAATTGCGCATGGACTATATTGGAACTGTTACCTTGTTGTGTTCGGCGAATAATCGCGCGAATACGTGCGCCTAACTCTCGAGGATTACAGGGTTTAGCTAGATAGTCGTCAGCGCCCATTTCTAGGCCCACTATACGGTCGATGTCGTCTCCGCGGCCGGTCAGCATTAAAATTGGAACGTGTCGTTTAGCCCGTACCGTGCGCAAGACGTCCAGTCCTGACATACCTGGCATCATGATATCCAGCACAACGGTATCAAATTCATCGGTTTCCATCAGGCGTAAGATAGCAGCATCGCCGCTATTGAGTGTTTCCACTGCGAACCCGTCTTCTTGTAAAAATTCGCTCAGTAGATCGCACAGTGTTATGTCGTCGTCTACGAGCAATACTTTGTATTTATCATTTTCCATGTGACACAGCTTAACCGCTTTGATTTTGGGATAGATTAACTTTACTGAACTTTACACTAGCTTAACCCTACTTATCGAACCCTTTGTGCATACTTAGCTGCGTTGATTACACGAACCAAATTATTCACGTCATTGGTATTAATGACACAAACCAAGCAGGAATATTACGATGAGAAAATTAATTACCGGTGTTTTATTAAGTGCATGTATTGCGGGTAGCGCATTTGCTGGCGGCCAACATTCAGGCGGCCACAAAGGCCAAAGCTTCTTCCCTGTACATAAGATGGTTAAGGTACTTGATCTTAGTGATGAGCAAGCAGCGCAAATTAAAGCGTTAAAAGCCGAAATGAAAGCCAATCGACCTGAAAAAGATAACGCTACCTCAATAAGGGCTCAACTTGCTCAGCTTGACTCAAGCGATGCAAACTACGAGCAAGCGCTTAATGAACTGGCTGACTTACGTGCTCAGCGTGCTAAAGAGCAGTTTTTAAATGCTGCGGATATGCGATTAAAGATCAGTCAAATTTTGACGCCTGAACAACTTGAAAAGTTTAATGCCATGGCCGAAAAACGTGCTAAACGTCACAATAAAGCTTAGTTGCCTTATGGCGTAAACAGAGACACTGCAAACCAGTGGAAGTCAATTTAGCAAGCCACACATCAATTTAATGACGTGTGGCTTTTTTATATGCGTTTACGGGGCACTAGGGATGCATTCCCTATGTTGATGACCCTGTGCCGGGGTTTTATTATTTATTAACATGAATATAATTACTCTGTTTTTCCTTCGTGTTTCCAGCGAAGGCCTTTACCATAAAGCAGGCAAAATAAAACACTCCGATGCTGAATACTATATCACCGGGTACTCTTGCCCATACTAAGGCTTCCATTATCGGGCTGTGCATGAACTCAGCAGAGCGTGCAAAAGAGTAGCCTAGTTCAATACTGGTATAAGTTTGAATTACACCTTGGGGCAACAAGGATAAAAACGTCATCATGCCCAATCCGATATTAAGCGCCCAAAATGCGCGCTTAAGCATTTTCTGATCCCAGCGCGTTATGTCGGTTAAGCCGCGCATGCAGTATAGGGTTAATCCTAGGCCGAGCATGCCATATACACCAAACAAGGCTGCGTGGCCGTGGTTTGCGGTGGTATTGAGCCCTTGCATATAATACAAGGCTATCGGTGGGTTAATCATGAACCCAAACAGACCCGCTCCGACAAAATTCCACAACAGCACAGCGCTGAAAAACATAAATGGCCAGTGATAAGCTAACTGCCATTTTTCTACTCGTTCAACTTTATAACGATTATACGCTTCAAATCCCACCACTAATAACGGCACCACCTCAAGGGCTGAAATCATCGCACCCACTGCGATAACAGACGTTGGTGTGCCGCTAAAATAGAGATGATGAAAGGTGCCCAATACGCCGCCAAACAAGAAAATAATAGTGGCAAACAGCACCATTACTGTTGCCGTTGACGTGCGCAATATGCCCATGCGTACAAACAATAAAGATATGATGGCCGTGGCAAAGACTTCAAAAATACCTTCCACCCACAGATGAACCACCCACCAACGCCAATATTCCATTACCGAAATATGGGTGTGTTGACCCCACATTAGGCCAGCACCATAGAGTAAGCCAATCGCAAGTGCGGAAATTAACACAAGATAAATAAGTGATTTATCGCCTTTTTGCTGCAGCACCGGCCACAGTGCACGCACCACTAGTACGACCCACAGCAGTAAGCCAATTGTCAGGTATATTTGCCAAAAACGACCCAGATCAACATATTCATAACCTTGGTGGCCGAACCAGAAGTTGGCGGTCAAACTAGTGAAGAAACGATGTACTGCGGCCCACTGTCCGACAAAAGAACCAATAACGATAATCACCAGACTAATGAACAAAAAGTTAACCCCAAAACGCTGAAATTTTGGGTCGCGTCCCGCAAGCATAGGAGCCACATAAAGCCCGGCAGCGAGCCACGCCGTGGCAATCCATAGTACGGCGAGCTGGGTATGCCAAGTGCGGGTGACGGTATAAGGTAAATATTCAGCGAACGGCAACCCGTACAATCCTTGTCCTTCCACTGCATAGTGGGCAGTGACTATACCCAGTAGCACTTGACTGACAAACATCCCGCATACTACCCAGAAATATTTAGCCGTGGCGCGCATGGAGGGAGTAACAGTGGCATTGGCCAATAGATCGCTAGTGGCCATACCTTGCTCAGGTAAAATATCGTCACGCCAGTCGTCAAATTGTTTCACATAATAGGTTACGAGTGCTCCTGCAGCACCGAGCAACAAGATAATGGACGCGATACTCCACATCAACGTGCTAGTCGTTGGTTTATTATTTACTAGAGGTTCATGGGGCCAGTTGCTCGTATACGTTATGTTATCGTTGGGTCGGTTGGTGGTTGCTCCCCAAGCCGTCCAAAAATAAAAGGCCGCAAGTTGTTTGGCCTCTTGGGCGTTTAGCAGACCATGAACTGAAAACGCGTAATCCCGTCTTAACGCCAATGACGCTTCATCACTACCTTGATAAAGCCTTAAATAGTGCCCTTCAACTTGTTTGATGGCGGCTGCACGATTGTTACTGACCGTTATGGTCTCAGTTGCAGGATCGTAAGTGTTTTTTCGCATCAGTGCGGGTAACATGGCTTTTTGCATTGCCGTTTCTTGCTCAAGGGAAAGGCCTGAACGAGACCGCTGTGTATTGATTTCAAGTAATGTTAATGCTTCCCGGTGTAACCAGTCAGCGCTCCAATCTGGGGCGAGATAACTGCCATGCCCCCATATGGAACCCTGTTCCATACCACCAATGGACTGCCAAACGTTTTGCCCTGTTTCAATATCATTTCGGGTATATAGCGTTTCGCCAGCGGTAGATTTGACCAGCGCAGGAATAGGCGGTGCCTGTTGATATATTTGTTGGCCAAGCAAGAGTAAAATACCGAACATCACCATCATTCCTACCGCAAGAATGATCCAAAGCTTTTTAATACTGAACGTTTTTTGATAGGTACTCATTTTACACCCACTGTCTATGTTGAAATTCACCGCTGGCGAACCAGATCCATAGGCGGATCACCGAAATATAATAAAGTAACAACAGCGTAAAGCTGCTTGCCGTAATAAATATTTATCGATATTTAAATGCACGGAAATAGTTTTTTGTATTTCTTTGAGTGAATTTTAAAGGGGATGCTCAGGTTTACGCTACTTGCCTCATGCACACGCTTTCTAGCTAACTCAGAGATAAATACAGTTCAGCCATCTACAGCACTAAAACTCTCTCATACGCCACCTCTGTACAGTGATGGATTTATCAATGGAGGTCGAGTAGGTAACCTTGAAAACTCAGCTTTAAGAACTACTAACGCACACAATATTGATCGACATCAGGTTTGCGGCCAAATGTTGGGCCTGTCATGTCGAGCATTGGCATTTGAGGCTGCCTCGTCATCTTTAATTTATAACTGTCCTAGCGATTTTCTGTGAACGTTAATCGCTAAATTAGGGGTCTGGTAATGTGTCAATATGACAGACAAGATCTCAATCAGGTCATAAAAATGAAATGGCGGTACTAATGATGTTACCCGTGCACAACTTTACAAATAACCGATCGGTATCAAAACCTAACTGGGTATTCCATCCATTAAAGGGCTATTTGAATTTGGGGATGTTTTCAATGGTGTTGCTATTCATGACTTTATTGTCGTTTACCGCTAACGCCACCGCACCGGAAGCCGTTTTGCCATCGAAAACATATTATAAATTTGCCACAGTCGAGGGCAAACGTATTTTTTATCGAGAAGCAGGGCAGCATCCCAAACAAACCATAGTTTTACTTCATGGTTATCCTTCATCATCGCATTCTTACAGAGAATTGATCCCCTTATTATCGGGTCGTTACCACATCATAGCCCCTGATTACCTCGGTTCTGGTTATAGCGACCGCCCAGATCCAAGCACCCAAAAATACAGCTTCAACCTGTTAGCAACCTATGTTGCTGGGTTATTAGAGACACTTAATGTGCAGCGTTACACTCTTTATATGCAGGACTTTGGCGCCCCGGTAGGATTTAGAATGCTTCTGAACAACTCACAGGAACTCGAGGCCTTAATAATTCAAAATGGAAATGCTTATTTAGATGGGTTAACGCCATCTAGACAAGCCTTTTTTAAAACGGCCAAGGAAGACAACTCTACGCTGCAATTAGATAAGCTTTATGGGTTTACTGGGCAACAAGCCATCGTCAATAAACAGTATTTACGCGACGTGCAAAGCGCGCCAGAAACGATGAATCCGGATAGCAGGAGCCACGATCTACACTTTTTACACAGCGATAAAGATAGATTGATTCAGGTTCAGTTATTGCAAGATTATTATAACAACTTGCTAGATTATCCGTTGTGGCAAGCATACCTACGTCGTTACCAACCACCGACATTAATTGTGTGGGGTCAAAACGATCCGGCTTTTATCGCGGATGGCGCAAAAGCCTATCTGAGAGATGTGCCTAATGCAGAATTGCATTTATTAGATGCTGGTCATTTTGCGGTAGAAGAAAAACCCGTTGAAATAGCGAAGCACATTACTAATTTTATGCATAAGTTGCGTGCAAAAAATAACATGCCACTCGAGCAATGAGCCAACCAATCAAGCGAATTTAACGAGTACAGGGCGCAGCAAAAATTGAGATTCACATTGCCAGCCGTTTGATGAGTTAACCGTCTGTTCGTTATCGGTAAAATATTCACAGTAGGGTATGAAAGCACTGCAGGTTAAAAACAATAGACACTTGGTATTATTTTGATTAGTGACGAAGATGACAGGATTCATAAGGCCTGAAGGGGAGGGCGGTTACATATTTCATGCTGGTGTGTTTTATGCTTTGTCAGGTTAACCGAATACTTTCGATGAGCCTGAGTTCAGGATACAAACATTATTTCGACGCGGAGGATATTATGAATAAACAGTTACTATCAGCATTAATCGGTTCTATGACGTTGGCATTAAGCACGGCAAGTTTCGCTAGCGATATGAGTGACAGCGGCAAAACTGTCATTATGAACGACCTGCAAAGTGGCGAAAGTATTGGCAGTATTATTGTCAGTGATTACGATGATGATGGTGTAGTGTTCACACCAAACCTAAGCGGGTTAACACCGGGCATTCACGGCTTTCATATTCATCAAAATGGCGATTGTTCGCCCGCCATGAAAGACGGTAAGAATGTGTTAGGCGCAGCTGCAGGAGGGCATTTTAATCCCGAGAATACCGGTAAACACTCTGTTCCATGGTCAGAAAAAGGTCACGAAGGGGATTTACCCACCTTGTTTGTCGATGAGAACGGTAAAGCGAAGCAGGCGGTTTTTGCCCCTGAACTTGAACTTGATGACATTGAAGGGCGCGCAATCATGATCCACGCCAATGGTGACAACTATTCAGATTCACCTAAACCTTTAGGTGGTGGCGGCGAACGGATCGCATGCGGCGTTATTTCAAAATGATTAAGTAAGTTATTTAATGGCTGTGGTTTACCGTCATCCTAATATATTAAAGCGACTAATGAGTCGCTTTTTTATGCTTATAATCTTGATATTCAAGCCATAACTTGAATTCTTGATAGTCGTCAGTGTTTTGCTCTTTAGCCGCTCTCCATGACTTGAACATTTCAAATTCATCACTTTTTGGTAAAACTGCTTGGCTATTGCTCAAACTTGATACGGTTTTGTATGTTTCCGAATGGTTATTTTGGACCGTCGCGCCAATGGCCTGATAATTTTTAGCTGCAGGTTTCACATCGTCAGTGGTTTTTTCTGCAAAAATTTTACTCAATGAAAACTCGCCTTTCTCACCAGAAAAGACCCCTGGACCATCGAGTTCTTCTTGGGCGATTACATGGCTTGTTATACTGAGGCTAACCAAACCAGCTAGGACAACGATACGAGTTGTGGCGTTAAATAAAAACATAATAAACCTTTATCTCGGTTGTAGGCAGAATGAAAAAGTTAGATGCCAAGAACGGATATATTTATGGCATCAGGCATTTTAGATGAGTATTTACGCTAACCTAGCGTGTGGTTAAAAACGAACCATACCACCAAGCGCTAACGCGTTGAAACTTTCTTGATCGTCGGTGTCGCCTTTGGTTGCTTGCACCCACAAGCTTACGCCGCCCACGGGGGTGAAGTGATAAGCGACAGTACTACGGGTATGATCTGCTCCTGATATGCCAGACGCATCTTCAGAACCGTAATTACCCATACTATAGCTGACGGCATGTTTGCCTTGGGTGTAACCTAGCTTCCAGTTAAGAAAGTCACGGTCACTGCCGTCTAACTGATCTGCTACGCCATAAGTTGCAGTGAAATTCACACCGGAGTCATGTAGATAACCGGCTAAAATACCGTAGCCACTTTCTGCACCGAAGAAGCCTGCTGTGCCATTTCCGTCGATATCTGCTTGTGGATCTTCGTCGTTGTCTGCATCACCATAATCCACAGACCATGCGTTAACGCGCCAACCATTGGCTGAGTATTTCACCGCTAACTCATAACTGCTGTCTTCCCCATATTGGGCATAAAACTTAGCGCCTTCAAGAAAAGTCGGTGACTCATAGACAATGCGTTCACTAAAGATTGACTGGGCCTGAACAAATGGTGTTTGACTTTCGCCAGCTGGACCGCGGCGGGTCGAACCAAAACGTTGGCTCATACCAAGTGGGTCAGACCACCAAGTGCCTGATTGGTCAACATCAGATACGATCCATGTGATACTGGCGCCCGTACCCAGTTTAACTTTACCGAACGCTCCTTGAACCCATAACTCTTGAATACGGTTACGTGAGTTAGTGCCGTCTTGTAGGATGTTAGATACCCCCTCATCTAAACCGATTTCAACTTGGGCACCAAAAGTCAGTTCTTTGTATTTAACGGACCCTTTTACCCCAATAGTCGACTCGGCAAATTCATGGCGACCAAAATACAGGTCATCAGAAGTATCGTCTTTAATAATGTTATATAGCACTCGGCCATAAGCGGTGACTTCAGCTTGAGCTGATTGGCTAGCAACCAGTGGAGATAGCATGGCTAACGCGAGCATAGATTTTTTCATGTGTGTCCTATGTGTGTGTTATTGCAATATAAGATATTCAGGGAACAAAATGACCAGTAATAAAACCAATACCTGCATCAGGATAAAGGGAATAACACCTTTATAAATGGTGGTCGTTTTAAGTGATTTAGGTGCCACGCCTTTTAGATAAAACAGACTGAATCCAAAGGGTGGGGTTGAAAATGACGTTTGTAAGTTCATTGAAATTAAGATAGCGAACCAAATCAAATCGATGTCCAGTAACATGGCTACGGGTGTCAATATAGGCACCACTAGGAACGAAATCTCAATAAAATCGATGAAGAAACCCAGTAGCATAATTGTCAACATCGCAAGAATAATGAACGTCCATTTATCACCGGGTAGTTGGGTGAAAAAGTCTTCTACTAGATATTCACTACCGGAGTAACTAAAGACCATGGAAAATGCTGTTGCGCCCACCAGTACTGCGAATATCATGGCGGTTACCTTAACGGTTTCACCCGATATTTCATGTACCCTCTTGAATGAAAAGCGGCCATAAATTGCCGACAACACCAATGCACCTACAGCGCCGATAGCCGATGATTCGGTAGGCGTTGCAATACCGGTAAAAATTGAACCTAATACGGTTACAATCAACAACAACGGCGGGAAGATATCTTTAACCGCTTGTACCAGAATGGTGCGCCTGTCTTCGGTCACTTCAATTGGAGGACAGTATTCTGGTTTTATTTTACCCAAAATCAAAATATACAGGGTGTAAACGACTATCAGTAAAACCCCAGGTATCACAGCCGCACGAAACAAATCGCCAACCGGTACTCCCATTACATCACCTAATATTATTAAGATAATAGAAGGTGGAATAATCTGCCCTAATGTTCCGGCGGCGCATATTACACCAGCTGCCGTGGGTTGGTGATAATTATTTTTTAACATCACAGGCAGCGAAATTACGCCCATAGCAACGACACTTGCGCCAACCACACCGGTTGAAGCTGCAAGCAAAGCGCCGACGATTATAGTGGAAACCGCCACACCCCCTGAAATACCGCCAAATAGCTTGGCTGATGATTCGAGTAAGCGTTCTGCAAGGCCGGTTTTTTGTAACACTATGCCCATAAATACAAACATGGGAATAGCCATCATAGTGGTGTTTTCCATGATGCTCATGATGCGGTATGGCATGAAAGCAAATAGATCTGCGCCTAAGACGATGACCCCTATCAGTACAGAGACACCCGCAAAAGTAAATGCAACGGAGTAGCCGAGAAATAAGCACAAAAGTGCAATGCCAAATAAAACTAAACCTGTCATTAAAGTGCATCCTTATGTTGCCCAGATGGTACATCAGGGCCGGTTAGGCGCTGAATTTGTTCCAACATGACGTAGAAGGTGCATAAGATAAGAAACACAGACGACGCAGGAATGACGCCACGAATAATAAAGCGGTGGGGTAAACCGCCGGGATCAGCACTACCTTCACCCATTTCATAGGCTTCAAGGGTGTAGTCCCAGCTGTAGTAAAGGATCAATATGGTAACGGGCAGTACAAACAGCAGTGCACCAAATAAATTAATATAAGCTTGAAGGCGAGGACTAAAGTTGTCGTACAGTACATCAACTCGCACGTGGCAATCGGTCTTTAAGGTGTAACCAATACCAAACATAAACATGGCAGCAAACAAATGCCATTCAAGCTCTTGCATGCCGATGCTAACTTCGTTAAAGAAATAGCGCATCACCACGTCATAAAACACGTTCAAAATCATTAACATCATCAGCAAACTGCAGAGATGACCTACGCCATCTATAAACTTGCCTAGTAATTTAACGACTGAATTCATAATAAATCTCTGACATGCGACTACCGAGCACAAAACACTTTTTAACCAAGCGAGATGTGCTGATAGCAGGCCAATCGTATGGTTACTTTTCATCCTCGAAACTTTCTAAATAAGCTTGGTCAGCAAACTTAGTCCAAGCACGAACTTGCTGTTGATAACGTATAATCGACTCTAAAATTTTATTGGTTTTGGGAGCTTTGGCTGCAAATTCAGCGAGTAGCTCGTCGTTTGCTGCACGGATCGCTTTCATGACAGGTTTTGGAAAGGTACGAATTTTTATGTTCGGGTAATCGGTTTGCAGTGCTTTAAGGTTGACGCCGTTCTCATGGGTAGATTGTGAATACATGTCATAAGCGGCGGTTTTCATTGCGATCGTTAATATTTTTTGTAAATCAGCGGGTAACGAGTCATAGGCTTTCTGATTAACCATAAACTGCAACTCTGTTGCTGGTTCTTGCCAGCCGGTGTAGTAATAAGGCGCTATTTTGTGAAACCTCATACGTAGATCCAGTGACGGGCCAACCCACTCAAGTGCATCGATGGTGTTGCGTTCTAATGCGGTGTAAAGTTCGGCAGAAGGTATATTGGTTGGGCTGGCGCCCAGTTTAGCCAATACTTCACGCGAAACCTGGAATACGCATTTTCAACCCTTTCAAGTCGTCCACTGTGTTGATTTCTTTTCTAAACCAGCCACCCATTTGTACCCCAGTATTACCGCCTGGGAATGACAAAATGCCGTCATGCCGAATGGGACAGTTGTGAAGAATAGGGTATTGAAGTCTTTGCCTTTCGAATAATAGGAAGCAGAATGGCCCATTTGATATTGGCCACTTTTAACGAAATCAAAAATACCTAGCGCAGATTTATGTTTGTTGGCTGAATCAATGCGTATGGTTAGTCTACCATCTGACATTTCTTCCACCATTTTAGCCATATTTTTGCTAGCATCACCAAAATACTGACGTACTACCTAGTGACAGATGAATATCGTGATTTGTCTAATCAAAGCGTTGATACATTAGAAAGTTTCCTGATTGAGCAAAAGCATCAAGAACTCAAGAATTATACGTTTTTAGCGGTATCCGCCATGACCGATGCTTACCAAAACAGTGATATAGATGATGGGGAAGCTAAGGCACGAGTCACAGAGATTATTCATAACATGACTTATAGCGGTGCTGACGGGTATTTTTTTGTGTATGACGGAGAAGGTAACGGCGTAGTGCATCCTAAAGAACCTTATCGAGTTGGGGAGAATTGGTGGGACTTAGAAAGTGAGCAGGGCGATAAAACCGTTCAAATATTAATTAGAAATGCCAAAGCCGGTGGTGGATTTTATCGTTACCCTTGGCGTAAACCATCGTCAGATGAAATGTCTGAAAAAATGGGCTATTCAGTATTTTTGGAAAAGTGGAACTGGATGATCGGAACGGGTGTGTACTTAGATGATGTAAACAACCAATTAAATAAACTGCAACGTGAAATAGACCAACATATTAATAAAACCAAGCAGATTATTTTGCTGGTGGCCATGTCTTCGATATTTGTCATCTTTCTACTTGGACTCATTCTAAACTTAAGCAAAAAAAAGAAAACAGATCAAAAAATCAGTGAGTTAGGCCTTAAGATAATTAATATGCAAGAAGAAGAGCGTCGGCATATTTCCCGATAATTACATGATGGTATCGATTAAGTATTCGCTGGAAGCCACCGGCCTATGGTTAGCGAAAGCGAAGGTTGATAAACCACAGCCCCTTGAGCATGCACAAAGTAATTTACGAGACGCGATCAATGAAATTAGGCGTATTTCTCACCATTTACACCCAAGAATTTTGGATGAACTGGGCTTATCTGCGGCTATGGATGCCCTTGCTGTAGAGTTTAGTGAGCAAACTGGCATTGCCGTCAACATCACCAAACCAGCGGTACGTAAATTAGTACAAGACAGTATTAGTACGACCTTGTATAGGGTTGTACAAGAGTCTCTGATCAACGTGCAAAAGCATGCCCACGCTACAGAAGTCAATATCGATATGTCCATCAAAGACAAGTGGTTAACGTTGAGCATCAGTGATAACGGCCGAGGATTTGATAGCCAATTAAATGACAAAACTGACGAGTACGGGATTGGGTTACGTAACTTGGCAGAGCGGGTTGAGTATCACTTAGGCGAATTTAGTGTGCAATCATCATCAAGCGGTACCCTAATAAAGGCACGTATCCCAAAAACTAGCTACGCTAATAATCAAACTGTGACAAAAGGCACTCTTGCATGAGCACAATACAACCTGAGCTACCCACCCGTATTTTATTGGTTGATGATCACCCCATGGTGCAAGGGGGCTTGAGCGCGTGTTTGTCGTTTTATGATGATATCGAGATAGTCGGGATGACGCATGATGGAAAAGACGCACTGGAAAAGGCCTTAGCATTAAAACCAGATGTGATCCTAATGGATATCAGCATGCCTTCTATGAACGGAATTGATGCAACCGAAATCATTACCGATCGTTTAGAAGATACTAAAGTACTGATCTTTAGTATGCATGACAGTGCGGAATTTGTTACTAGCTCTATTCAAGCAGGTGCGTCGGGTTATATCTTAAAAGACACCACGTCAGAAGAGGTGTATTACGCCATTAAAGCGGTGGCGAAAGGGCAGACGCATTTCAGTAGCTCGATAGCGAAAATGTTAATTGATAAGCCTGCCAAGGACACCAGTCAAAAACTCACGACTCGCGAGCAACTGATACTTACCCATGTAGCACAAGGAAAATCTAGTAAAGAAATAGCACGGATTTTGAATATCAGTTTTCGTACGGTTGAAGCCCACAGACGCAACATGAAAAGCAAGCTTAATATTGAATCATTGGCGGAACTGATTTGTTATGCGGTCGATCACGGCCTAGTCGATAAATAAACATTTAAGTATTACACCAATGCTAACCACACACCGACACCGATTAATAAACTGCCAGCAATACGGTTCATCCAGCGTATATTGTCATTGCGATTAAGAAACATGCGTAAACTTTTACCGCCGGTGGCATAAATCAACATACATACAAATTCGCTCAACATGATTAAGCCAACGAGTACCATAAGCTGTCCCGTTAACGGTTTAGATAAACTAATAAAAGGTGGTAATAAGCTGACCATAAACGCCCAGCCTTTAGGGTTTGCAATGGCGGTGATAAAACCTTGAGAGGCAAGCCCGATACGTGAGGCTGGACCTGTGGGGGTATCGCCAGTGTTCATGTGTCCTTTGGCGATGAACATCTTAGTGCCCAAATAACCTAAATAAGCTGCGCCGAGCCATTTAAAAACCTGAAACACAGCGGGATAATTTAACATGATACTGGCTACGCCGACTACCGCAGCTATGGCGACTAATGCCACGCCAAATACTTCACCTAACATCATCCACAATGTGCGGCGCACACCCACACTCATGCCTAAGGTCATGGCAAGGGTCATACACATGCCTGGAGTAATAGAAACAAAGAAAAATGTCGGTATAAAAACAGCGAGTATGGTTAAATCAGGCATTCACAAAACATTCCATATGAAAGACTCAAGCACAGCCCGTCAGTCTACTAATATTTGACCAATATGCGAACGGTTTACGTTGCAACTTAACGAATATTTTTTAAAATAATTATATTTAACAGTGTGTTAACAAGATGGTTGCGGTGGGGGAACAGGTTTGAATAAATGGCTATGAAGGGTTGTATTTCTATATCAATCAACAAAGACACAAGGGGCTGGCCCTTGTATCTAATGATTTTTCACGCCTTCAGTTAAGGCATTTGTTGGCAGCTGACTTGATTATTTAGTTGCTCAAGAAGCCACATTATCCATTTCAACTTCCATCTCTTTAACGGGGCGCACAGTCAATAATTTACGCAGCGCTGATACAATGAAAAAGGTCGTTTCCATGGGAGAGCGATTATAAAAACTGTCCCAAGCTTGACCTTTGAATTCCGAGTAATTTGCTATGCGCTCAGGGTGTAATTCACCATAGGCGAGGTGAACAGCATGACCGATAGTGACATCAATCGTCAGCGCTTCGTCTACTTGCAAACTTGGGTTCTGTTCGAAAAACCTGCCCAGTGCACTTAATGTTTCAACCGTCAGTTGTCTATATTCAGGTGCCTGAATATTATTCAACATCTGCTCGATAAGCAGCGCAAACGCAGCTTCTCCTTGGGTCATATCGCTTAGCACCATGTCGCTGGCTATGCGATTACGTTTATCCATTTTGTTACCAATCACTAGACCTGTCGTATGCTTAAAAATACTCCATACTTGAGGAATAAAACCGGCAGGTCTTCTGTCAATAACACCTTGATGTTGTCGCCAAACGTACCAACCCTCAGTTGGTTCTGACAGCTCTTCTAAACCCAGATCTTGATCCCAATCGAGCTTGCCTGAATGGCATTCCGCATGCAGCTCTTCGAGCTTCATGGGAAGGTCTGTTAAGTTTTGGTACTCCTCAAGCACAGCTTCAATTTGATCCTGAATATCTGACGGGGCCAAGTTCATAATATGTTCGTATGCTTCATCTGGCGTCTTATGATGTTCACGAGAAATCTGACTGGTGAGCAAAATAATCAGGTAACTAACACGCACAGTCAACAATTCACTAAATAGCTTAGGTCGTGCTTTGACTAACATGCCTAAGCACAAGAGTACTTCTTGCGTTAATACCTGGTCGCGCACATCTTCGCGGCAGAATTGACTGATTTTGGCAAGTAATTCATCATCTTGTAAAGTCTTAGATATTAATGAGTCATCACTGTAAGCGCGGCCAACTTGAATAAACTTTTGTGCCACAAGTAACGCACTGACTGCGAGCCCTAAATCACCATCAACTTTACCTAATAAGCCCGATGCATGGCGTAAAACAGACCATAAGCGCAAGCGACCTGCTTGCAAATAGACTTCTTCAATCAATGCTTTAATCGTGTGCTGTTGACCTTGGTAGCTGATCCTGGAGTCTACACCCAGCAGTTTACTCAGCGCGGCGAGCAAGGCTATCTGCTGATACAAGTTGTCGGATTTTTCTAAACGGGTAAGCAGGTCAGTTGTATCTGATGACACATCTATCTCGCGCTCTTGATCAGATGACAGTGCAATATGATGACCCGCAAGGGACAGGGTGCATGAATGGGAAAACAACTCGCTAAGGGGCTCACTTGGTAATATTAAATCATTCAATTGCTCAACCCGCTCCACAGCAGAAGTTGGGGTTAGCTGGGCCATTGTTCCGTGCTTGACGGGTACATCATCTACTTCCCCGGTAGCAATTTGAGCCATTAATTCGAAAAACGAGCTGCGCTCAGCCCCCAGTAAATTATGGGTCAGTAAAACGGTGACGGTGGGGCGGCCTACTTCGGTCCAATTACGGTGTAAATAGCTCAGCTCACTTTTAAAGCGACGCACCAGAAAATCAATGTCGTAACTTAAAAAGTACTCGTGTTGCATAAAAGAGGGGGTTAAACACACAGCTCGTTGTTTATTAAACATATACACCCGGCTTGTGGTTAGGCTTTTAAGCATACGCGGTATACGGCCGGTCAGGCCCAAACTATCACAGCGACCGACTTGTCCGTGCACGGCGGCGATGTCTTCTGGGCGATATACTTTGACAGGGGCAATATCACTTAAGGTTTCAGTGGCCACGCCATGTGCTGCTAGCTCTTGTTGTAGTGTTTCATCTTCTGATATAAATATTAATTGCACCACTGGCTTCATGGTTGGTTTGGCATGACGGCGTCCAAGGGGATCTAAATCTCCCGGGCGCAACAAGCCATCTTGTAACATGGAGCCAAGCAAGAATAGGCTTTGCGCCCACACTAAGGGCACGTTCTCATTAGGCAAGCGATCTTGTGATTGAGGAGCTGCTCGTTCCGCGTCAATAGACGCTTTAGGCACAAAATATAATTCAGGCAGTAATTTAAACCCATTCTGTTCTACAAGAACCTTATCTAAACGGTCACGATAATGGGCAATTTGCGGTTTATTATCGGAAAAAAGAGCATCTAAATACAGGTAGGCATAAAATAACGGCCATTCAGATTCAATGTTTTCAAACTGTTTCAGTTCTTTATCTTCGTAATGCAATCTTGCTTCATCTTCAAGTACCGTTTGATGACCATCACGTAAGAAGCGCTTCAGTCCATAGCGGCCCTCTAATTTAGTCACAATGTCGTGACGTACCTTATCTGCTAATGCTTTATCTTGCACTGCAAAAGCAGGAAAGCCGATAACGCTAAGCAAAGCAGCATCAATTTCTTTGGTGTTTGACTCCCTGGGTAACATGGCACTCAATGTGATATTAGATTGGGCAATGTTGTCTGGGATTACGTGGATCACCGAACTAAGGGAGCCCTTAGCACCATAAAGGTTAAAACCTGATAAGGCTTCAAGAGCCGCTTTTGCCATGCCCAACGAGCTGGCGTTTAATTCAACGCTACCGCTGTTACTTTTAGCGCCTCGCTCCCAAATACCAAAATCAGGCGTGCGGTACGCTCGCTCGATGTAGTACACCAAGTTTTGTACAAAACATACTTCTTCGTCTGACCAGATAACGTCAAGGCCAGACGCAATCATTTGGGTAAGTGTCAGCAGAAATACCGAGGTGGCATCAATTTGCAAATGGCCCCATTCAGAATCGCCCACCACGCTGTCACCCGTAGCGGTATCGTATTTTGCATGCAGCGCATCTATGGGTTGACGAGTTCTCTTAAAGGCTTCAACTTTCGTTGATTGCGCCATCATTGAGCGCAACAATCCACGCATCAGTTTGACTGTACGTTGTTGTAACTCGTAGCCTCGACCATTGTCATTATCTACATTACGATACGCTAGAGCTAAGCCCCATACCGCCAGTATGCTGTATACGTTGTCACGTACCCAAGCGTCTTGATAGTTACCATGCACAGTAATGGCAGTGCTAGCTGGCAGCAAGCCGCTCACAGGGTGTTGTTTGTCTAAAATGACAGACTTAATTTGCTGATAATACGCGTCGAGTTGCGTGTTTAGTTCGAGGTTTTGCATAGGGTATCCTAATAAATTCTGGAGAAGCAGGGAAAGGGCTTCTGAAAAATGCAGATTAACTTATCTGTAATACACAAATATGATAATCACGCGGTATAATTGGGTTTAATACAGGCTTTAAAATTTATATCATCTTATTGAACATGGTAAAATTACCCGTTAGTCGTATTTTTTGGATCGTTCCACCACTAATACAAAACATTCGAGCAAAAAATACGCCATATCTTTTTATCGGCCGTATTAGACCACTTAATTAGTGCCAAATTGTTACTGAGCACAACGCTGACAATATAATTCACTGTCGAGTGGCAAGCGTTGCTCATGTTCAGATCCGCACTTTCTTACGTATTTCTTTATTTTACTAATCTTAATCGTTTAAGTTTAGCGTGACCAGCACCCATTTATATTTAAGTGCAAGCTTGGTGCGCTTAAATATAATTGGGTGCAGATAGTAGGGGAAGCCTCGGGCCACTTTGATAAATCCTGACTTTAACGAGCATACCTAAAGCTTCTATTGACCTGAGTAAAGTAAAAAATACATTTGTTACAATTAAATGCTAATAGGAACTATTATCATTTGGTTATTTCTGAGATAATCACAGCATATCAAACAGGGGGAAAATTAAATCATGCGCAATGTAATCAAAGAATGTGTGACTTTCGTTCACCATTGGAACGAAACGTTATTTAGTTTTAAAACGACGCGCCAGAAATCATTTACCTTTGAAAGTGGTCAGTTTGTGATGATCGGTTTAGAGCTTGCTGGCAAACCACTGATGCGTGCATACAGTATTGCCAGTGCAAATTATGCAGACGAATTAGAGTTCTTTAGCATCAAAGTGCCAGATGGCGCGCTTACATCTGAACTGCAAAAAATTCAAGCCGGTGATGAGGTCATGTTAACGACGCGTGCAACGGGTACCTTAGTCGCGGGTTATCTACAACCGGGGAAAAATCTCTATTTATTGAGCACAGGTACAGGCTTAGCGCCTTTTATGAGTATTATTCAAGACCCAAATATCTACGATCAGTTTGAAAAAATTATTTTAGTGCATGGAGTACGCTGGGCGTCTGAGCTGGCATATCAACAAGAAATCGAAGTGGGTTTGCCAAACAACCCGTTTTTTTGGCGACATCGTACAAGATAAATTATTGTATTACCCAACGGTAACCCGAGAGCCTTATCAATATAACAGCTTGAAAAGCAATGATGGACTACGGGATCATGAAGGGCGTATCACCGAACTCTTGTTATCAAATAAGCTCAGCGGCGACTTAAATCTACCGAATATCGATCCTGAAAATGACCGTTTTATGCTGTGTGGTAACGACGCCATGCTCAAAGACTTAGCTAAAATATTGGACGACAAAGGATTCAGCAAAGCAAATTCTCGCTCTCAAGGCCATTACGTTATTGAACAAGCGTTTATTGAAAAATAACGGCAAATTAAATCGCAATATGTGCCATTTACTTCCATTGGGTAAATGGCATTTCATTCGCGTCAGCGACTCGGCTTAATTTATCGAAAAGGTTCTCAACTCAAACGTTTGACCCAAAGTTACTCATCCACTAGCACTTCAAAGCCTCCATAAATCATACGCTTTCCGTCAAAGGGCATGGGTGACTTTAGTGGGTCGAAGCGAGGGTCTTGCATACATTTCTGCATGCCTATGTCCCTGACCTCTTTCGACGGCCAGGTGATCCATGAAAATACTACAGTTTCATCGTCTTTCGCCTTCACAGCCAAGGGAAAAGACGTGAGCTCACCTTCCGGGACGTCATCCCCCCAACACTCTTTGCAAGCTAGCGCACCGTATTCTTGTTTGAAGATGTCAATACACTGCTTAGCATAAGCTTTGTATTGTTCTTTATTTATGCTGGGAACCGCGACAACAAAACCATCGATATAAGCCATATTTCACCTCGTGTGTTTATGTAGCATGTTAATTATTGCAATAGTGAGCACTATTAACACCATAGTGGGTTTAATAAGATAGTGATAGTTGCAACAGGGAACGAGAACAGTGAATGTGTGGCACAAGCATTGAGGTGTAACGGACTAATGGTGATGAAAAAAGCAGGCGCCATGATTTGCGCCTGCTTATCCATTTATTTGTGAATAGGGTAACAGAATATTCGTTAAGCAGATTTTGCGCTTTTTGCTGGCGCAAATAAACTTGGGCCAGCCGCTACCAAGGCTTTTCCATTGTCGGTATCTGTGAATTTATCGAAGTTGTCGACGAATAATTCAGCTAAGTTATTGGCTTTTTCACTCCATTGGCTTTCATGCTGATAAGTTTTACGTGGATCGAGAATATCTGTGTCCAATTCACCCAACCCTTGTGGTACCTGTAAATTAAATATCGGTAGTGTCGTGGTGGATGCTTCATCTAGGGAGCCATCTAGAATGGCATCAATGATGGCACGCGTTGCTTTGATAGAAATACGCTTGCCTGTGCCGTTCCAACCGGTATTGACCAAATACGCTTGGGCACCTGATGCTTGCATGCGGTTTTTAAGGACCTTGGCATACTGCGTAGGGTGCAAACTTAAAAAAGCCGCACCGAAACAGCTAGAAAAGGTCGGAGTCGGTTCAGTAATTCCGCGTTCCGTGCCGGCTAATTTAGCGGTGAATCCAGATAAGAAATAATACTGCGCTTGTTCAGGTGTCAATTTAGCAACAGCCGGAAGTACGCCGAATGCATCTGCGGTTAAGAAGATCACCTTATTGGCGTGACCCGCTCGAGATATCGGTTTAACGATATTGTCGATATGCTGAATGGGGTAAGAGACGCGGGTATTCTCAGTTTTACTATTATCGTCAAAATCAATTTTACCGTTTGCATCTACGGTTACATTTTCTAGTAGTGCGTCACGACGAATGGCATTGTAGATGTCAGGTTCGTTCTCTTTACTCAAGTTGATGGTTTTTGCATAACAACCACCTTCAAAATTAAATACCCCGTTGTCATCCCAGCCATGTTCATCATCGCCGATAAGTTCTCGGTTGGGATCCGTCGATAAGGTGGTTTTACCGGTTCCAGAAAGACCAAAAAATACGGCAACGTCACCTTCCTTGCCCACATTTGCACTGCAATGCATTGAGGCAATATTTTTAAGGGGTAACAGGTAGTTCATCATTGAGAACATACCCTTTTTCATTTCACCGCCATACCAAGTGCCGCCAATTAACTGGACTTTTTCAGTGAGATTAAAGGCAACAAAGTTCTCTGAATTTAATCCCTGGGCTTGCCAATTCGGGTTAGTGGTTTTTGCACCGTTCATAACGACAAAGTCAGGTTCGTAGTGGGCTAATTCTGCTTCGGTAGGACGAATAAACATGTTCTTTACAAAGTGTGCTTGCCAAGCCACTTCAGTGATAAAACGTACTTTCAGGCGGGTATCTTCATTCGCACCGCAATAAGTGTCTACCACAAATAAACGTTTGCCGCTGAGTTGCTCGGTGACTAAATTTTTTAACTCGCCCCAAACTTGTGGTGTGATGGGTTTATTATCGTTTTTCCCCTGATCTGACCACCATACGGTATCTTTAGATACGTCATCACGCACAATGTATTTGTCCTTCGGTGAGCGACCGGTAAACTTACCTGTGTTGACATTTACGGCACCCAATTCAGTGATCGTTCCTTTTTCATACCCTTCAAGTGAGGAGTTGGTGGTTTCCTCAAACAACAAGTCGTACGAGGGGTTATGTACAATTTCGGTAGCTTCGATAATGCCTAATTTGGCTAAATCAGTGGTCAATGTGTGTATAGTCATTAAATAACCCTTCGTTTGATAATGGCGGCGCGAACGTATATTTATGGTCGTGTTAGGCACGTAAGCCTGACCCGGTTAATACCTTAATGGCAGCTAGCTAGAGCGTTGTTAGCATAAGGCGTTACTCTGTGTAACAGTCGATACTATTCTAACCAATTTTGGACTCATTATGTAACCCATGTTGTAATAAAACATGTTGGATTTCATAAGTTCGAAATAAATTGTCATAAAGTTGCTATATTTCAAACTTTCATGCGTTTTATTTGCGCTTAAAGATAAAATATAAGTGATTTTAAACTTATCGTATTGGAATCTAAGTGAATTTTTTATTTCTTTAAATGTCTGATAAATAGTACTTATTTACATGCTTTTGCTTTTCGTGTGCAAGGCAGTCCAGTCTAATCACCACTTTCGAACCCTAGGCTTGTTTTTTGCTGCCTAACATACTGATATATTGATAACGACTATTTCTGTTGTATATCCTGAAAGTTTACAAGGTGAGCGAAGTTAACGTTGTTTCATCGTTATTTCCTGGTGGAAGTCGCGTTATAAACAAGGCAAATGTTCCTAGCTAGGACCACTATGTGTTCATCGAACGTGAGTCACACTCACTCTGCGCAATAAAATATTTACTGTTGGTGAGCTTTACCTTTGTTACTAGATACGAAGGGATTAGCAAGCACAGCAAATATTTTTGTTCAATTTAGCTTACAAAAGCTTACGTATTGCCCTTGATGCAAATGTCTCAAGATGCGATTCTTTTGCTCTTTTATCCCGAGCTCGCAAAACACTGCATCTCTCAGCTCTATTTCCCAGTAAAAGGACCATTAAATGACACGGTTGCCCACCGACTATCTGAAGCAAATACTTGCTATGTTACCTGCTGAATCAATTATTCAAGATATCAGCCGACGCCGGGCACTGGCGGTCGATGCCAGCTTTTACCAGCTTATTCCCTTGTTGGTGTTGAAGCTCTCGTCATTAGAACAAGTACAAAACGTTCTCAGGCTCAGTGCGCAATATAGGGTGGCTGTTACTTTTCGTGCCGCGGGCACCAGTTTGTCAGGGCAGGGGGTAAGTGACTCCGTGCTGATTACCTTAAGTGATGATTGGCGTAACCACTGGGTGTTAAATAACGGCGGGAAAATTAAGTTACAGCCTGGGGTTATTGGCGCGGATGCGAACCGGTTATTAGCCCCTTTTGGACGTAAGATTGGCCCAGACCCTGCGTCAATCAACAGCTGTAAAATCGGAGGCATTGCGGCAAATAATGCCTCCGGCATGTGCTGCGGTGTGGCGCACAACAGTTATTACACAGTACAAGATATGTCCCTAGTGCTGGCAGATGGCAGCATGGTGGATACCAGTGATGAAGAAAGTGTTGCTCACTTTCGCCAACGACATCAGGAAATGCTGTCACAGTTACAGCAATTGGCCTCGGACTGCCAAAATAATACATCACTATATGGACTTATCACCCACAAATATCGCCTTAAAAATACCTGTGGTTACGCACTGAATGCGTTGATTGATTATCAGGACCCACTCGATATATTGGTGCATCTCATGATTGGCTCAGAAGGCACGTTAGGTTTCATTAGTGACATTACTTACCGGACCGTAATTGAGCATAAACATAAAGCCAGCGGTTTATATTTATTTGCCAGTGCAGAGCAAGCATGTTCATTGGTTGAAACATTAAGTCAGCAAAGCGTCGACGCCGTTGAATTAATGGACCAGCGAGCATTGAATTCGGTTAAAGGGCAGCCAGGTTTACCAGATTCATTTTGCACACAGAATGACAATTACACGGCACTTTTGATTGAAGTGAGTGCTGAAAGCCCAGGGGAACTGACACAAAAAATAGACACGCTGGCAGCATATATAAGCAGTCATCATGTTTTACAGTCAATCCCTTTTAGTCGTAATACCTTGTTAAACCAACAATTATGGGCCATACGCAAAGGTACGTTTCCTGCTGTTGGCGCGGTGCGCGAAGCAGGCACTACGGTTATCATTGAAGACGTATGTTTCCCCATTGAAAATATGGCGCAAGGCATTGGCCGATTACATCAGTTATTTGATCAGTTTGGCTACTCAGAAGGGATAATATTTGGCCATGCATTGGCAGGGAATTTACATTTTGTGTTTACCCAGTCATTCGAACAACAAGCTGAAATTGAACGCTATGATCGTTTTATGCAGGCGGTGGCTAAGCTAGTCGCGGTGGAATTTAAAGGATCCCTTAAAGCAGAACACGGTACAGGGCGTAATATGGCGCCGTTTGTGGCATTAGAGTGGGGAAGTGAAGCCTACAAAGTGATGCAGCAAGTTAAAAAAATCATTGATCCCACAGGGATTTTGAATCCTGGGGTTATATTGAATGACGATGCGCAAAGCCACATTAAAAACCTTAAATTAATGCCAAAAGCCAATGATATTATTGATAAATGTATCGAATGTGGTTTCTGTGAAGCTGTTTGTCCATCTCAAGAATTGAGTTATACCCCTCGGCAGCGCATCGCCATTTGGCGCCGAATAAAACAGCTGCGCGCGCTAGGCAATGCAGCAAACAACACTGAGTCTGAAAACGCTCAGGAATTACGTCAGTTAGAGCATGACTTTCAATACATGGGAATCGATACCTGTGCCGCGACAGGATTATGTGCTCAGCGCTGCCCGGTGGGGATTAACACAGGTGATCTTATTCGCCAACTTCGCAGTGAAAGACAAAGCAAATTCGGTGAAACTATCGCTAAATTCAGCGCAGAACATTTTTCCTTGGTGAGCCAATCAGCCGCGTTGGGGTTTGGAGCGTCAAGCTTTGTTACTAAGGTCTTAGGCGATACGCTCACCGACACCATAGGTGCTAAAGTGCATCGATTGTCTGCTAAAAACCTACCTTTGTGGCAAAGTCAGTGGCCAAGTAAAGCCAAAGCGATAAAGTTCGATGGGCAGCCAAAGGCTAAGCAAGTGGTCTATTTTGCCAGTTGCGCCAGTCGCACTATGGGACCTGCAGCGTCTGACAACGAGCCCCGTTCTACCTACGATGCAGCGCGCTCGGTTTTTGCTAAGGCAGGGTATCAGGTCATATTACCTGAAGACATGAACGACCTATGTTGTGGTATGCCATTTAGCAGCAAAGGTTTTCCCGATTTAGCTCAGCAAAAAGGTGATGAGTTAGCCCGTAACCTGCTTAACATTAGTCGCCAAGGTAACATTCCCATTGTGTTTGATACCAGCCCCTGTAAGCAACAAATGCAAGCACTCGATCAGGTACAAGGATTAGATATTTTTGAAACCAGTGAATTTATGGTCAAGCGCGTATTAGCCGATTTACATATCACTCCGCAAAGTGATCCAGTTGCCCTTCATGTTACTTGCAGCAGCCGTAAAATGGGCATCTCAGGTTATCTAGAAGCCTTGGCTCACGCCTGCAGCGAGCAGGTCATTCAGCCTCAGGGCATAGAATGCTGTGGTTATGCGGGCGATAAAGGCATGTTCGTACCTGAATTAAATGCCAGTGCACTTCGCCACCTAAAAAGGCAAATTCCAGTCAACTGTAAAGCTGGCTATAGTAATAGTCGAACGTGTGAAATTGGGCTTAGTCAACATAGCGGTATACCCTATCATTCGCTGATGTTATTGCTCGATAATGTCAGTGCGGCAAAAAGTCAGCTGTAAACCTATGAAGGCGTTAGTTGCCTGCAGAACTACCTATACGTTTGGGCGGTTTGCACGATGAAACTTAGTCTTGAATCGATATTTTACAAATATAGCGTCACTTAACGGAGTAAATGAAATGCGTATTAGTCAACGTCAATTGAATGGCGCGGTGGAAGAGAGAATTTTAACCGCATCTCAAGCCGAGCAGTTAGTTGCATACCTATCAGCGCTGCCGGATAGCACACCCAAGTTTGATTTTACCCACTTACTTTATTATTTCGGTGGCTTAGTCGCAATCGGAGCAATGACCGTATTTATGAACCTAGGGTGGGAATCATTTGGGGGCGCAGGCATTGTGGGTCTTTGTGCGGTTTATGCTGCTGCTGGTGTGTTACTCACTAATCGCTTTGCAAAACAAGGCTTAGTCGTGGTTGCCGGCATCTGTGCTACTTTTGTAGTCACATTGACGCCGCTCGCTATATTTGGAATACAACAGACGTTGGATATTTGGCCTGGCAGCGACAGCTATCAAGATTACCACCGTTATATACAGTGGCATTGGCTATACATGGAACTAGGCACGTTAGCGGTCGCGGTAATACTCGCTAAGATCTATAAATATCCCTTTTTGGTCATGCCCATTGCGGTCACTCTTTGGTACCTGTCGATGGATCTCGCCGTGATGCTCACAGGGGAAAGTCCTGCATATGAGGTGCGTGCATTGGTATCTATGTACATAGGATTATCCATCTTAGGCTTAGCATTTTGGGTGGATTTACGTACTAGACGTTTAGCTGATTATGCATTCTGGTTGTATTTATTTGGCACTATTGCATTTTGGTGTGGCTTGTCTATGCAAGAGTCGGACAGTGAGCTATCTAAGTTTATCTACTGCTGCATCAATATACTCATGATGGGATTAGGAATTATCTTGGTGCGTCGCGTGCTGGTCATATTTGGTGCGCTTGGAGTTTGTGGGTATATAGGGTACTTGGCCTATGACGTGTTTAGCGGCAGTTGGCTATTTCCTATTGCGTTAACCATGTTAGGGATAGTGATTGTTTACGTGGGCATCATGTGGCAGAAAAACGAGCATGCTATTACCGATAAATTAAGAGAATATTTGCCTGTGGCACTGCGTGAATTACTCGCTAATAAAGTTATGTGACAGGGGTCGAACATCAGTTCGATTTTACTTTACTGTGTCAGGTAACCGTGTTTTGAGCAAAATAAAATGCGATACCTCAGTTTAAATAGTCGTCTACGGCACCCTTTTTCGGGTCATTAACTTTCCTTTTTTTCTCATTCAATGTTATTGCTAGTGAATATCATTACTTTTATAAATCCTGCTTAAATCAATTTCTGCCACATTAAACTCTAAATACTGGCGAATTTTTCACTATTTACCATGTTAAACAATAATTGTTAGATTTTAAAAATTGCCTAAAACGACATTGTTTTACAGTTTTAGTTCAATAAAGGCTTGTCTTAAAAAGCAAAAATAGATAAAGTGATAATCGTTCTCATTTAGATTGTTATTAGGATGTTGCAGTGATTGATTTACTCGTCAATGGTGGGGTTGTGGTATGGCTGTTAATCAGTCTTTCAGTGATTGCATTAAGTGTAGGGGTGTTAAAAGGATGGCAGTTTTATAGTACGCGTCCAAAACCAGCTGATGCCATTGAGCAAGCATTTGGTTTTTTACAACAAGGTAAACATGCCCAAGCACTTTTATTAGTCAAGGGGCAGCGCAACTACCGGGCCGCGTTGATCAGTAGCACAGTACAATTAATCGATAAATCATCACTGGCATTAGACGACATTAAAGACGAAGTTTATCGTCAAGCACAATTGGCGATAGCGCAACTTAATAGCTATTTACGAATTCTAGAAGTCATTGCCACATTAGCCCCATTAATGGGGCTTTTTGGTACAGTAATTGGCATGATCGAAGCATTTAAGGCTATGGAATCGGCTGGTGCTCAGGTTAACCCTGCGGTTTTGTCAGGGGGAATTTGGCAGGCATTACTGACCACTGCAGTGGGTTTAGCCGTAGCGATACCTGTGTCTATGCTCAATAGTTACTTTGAACGCAAAGCAGAAGTTGAAGCCCAAGCAATACAAAATGATTTGCAGCGGGTGTTTACAATTTATGCCAGCGCTTCAAGTCAATCGTCATTAGGTAAAACAAGCTCGGCGAGTAAAGCACAAAATACTTCTAAGCAAGGCACTGAGTAAACACTATGTCTAGTTTGGTCTTGCCACAACGCAGAAAGCAAAGCATTAGCCTGACAGCGTTAATCGATGTGGTGTTCATTTTACTGATGTTTTTATGCTGACCTCCTCGTTCACTAAATTCAGTGCGGTTGAAATGCAATCGGCATTGGCAGCCAGTACGATTTCTAGCACAAAACCTCAAGTGGTTCGATTAAGTGTTAATGGGCAATTATTAGGTGGAGGTACGCAATTAGAGGGGGTAGCGTTAACCGACGATGCATTAAGCACCCTATTGGCAATCGACACACCTACCGTGCTTATGCCTGCCTCCGAAACACAAGTGCAAGTTATTGTTGATGCGCTTTCTCGCTTGAAAGCCTTAGGGTTTAGCCAGGTCACTTTGGGTAAATTAAGCCCCGGTGATGGAGCAGTGCAATGAGCATGTTTAACCAAATGCCTCGCCTGCGCCGTAAAGCAAACAGTGATGATAACCTCATTCCGCTCATCAACATTGTATTTTTATTGCTGATATTTTTTATGATTGCGGGCAAAATCGAGCAAATTCACGACGCCGGTTTAACACTGCCCCAGAGCAGTCAAACGAAATCGGCGATCGATCAGCCTATTACCCTACAGTTGTCTAAAGACAACGAAATTCATCTCAACAACGAATTGGTCAGCTTTGCTGAATTGCCTAACGCGTTAACGGATTTATTGCTTGAGCACCCAGCTGACGTTGCCGTGCGTGCCGACAAGCAAGTGACCTACCAAGATTTAGACAAAGTGTTAAATACACTTAGATCTGCTGGTTTTAGCACCATCAACTTATTCACTCTAACGACAGAGCCAAGTTGATGAGTGCCATTTCTCCAAAAAACAACGCGTCATCGGTTAATCCCAATATGTTAGGGGACGGCGGGGCTTCAGTGGCGCTTCTTCCTGAGCAATCTGTATTGTTTGCCTCGGGACGTAAACGTCAGTGGGCCGTTGCCGTGACGGTTGCGATTATTCTACACGGCGCGGTGTTTGCAGCTTTATCAGTAAAGACAGATGCAGTGCAGGGCAGTGCGGCTGGTGAAGGGCAAGACGGAATTGAAGTCGGGTTAGGTATGGTCGGTGCTTATCAGGATCAAGAGTTGGTTGAGTCAGAGCAATTGACTGACCCAGTAGAGCCAGTCACTCAGCTTGAAGCGGTTAAAAAAGCAGTTAACAAGCCAACCGCACAAACCGAGCCTGAGGTTGAAAGCAAACCTTTCAAAGATAACGTGCCACCTGTACCCGTTGAACCTCCTGTTGAAAACGTTAACGAACCGGTCATGGACGATATCGCCCCGATAATCGAGCAGGTATCTGCCAGCAATGCCATCCAAAAGGTGCCAGAGCCAACAAAGACAGTCGTTGCGTCAAGTAGTGCACCTGATGTGCAGCATACTCCTGAGACAGACAAGACTGAGACAAATAATGCGCCTGTTAGCGATAGCGAAGCTGACAAAACGGATAATAGCCCAGCTCCAGTGGCCCAAATAGCCACAACTCGTGGAACAGGCAGTGCCAGCTCTCGTCGTTCAGGTGGACGTGCCGGCAATGCAAAAAACTTTTTCGCTGACTTGCAGGCACACCTGAGGGAATACAAGACGTACCCGAAAGCACTTAAGAAGCAAAAAATTGAAGGAATAGTGCAGCTCAAGTTCACCATAGATCGCGACGGTTATGTTTTGGCCTCAAGCATCGAAAAGAGCTCAGGATCCGCTGCACTTGATCAAGCGGCTTTAGATATGTTGCAAAAAGCCAATCCTTTGCCTCTCGTACCAGATTCAATTAAACGTGAGCGCATCACGTTAGTTATTCCCATTGAATATTCACTAATCACCAACTCAGCATTTAAGGAATAGTTACCCATGAGTAGAAAAACAGCCTGTCATTCGGCGCCATTGAGCTTGCGCTCGCCTAACGTTAAAACCAACAAGACTTTATTAGCGTTAAGCATTCCAGGTATGTTGCTAAGCCCTATGGCACTGGCACAAGAAGACGAGCCAATTGTATTGGACACCATGCAGATTGAAGAGCGTACGGTAGATACCAACCCTTATGCCCAAGCGGGCGCACCTTATAAAGCGCAGGTTTCTGGTGATTCACGCCATGTTAAAGAATTAGCCGATACGCCCCAGACTATTAGTGTCTTGACACAAACCCAAATAAAAGAGTCAGGTAAAACTGACTTAAAAGAAATTCTTGCTGCCCAGCCTGGTATTACATTAGGCACAGGTGAAAACGGTAATGCTTTTGGCGATCGCTATATTATTCGTGGCCACGAAGCACGCAGTGACGTGTTTGTCGATGGTTTACGTGACCCAGGTATGACAACTCGTGAAAGCTTTGCCACAGAGCAAGTTGAAATAACCAAAGGCCCCAGTTCTACTTTTGCTGGCCGTGGTTCAACAGGTGGCGCGGTTAACAGTATTACCAAGCAAGCGAGCAGCGAATATGACTTTAACAAGCTAGAAGCCGGTTTAGGTACTGATGATTATCGTCGTATCGCCCTTGATAGTAACAAACGTATCAATGACGAACTTGCCGTACGTGCAAACGTGTTGCATTCATACAAAGAAATCCCTGACCGCAGCCCTGCCGATCAAGAGCGTAACGGTTTAGCCTTGTCAGCGGTTTATCAAGCCACTGACAAACTTAAATTGACTGCAGATTACTATTACTTAAAAGCAGAAGATACCCCGGATCTAGGTACCTATATTGAGCCAAATGGTGGCAAACCTGTACATGACTTGCCTGTGTATAGCCAAGATGGACAAGATTTCTTAGAGTCAGAAATTAATACGTTTACCTTGCGTGCGCAATACGAAATAGACAGTAACACTCGTGTTGAAAACATGATGCGTTACGGCACAACAGACAATGGTTATGTCACAACCGGTGCCCGCGGCACTAACCGTGACGCAACTGACCTAGATGCACCCGGTGCGGCAACTGTTGGTTTGAGTACGCACCAAGGTTGGCAAGAAGTCGAGTACTTCGCAGACCAACTTAATGTCTTTTTAACCCGTGATCTAGGCGGTCTAAAGCATAATTTCGTAGTGAGTGCTGAATACAGTACCCTTGACGTAGATAACGGTGTTTATAACGTAGAAAATACCGGTGACACCAACTGTGTCACTTCAGGTCGCGGTGGTGCTTCAGCAGGTTATTGTATCGTCGATGCCAGCGGTAACTATATTGATAATATCAATAGCGTCATGGGTCGCAGCATTACCAAAGGTGCCCAAGACTCAGATTACTCAATCGATACCGTGTCTGTGTCATTAATGGATACCATTGACATTAACGATTTCTGGTCGGTATTTGCCGGTGTACGTGCTGATAGCTTTGATTACGATAATGTCGTGACCAGCGGCGGTGTAGCCACTGCCTATGACTATTCAGATACTTTATGGAACGGTCATGTGGGTGTGGTATATAACATCAACGAAGACGCTAATGTTTATTTAACATACAGTACGTCAAGTAATATCAACGGCGGCGAGTCAGATCTGGGTGGTAACTGTGGTTACGGTGGTATTTGTGGCGACCCTCAACAAGTGACTGACAGTAAACCAGAAGACACTGAAAACTTTGAATTAGGTACCAAATGGAACGTATACAACGATAAACTGCTTATCACGGCGGCTATCTTCCAAATCACTAAAGATGATGTAATGGAAAGTATAGGCGACGACGATTACGCCAATCTAGGTACCCTTAATACAGGTAAAAACCGTGTGAAAGGTGCTGAGTTCTCTGTGGTAGGTAACATCACAGAAAAGTTAAGCACCCAATTCGGTGTAAGCTTCATGGATGCCGAAGTACTTGAATCTTTCGATACCGATAGTGTTGGTAGAACCTTGAGTAACTTCGCGGATAACAGCGCCTTCTGGCAGTTGCGTTATCAGGCAAACGATGCAATTTCATTCGGCGGGACTATGACCTACTCAAGTGAAATATATGCAGGCCAACCTGATTCAGGCGCCGGCTTCAACAGCGACATTAATGATTACTCCTACAAGGTCCCAAGCTATACCTCGTTTGATGTGTTCGCAACGTATGCATTCAATGAGCAGTTAAACTTGCGGTTAAATGTGGCTAACGTTACCGATAAAGACTACTACCTAGCAGCCTATCGCAGTGGTGCCTTTACCTATATTGGTGCAGCGCGAAACGCCAAGTTGACACTAACGTACGAGTTCTAAAACACGTTTATTTACAATTTTGGTAAATGAATCAAGGGAGTAGGTTGTTTTTCAGCGTGCTCCCTTTTTCTTTTTAGGTTAATCTTTCGCCATGAAAGCAGAACATTACGTGTTACCAAAACTCAAGAAAATTCCCGCGGATGTGATTGCCATTGGCGATTATGAACGTTTGGCAAAAGAATATATGCCCCACGGTATCTATGAATATATTGCCGGCGGAGCAGGGGACGATATTACCTTAAATCGCAACCGAAGTGCGTTTGACGCCATCGGTATGAACAAACGTGTGTTGCGTAAGTTCACCCAAGGCACGACAGCGGTCACTTTAAGTGGTGATACCTTTGCTTGGCCTATGTTGGTGGCGCCTTTGGCGTATCAAAGTTTACTGCATCCCGAAGGCGAGTTAGCCACGGTTGAAGCGGTGAATGCGGTGAATATGGGTATGTTAACCAGTACGTTATCGACTGTACCGCTAGAAGATATTGCTGCCCAACAGCAAACGCCTAAGTGGTTTCAGTTATATATGCAGCCGGACCCTGAACATACCCTTGATTTAGTAAGGCGAGCTGAAAATGCTGGTTACACGGCCATTGTGGTGACGGTTGATGCGCCGGTAAGTGGCCTGCGTAATCGCCAGCAACGGGCAGGTTTTAGCTTGCCATCAAGTGTGGTTGCAGCCAATTTAGTCAATTACCCCACGTCGAAAACCCAATCTTTGTCCCCAGGGCAAAGTGTACTGCTCAATGGTTTAATGGCAGACGCCCCCGACTGGGACGATATTCAGTGGTTACGTCAACACACTAAGCTGCCAGTATGGATCAAAGGCATCAGTCACCCACAAGATGCAATTTTAGCCTCCCAGAGTGGCTGTGCCGGTATCGTAGTATCAAACCACGGTGGACGCACGTTAGATGGCCTTGCCCCTAGCATTGATTTACTGCCACCAATCCGAAACGCGGTAGGAGAAGATTTCGCTATTTTACTTGATAGCGGTATTCGCCGTGGCACTGATATTTTTAAGGCCATTGCCTTAGGAGCCAACGGCGTATTGATTGGTCGGCCAGTACTAAACGGCTTAGCTGTGGCTGGCGCCTTAGGTGTGGCGCATAGCCTGACTTTGCTACAACAAGAGCTAGAACTTGCGATGGCGTTGACTGGATGCGAAACCATTAACGATATTACACTTGATTGTATTTATTAGTTTGCCGGAATACGCAATGCCAATAGAAGAGAATATTTATGTGTTAAGGGTAACTATTCGCTGTTAATGCCAAATGAATATCTAGGCGTGAATTGTTACACTTACCAATTATTATACAGCCAGCCCGTTAAAAGAGAGACCCATGTTAACCGTCATTGAAGATCTACTATCCAAAAAAGAAGTCACTCAATTTACCCAAGCGTTAGATAAAGGTCAGTGGCAAGACGGTAAACACACGGCAGGCAGTCAAGCGTCAAAAGTTAAATACAATCAACAGCTAGACGACAGCAGTGCATTGGCAAATGAATTGCGGAATATTGTGATCCGCAAATTGTCCAGTCATCCACTTTTTATGTCCGCTGCGCTGCCAAGTAAGATTTACCCGCCAAAATTTAATCGTTACCAAGGCGGCGAGCATTACGGTTTACATGTTGACGCGTCAATCATGCCACTGCCAAATAGTCATCAAATGTTGCGTACGGATCTTTCTGCCACCTTGTTTTTAACGGAACCTGGTGCATACGAGGGAGGGGAATTAAGCATTGAAACCCAGTTCGGCTTACAGCAAATTAAACTCAGTGCAGGCAGCGTGATTTTGTATCCGGCTAATAGCTTACACCAGGTTAATCCGGTCAATAGGGGCGTCAGAACTGCCTCGTTTTTCTGGATCGAAAGTTTAGTGCGCACCAATGATCAGCGCAGCACGTTATTTGATTTAGACCAATCGATACAAGCGCTTACGGTCGACAGGGGCAGTAATGATCCCGAAGTCAAACGCCTTTCAGGCGTGTATCACAACCTAATGCGTAGCTGGGCAAGTTGCTAAGTTAACGCCTTTATCAGTAGCGCCTCCCCTCAGAAATAAAAACTAACCGTATCAGCCTTGCCAAAATGGTTTGGCTGCCATGCACGGCTTACTAGTAATGACGGGTTAAGGGCAGTGTCTAGGCATGAATTTTACGTTAAGTGAGTGGATAAAATCTTGCGTTGCGTATTTTGGCATCTACCGCGCCAGATGTATGAAAAATACGTTATTCCCTGTCTAAAATTCTGTAAATTACTGAGTCGGTAACGTGAAAATCAAGCCATGTGCAACATTAATAGGCGTTTTTGTGGTAAGTTAGTGCTGAAATTACCGCAAACAAGGGGCAAATTGGTTTTTGCGATGGGTTGATTAACCCGCACTTGTTCGCTCCCACGTTTTAGACATTTAGCTGACCGTATAAATTTGCCCTTGGGTTAGCCGATGACGAAAGAGTTAGGTTAGTCAGTGTTGGTAATTGCTGACTTGGCCTTTATTTGAGCAAGGCTGGTAGAGCAATAATAATAAGAATGATTAGGAGATATCGATATGGAACTCGACTATGAGACGGCAAATAACAAAGAATTGGAACTCAACGCTTCAATGCGTGCATCCCTTAGCAGTGTAGGGGTAGAGCCAAGTTCGATTGATGAATTGATAGGTACCGCACTTACGCCAGCTATTGTGATCAAACCGCCGAAAACCCCGGTGTCAGACGCAGAGGCCAGCGCAACATCAGAAGACGGCGAGGCAAAAGTAGCGAAAGCGGGCAGTATCAAATTGAATATCAATACCGTGGTTGATCAAATTGTGAAAACTCAACCGCCAGGCTTCAATCTTAAAGTTGAGCCTTGGTTAGGTTTATATGCCTTTATTGAGGTTTTGCGTTTAGTCAGCGACCTGCAAGACGTCACGATCAGTGAAAATGACGCTATGGTAATCTGGAGCATGTGGTTCGTGAGAAACCGCCGTAGCAACACCATAAGCGGTAAAGATTTACTTAGCAAAATTAACACCCACCTAATTCGTTACGACCGTACTACGTTGACCGAAAATGAATTAGAAGAGAGTCTGAAGAATCTAGAAAAAATCCGCACCATCAGACGATCAAAAAATTCAGCGGACAGTTGGTATTTGGTTGGCTGGGTAAAAAGAAGCTATCAATAACGGTTAACCCGGTTAACGTGTGCCATACACTTCAGGGTAATGAGCCGCTCTGAAGTGGTACTGGCTTTTCAAAGCATCAGGGGTAATTTTGTAACAGGCTAAAAATCCACCATGCTTGAACAAAAAGGTATCCCCCTAAAGCAAACCTCCTAGGGGGGGATCTCTGTTTAATCACCCTCTGTGTATGAGAAATACCCTTGCTTTATTTTGCCCACGCCATTTGGTTATGCCGATTGTTAATATCTGAAACGATTTATTGGTCTGTGAGTCAGCGGATTTAAATGCTCTCCTAAAACCACCCAAAACCGCATAACTCCCTAAAGCTCACTTATACCCGACGGTATTTTTGTTTATTAATGTGTAACGCCTGGCTGGATATGCGCGAAAGCTGCGTACCGTGAGGCTTAGCGTAAATAAAATCACTTTGCATTCAGTGTCTTAATATCAAGTCTGAACGATCGCTCAAAATAAACTTGAACGTTCGTTCATGTGGGTTTATAGTACACTTAAATCAGAGGAACAAAGGTTCCTATTCAACAAAACCGTCTATTCCCCAACTAGTGAGAGTCATAATGTCAAACTTAAAAATTCATACCCTTGAGTCAGCACCAGCAGAAAGCAAAGCAATATTAGAAGGTGCAAAAAAGCAGATGGGTGTAGTGCCTGGCCTTTACGGTGTTCTGGCTGAATCGCCAAGTACGCTCAAAGCGTATATGCAATTACATGAATTGTTCACCAATACGTCCTTTAACGCTGAAGAGCTGACCGTGGTATGGCAAACGATAAACGTTGAGCATGAATGCCATTATTGTGTGCCTGCACATACTGGTATTGCACATTCAATGAAAGTTGATCCTGCATTAACCGAAGCGTTACGTAACGGTGAAGCGATGCCAACTGACAAACTGCAAGCTTTGCAGGACTTTACGTTAAGTGTTGTTCGTAACCGCGGTAATGTTTCTGAAGACGCGTTACAAGCATTCTTTGCTGCAGGTTATGCACAACAGCAGGTACTTGAAGTGATCCTTGGTTTATCGCAAAAAGTGATCAGTAATTACGTCAACCATATTGCTGAAACGCCTGTTGATCCCATGTTTGAAAAATTCGCGTGGACTAAAAAATAAGCATGTAAGCATGAATAATTGATTTCAATGCAATTGCCTCTGCTATTAATGCAGAAGCAATTCAGCGTTGATTTTAATACTTACACAGGCACAGCGAGATAGGTTAACAATATGCTTAAGTTCTATTTTCACCCTACGCCAAACCCCATGAAAGTGGCTCTTTTTTTAGAAGAGGCAGGGCTAGCGTATAAATTAATCCCAGTCGATACCATGAAAGGTGAGCAACATACACCTGAGTACCGTGCAATTAACCCTAATGGGAAAACTCCTGCAATCGATGACGATGGCAAACGGGTATTTGATTCGACGGCCATCCTAATGTATCTGTCTGAAAAAACGGGGAAGTTCACAGGTAAAGAGCAATATCGCAGTGAAATGTTATCTTGGATATTGTTTTTAGCGACAGGCTTAGGGCCGTTCTCTGGTCAGTCTGTTCACTTTAGACATAGAGCTCCAGAGCAGGTGCCTTACGCCATCAATCGTTATTTACGTGAAGCCCAGCGCCACTATGAAGTGTTAGAGGCACATATGAAAGGTCGTGAATTTGTGGTGGGTGACGAATACTCAATTGCCGATATTTCAGCATGGGGCTGGGTAGATAAAGCAACCGCTGTGTTAGGTGAAAAAGAGCTGGAAAATTATCCTAACTTATTGCGTTGGTTTGCAAAAATAGAGACCAGACCAGCAGTGGAAAGAGCAAGAAATATTGCTAAAGATATCCAATTTAAAGCTGATTTCGATGAAGAATCAGCCCGGGCGCTGTATCCACAAAACTTTGATACGCAAGCCTGAGCACATAAAGTAACCTAGGAATAACGAGATGGAAAACCTATATACACCGCCCGAAATATGGACTCATGATGCGCAAAGTGGCGGTAAATGGGCGAGTATTAATCGCCCTGTTTCAGGCGCGACCCACGAAAAGGCGTTACCTGTAGGTCAGCATGCCTTGCAATTATATTCAATGGGCACACCGAATGGTCAAAAAATTACTATCATGTTAGAAGAGTTATTAGCCTTGGGTAAGGACGCTGAATATGACGCGCACATGATAAAAATTGGCGAGGGTGATCAGTTTTCATCTGGGTTCGTGAACGTTAATCCAAATTCTAAAATTCCTGCATTAGTCGACCGCTCAAACGACGATGCTGACGCTATTTTTGAATCCGCTTCCATTTTGGTTTATCTTGCGGAAAAATTTTCGGTGTTACTACCTGAAAAAGGCGTTAAGCGTACACAAGTTTTGAACTGGTTGTTCTGGTTACATGGCTCAGCACCCTTTTTAGGAGGTGGTTTTGGTCATTTTTATGCGTATGCGCCACAGAAATTTGAATATGCAATTAATCGTTTTGCCATGGAAACCAAACGCCAGTTAGATGTATTAGATAAACAATTAGCCAAAAATGAATTCATCGCAGGTGATGAACTCAGTATTGCGGACATCGCAATTTGGCCGTGGTATGGCAACTTAGTTCTGGGTAAGCTCTACGACGCAAAAGCGTTTTTGCAGGTCGAAAGCTACAGCCATATTCAGCGTTGGGCAAAGGCGATGTTAGCTCGCCCATCAGTGCAACGTGGGCGTATCATCAACCGTGATTGGGGTGATGAATGGGAACAACTTGAAAGTCGTCACAGTGCTAAAGATATCGATAAAGTATTGGCGTTAAAGCCAGCGTAAGTTATTTTACATAGCAGCAAACGATCAATCTAAACCTAGTGGCATCTTTGTCATTAGGTTTTTGATTTTTACCGTAAACGTTTTAAGGCCATAGTAATGAGTGCAAAAGCAAAGTTTAATCGTGATGACGTGATCAGCAAAGCCAAAAACCTATATTGGGAGAAAGGTTACCATGCGACGTCAATGAGAAACCTACAGGATGTGGTTGATATGCGCCCTGGTAGCATCTACGCGGCTTTTGGCAGTAAAGATAATTTGTTCAGCGAAGCGTTAAATCATTACGCGTTGGAAAATGCTGAGCAGCTTGCTAACTGCATGGCGCAAGAAAACACAGTGCTTGGTGGCCTTAAACGATTTATTCGCAGTGTGACCCTATGTGACAAAGGATCTGTGCCAAGTGGCATGTGCATGATCGTTAAAAGCGTCGCTGAATTAACGCAAAACGACAGTCCTGTCTTGCTTGCGAACGCAAAAGCCATTTTAGCAAAGGTAGAGGGCTCTCTTGCGCAAATTTTTCAACGGGCGAAAGATAATGGCGAGATAAGTGCAGCAAAAGATCCCGTTGAATTAGCCTGTTATCTGCAAGTGCAATTAATAGGCTTAAGAACGTATGCTCAGGCAACAGATAATATTGTTGCCGTGGAAAAGCTCATTGATGACCTATTTGAAGCCTTGCCTTAATCTTGTTTTACTCTGCTGATTAGCTTAGGTGCCCCAGACTTGCCTGATACAGCAATGAGCGCGTAGAACGGATTTTTCCGCCTTGGTTAAGCTTACTCGTCTCCGTTTTGTCAGCATACCCATTCAGTCTTCCTATATTGTAAAAGCTTAGCCCTATGCAAATTGATTTGCCCGAATCATCGGTGAGGGAATTTTGCAATTAAATCACGCCCTAGGGCATGGTTAGCCACCATCAGAAATAAACCGTCACTATAAGTTGAACGATTGTTCAGCAATCAATTGAACGACCGTTCATTTTCGATTATAGTGAGTGGATTAAATATTGTCAGTGTGCAGAAATGAACAAAAAAATTAAATTGGATATTGTGTCTGACATCGTGTGCCCTTGGTGCATCGTTGGTTACACACATTTAGAAGCCGCAATTAATGAACTCGGCTTGCAAGATAGGGTAGAGATTGAGTGGCAACCCTTTGAACTCAATCCAGATATGCCCATACAAGGTGAAAACTTACGTGCCCACGTGTTACGTAAGTATGGTGCTAAGCGTGATGACAGTGATAAAGCTCGGGCGAATATCACGTCACTCGGCGCTGAGTATGGCTTTACCTTTAACTATTTTGAAGACATGAAGATGGTTAATACGCGTCAAGCACATGTGTTATTAGATTATGCCCATGAAGTTGGCCTGCAACACACGTTGAAACAACGTTTGTTTGCGGCTTTTTTCAGTGAACACAAAGATATATCTGATCGTGAGGTATTACTCACAGAGGCCCAGAGTGTTGGTCTTGATATTTATGCAGCCGAGTTGGCCTTAGATGACGCTGATAGACTCAGCAAGGTAGTGAAACAAGAGATACAATGGCAACAGCGAGGAATTTCCGGCGTACCAAGCGTTATCTTCAATCGCAGTAGCGCGATGACTGGTGCACACCCACAAAGTAGCTACCATGATGTGCTTAAGGAACTCGCGGGCGCTAGCTAATCCGCGTTGACCGAAAACGTCTTACGCAATACGACTTGCTAATCGTCCGGTGATCAGTTGCTCAGACTAAACATGTGGCCAGTAAGCAAACCCTTTACTGGCCACATCACTAGACATCTCTGTGTATAAGCTTGGTGTTTTACAATGTTAGCCGTCATTACGAATCGTGTGTAATTAGCCTAAGAAAGCAACAATTTTGATCAATTTGATGCTTCAATAACTAACATAAGCTTATGGGCAAGTATGGCTTGCTCTCAAATCTAAAAGAGGACCGTATAAAAATGAATAAAGCGCGCAGTATAGAAGTACTTCTTTTTGACGTAAATGAGACCTTGCTTGATATCACGACTCTCGAACCGTTTTTTCAGCGGGTATTTAATCATCCTTTAGTGCTGCGTAATTGGTTTGCTGAATTGGTGCTGTATTCTCAAACCATGACCATTGCGGGCCTTTATGAACCATTCGCTAATCTAGCTGTGGGCACGTTGAAGATGGTGGCGGAAAATCATCGTTTGTCGATAACCGAAGAGGATGTTAACCAATTCAAGACGTTACTTACAAGCCTACCGCCGCATCCTGATGTTGTGCCAGGATTAAAGCGCCTGCAGGCGGCTGGCTTTCGCCTGGCGACCCTGACAAACTCCCCGCCGTCTCCTTCGCCAACGCTATTGGAAAAAGCAGGGATCAGTCATTTTTTTGAACAACATTTCAGTGTAGACAGCGTACGTGCGTTTAAGCCGCACCCATCAACCTACGCTTATGCAGCAAAAGAGCTGAACGTGGAACTAGAGCAAATATGTCTGGTGGCATGTCATTTATGGGACACGATCGGCGCACAAGCAGCCGGATGTGCAGGCGCTTTTATTACGCGCCCAAATAACAATATTTTGTCGGCTGAAAATGTGCCCCAGCCAGATTTTATAGCGCAAAATCTTAAGCAACTAGCTGATAAATTGGCTGATCTTTAATGCATCTTCATGTTGTTTAAAAGCAGTTAAAGCAGTTAAAGCAGTTAATAGCGACATGCTGCGATTGGTCAATTACAGGGCCCTTGGCATATGGGGCTTAGCACGTGCAGGGAAGTGGACATGATTTTTGACGGTTAGGCCGTGCCATTCACTTAAAATGTTGCTGCCGTTTGTGTTGATAGAAACTTTACCGTCGCCAAAGCGAACGTATTCTAAGAGGGCGGATTAGGTTTCACCATGATGGGATCCGTAAAACCTGTGACCGAATGGTTCACATTGTTACTTTACCTTCGGTGATGACCTTCGTGCTTTAAGCAGGCAAGGCCATTAACCTAATAATAGGTTATTAACCTTGCCGTTTTTTGAAAAATTCAAGCTGCCAATTCCAGTGCAATGCGCCCATTCGTATAAATACCGTGGTAAAAAGCGATCCTAAAATACACCAAAGGTACGGGGCACCGAATTGGAACAGCACCGCATAAGCTAAGCCGCCCGATACACACGCCGACGCATACATTTCGCTGCGCATCACTGACGGTACCTCTCGGCAAATTACGTCTCTTATTAGACCGCCAAAAATGCCGGTGGTGGTGCCCATCGTTAGCGCGATAAGCATGCCCGTGCCTTCTATAAGAGATTTTTCAATGCCGACTATGTTAAATATGGCCATACCAATGGCGTCAATAAGTAAAAAATAATAATTAGACACGTGTGGCAAGTAGCGAATAAAGACAATCGCAGTAATGGTGGCAGCATAAGTTGAATATAAATAAGTGGGATCAGCAACCCAGAAAACGGGCTGGTTCAAAAGTAAGTCTCGCAGTGAACCGCCACCGAGGGCAGTCACCGACGCAACAACCACTATGCCAAAACCGCCAACCTTTTTTTCGTAGCCAAGCAAGGTACCTGCGATAGCAAAAAATGCGACCCCAATTAGGTTTAAAAAATGAAAATAGTCAGATGACATTCTGGGCTCTCGTATTCTAATGCTTATTAAGTAATTGATTAAATATAAAGCAACGGGAAAAACGCCTTGGGCCATTCGCTAGCAATATAGGCATATCGGTTTCCTAGGAGCTTAATGCAATCTGTTGCTACGTTAAATGCAAGATGTCTGCTTTTATCAACGGATGATAATCAAGTATTGTGCCAAAGAACATGAAACGCGGCGTCATCTGCATGCCCACGATTTAAACCTTGCCAGTCATAGGCGGATAAACATCATTGACGAGAAGTTCTGTGACTTTGCTTGGTTAATCAAGCAGGCGAAAGGGTAAAAATTGTATTTGCCCTGTAGGTTTTTCAAAAGGGAGGTAATGATTCTGCTAATAGCATTTTTCAAATGACAGCTCGATATAAGTAAGCTTATAGGGCGGTATTCTAAAATGTGCTGATTGCCGATCTAAGTCATTAGTTAATCTGTGCATCTGGGTGTGTCGTTAAAGGCTAACTAGGCAGCCGAATGTCGGTGATGGCAGTAATTCATTTATAAAAATCATGTTTGCAAGCAAGGTTATTTGTGTCATCGAATTTAACCTCCGTATATTCCGTAAGCAAAATATATCTAAATGTGGATCCATTCCCACAGCCATACAAAACGCTGCTTAATTGCTGTTTTGCAAAGTGAAGCACTGCAAAAATCGATTTTTCGTGTGTATCTAATTGGATACTTTCTTGTTGCCAGTTCGCGAAAAGTTCAGTAAGGTGCTGAAAAGCGAAATATTTTGGGCGATGAATCTGCTGCGTTACTGATTCGATGCAGAATATGATGTCACGCGGGTAACAAGGAATTTTATTGATGCAGCAACGTGCAGTTTTGCCGCTTTATTACGTGAACAGGATGGTCTAAATTGAAAGACCATCACATAGAGAAACGTTATCGACTAATTGAACTACTCAGTTACTGGCAAGGGCATGTCAATAGCACCCAATTGAGTGAACATTTCGGTGTTAGCAGTACGCAAGCTAAAAAATATTTTGCCAGCTATCAACACGCGTTTCCAAAAAACTTACATTATGACTCCAGTCTGAAAGGCTATATTCCTCAGCCTGATTTTACATTGAGCTATATCACGGGTGACGCGATTGAATATTTACAATGGCTCGACCATTCAGGTGAATCGATTGGTGTTAATCACCTCCCTAATGAACTAACAAACACCTCGCTCAACTTACCGCAAAGACACGTCACGCCATATGTAATGCGAGGCCTCACTGCAGCCATTAAAAGCAAACGTAGGCTTGAAGTAGACTATGTCTCGTTGAGCAATCCCAATGGCGAAGGGCGTATTATTCAGCCTCATGTATTTGTGCGTACAGGCCTGCGTTGGCATTTACGTGCATTCGATGAAAAACATCAACAGTTTCGCGACTTTGTGCTCAGTCGCTTTCGCGGCACGCCAGAAATACTGGACGGTGGAACCAGAAATTCCGATAAAGATGAAGCATGGCATACTTATGTTGAATTAAAACTCATTCCAGATAGCCGATTCAATGCCAAGCAAAAAGCCGTTATCGCCCAAGACTATAAGATGCAAAATGGCATGTTGATTGTTAAAACCCGCGCTGCTTTAGCACAATATTTATTGCAAGAAATGCAGGTGAATTTCAAGTTTCTCGATGCAGAGCCAGAAGCACAGCAATTGGTACTCGCCAACAAAAACGACATTAAACAATGGTTATTCAATGCTTAACCAGCTCACATGATGGAAATCCGCCAACAAAGTTTACTGGTTTTATTTCAGGGGTTTGAGGCTATTGAATAATCGGTAATCTGAGCGCAGTTTTATTATCATCAACCAAGGCTTGTGGCTGAAAATGAAAGACTTATCCCCCAGTGACTTAAAAACTATCTTGCATTCAAAGCGAGCAAATTTGTATTACTTAGAATACTGCCGAGTGATGCAAAAAGATGGCCGGGTGCTGTACCTAACAGAAGCGAATAATTCACAGAAAAACCCTGAAAACCAGTATTTTAATATTCCCATTGCAAATACGACCGTAGTGCTATTAGGAAACGGTACGTCAATCACCCAAGCCGCAGTGCGTATGCTAGCCCAAGCAGGGGTATTACTCGGTTTTGCCGGTGGTGGCGGTACCCCCTTGTACATGGGTAACGAGATTGAATGGTTAACTCCACAAAGTGAATACCGACCAACAGAATACATACAAGGATGGATGTCGTTTTGGTTTGATGACGAAAAGCGCTTACAGGCAGCCAAACAATTTCAAGCCGCAAGAATTGCATACCTGACGCGCGTGTGGGGCAAGGATCGAGACCTAAGTGTCGAGGGATTTACCACTGATAACGACCTGATCAAAGGCGCATTAGAGCGTTTTAACACGCGAACCGAGCAAGCCACAAAATCCTCCGATTTACTGCTTACCGAAGCCCAACTCACGAAAGTGTTATATAAATTTTCTGCCAATAATACTGGTACAAGCGATTTTACTCGTCAGCATCAGAGCGCCGACAAAGCTAATGACTTTCTAAACCACGGTAACTATCTGGCTTATGGTTTAGCGGCGTGTACCTTGTGGGTATTAGGCATCCCTCACGGTTTTGCCGTGATGCACGGCAAAACCCGCAGAGGCGCATTGGTATTTGATATCGCCGATTTAATCAAAGATGCCATCGTCTTGCCCTGGGCCTTTATTTGCGCCAAAGAAAACTCCACCGAACAAGAGTTCCGTCAGCAAGTATTACAAAAATTTACCGACCATAAAGCATTAGACTTTATGTTTGAGCAGGTTAAAAAAGTGGCGTTACAGGGGCAGGAAGAGTGAAATTGTACTTAATTCAATGCAAAGAAAAGCTGAGTTTTAAATCGCCTGCAAGGTTTTTTAACCTGCGATCATTTGTCCACAAAAAGGTGTTAGTGCTGAGTAATGTTGACGCCAGTAAATGTAGATCAATAAAACCAATGCCTTTACCAAACAGGCTGTGTTTTTCTAAACAGTGCAAGGCCTCTTGATGTGTAGCATGGTTAGCATGTGGCAAACTCTGCCACAATTTGATGATGGACAAACGATTTCGCAAATTGCCACAAGCCAGTTCACCAATAATCATAGGGTGTATGCAGACTTGGCCATTTATCAACAATTGACTCAGCACATCATCTTTTTTGCGAAGATGATCAATCCACACAGAGCTATCGACCAAAACCATTATTCAGCTATTTCGCTCTGGCGACGAGGGCTCCACGGTGCTGACGGATCAGTACCGCCCAACAAAGCCAAACGTCGTGCGCTTTCACGCTCAATTAAAGCTTTTAAGCTTTCTCTCACTAGAGCAGTTTTCTCTTTTACACCTGTCAATTCAACGGCTTGGGCAAATAAGTCATCATCGATATTTAAGGTAGTACGCATATTTATATTCCTCAGGCATCAATATGGACATCAGTATATGCTTATATTGATGCTTTTCGCAAAAAACAAACATCATAAGTGCCTTATGCCACAAAAAGAAGGTGAACAGCCATGATGGTCACCTTTGTCAGCCAATGCGAAAAAAATGCCCTCAAAAAAACTCGGCGAGTACTCGATGCCTTTGCCGACCGCATAGGTGACAACACATGGCAAACCATCATCACCGAAGACGGCTTACTTACCGTTAAAAAAATGCTACGGCAAACCGCCAGTAAAAGCACAGCGGTGAGCTGCCACTGGATACGCTCAAGAGCAAGAAGTCAGTTTTTATGGGTGGTGGGGAATAAAAATAAGTTTAATAGTTTAGGTGTGGTGCCGGTGAATAGTACTAACACAATAACTAATCAGTACAAAGATAATTTCAGCTGGAAAACTCAACCTATCATGACTCATGCCGCTACCATTGCTGGGTTATTTCATGATTTTGGCAAAGCTAATAAATTATTTCAAAATAAGATAAATCCAGATATTACTACCGATAGCTTTGAACCATATCGCCATGAATGGGTGTCGTTAAGGTTATTCCAAGCGTTTTTGGGCGACAACTCAGATGAACAGTGGTTGGAAGCTTTAGCAAACGCCAATTTTAGTACCATAACTGATTATTTTAGAGATGGATTAGATAGCAATGAGAGCGAAAAACACCCAATACTTAGTCTCCCACCATTTGGGCAGCTTGTCGCATGGATTATTGTTTCTCATCACCGATTACCGCTAGTTCCAATGTGGCGTGACGATATTAACGGGAATCCAGCAGATATTAATCGTATTGACGACTGGTTAGAAACAAGCTTTGAAGCTATGTGGAACTCATATCGATGTAATGAAAAAGATCAAAAGCACCGTTTAGAAGATAACTGGTCATTCTCGAAAAAAGCATTACCGCACCACAGTATTAAATGGATTTCTCACGCATCTATCGCAGGATCAGATGCTAAAAAGGAGCTATCCAGACTCTTTGTTGAATCTACCAACTTGGATTTTATTAACGACCAATTATTCACAAGCCACCTAGCTCGACTATCAATGATGTTGGCTGATCATCATTATTCTGCGAAACCGAAAACAACAGAAGAGTGGAGATCAGCAAATTATAAGGTTTACGCAAATACCTACCGAAACAGTGAGGCAATGTTTGGACACGGATTTAAACAACAGTTAGATGAACATTTGATAGGTGTCGCGCACTTTGCCAAATTAATAACAAGAGCTTTACCGAGACTAAACGCTAGCCTTCATCCATTAGAAAAAAACGACTTTCTATCTACCCCTGTAAAAAAGGCAGATAAGGTTAAGTATGGGTGGCAAGATAAAGCGATAAAGTTAATTAGTAAGCTTAATAAAGAACCACTAACAAATGGTTTTTTTGGTATCAACATGGCATCAACGGGAAAAGGAAAAACTATTGCTAATGCTAAGATTATGTATGCGCTGGGTGAGCAAACAGGCAGAATTCGCTTTAGTGTTGCGCTTGGTTTGCGATCACTTACCTTGCAAACAGGCAGGGAATTTCGTGATAGCCTGAAGCTTAGTAGCGAGCAACTAGCTATTGCTGTTGGTGGTGTATCGGTTAAACAGCTTTTTGAAAATAGTCAGCATGCTATTCAAGGTGTAGTCAAAAGCGAACAATCCGGAAGTGAATCAGATCAGGAAGTGCTAGATCCAGAACTCTATATAGATTTCAAAGGAGACACATCGCATAGTCTTAGTGAGTGGACTAAATATGATAAAAATAAACGTATAGACAAATTACTTTGCGCGCCGGTGCTGGTCAGCACTATTGATCACCTCATTCCAGCAACAGAAGGTACAAAAGGAGGCAAACAAATCCCTCCGATGTTGCGTTTATTAACGTCTGATTTAGTGTTAGATGAACCTGACGATTTTGGACTGAGTGACCTTCCAGCGTTATGTCGCTTGGTTCATTGGGCTGGATTGCTCGGTAGTAAAGTTCTTTTATCAACAGCCACAATGCCACCCGCATTGGCGTATGCGTTATATGAATCCTACAAGGCCGGTTGGAGCCAATATGCAAAAGCCAATCTTAGTGAATGGAATCAAAGTATTTGTTGTACTTGGTTTGATGAATTTACAACCTCAGATTATGAAGACCGATTTGTTGGTGATTTAGATAGTTTTAAAAAACAACACCGAAAGTTTGTTAACAGAAGAATTGAGGCGCTAATTAACGAACAAAAAGAAAAACCGCCAAAGCGTATCGGCGAAATTATCCCCATACAAAAATATGAAGGAAAAAGCCAAACAGAAAATATAGCCAGAACCACTCATCAATCACTTTGTACATTACATCACCATCATCATACAACTCGCGATAATAAATCCGTATCTATAGGGCTTATTCGTATGGCGAATATCAACCCGTTAATTGCTGTATC
>NZ_BAER01000007.1 GCF_000315055.1 Paraglaciecola polaris LMG 21857 | reverse complement strand
GAGCTTTCATTAAAAGTATTTTGGTATAATCTTTAAATCCCTTCCTCTCGGTTGGTGCTACAGATAAGTTAGTTGGTTCGTACAATTCTGCGACATGTGAAAGATAGTCAGTAAATAAGTTTTTTCCAAACGGTCCCTTATTTTGCCTTAAATTATTGATTCTATTAGATATAGATGTCCTTCCGCTATTTTCATCCTTAATTAAAATAAGCATATTTAGATGGAGCAGCTCTATCGCTCGTTTTGGGTCGCTGTCATGTAATCGGCGTATTCTAGACGCAGCACTTCTGCCTTTTAGGAAATCAGTTTTGCACGGATTGGTAGTTGGGTAGGAATCGTTTAGGTAGCAACCTATCTTTTTTAACGGATTAGCGTTGGCCTTAGATAACTCTTGCCGCCGCTTTCTTATTAACTCTAAACGATGCATAGCGTAGCCAACTATTTGAAAATGCTCTCTTTCTGAATATTCAGCTAATGAAAATGCCGAATCTTCATCGAGTAAGTTGCTGGTAGGCTTATGATTACTTTCCAATATCCTCTTTTTTTTCAATGAGTAATGAAGCCGCTTCCAGTCAATTTTCGGGTGTAAGGAAAATATTGGTTTAAAATAACTAGCTCTGTGTCCTAATACTTTTTCAAAATCTATGAATAGTTCAGTATCAAATTCTGATATTTCAGTTATAGGTGACTTTTCATTGAGAAAGCTCATAAAAGCGCATACCTGACTCATAGCATTGCAAATCGCGCTATATGAAGGGAGTTCTCGTTTTGCCCAAAGTGAAAAGGCTCTAGCTACCTCATTAGATAGACTTTTAGGAATGTTTAGCCAGTCAGAAACGATCCAACTTTTAGACTTCATACCTTTGCAAATACGGATGTTTGATTTACGTGAATTCACCATATGTTCGTCGTTTTTTTCGAACCATATTTTGAATGATCTAGGATCATGTGGTGTTTGGACAATAATGAATGGTTCGTATGCAGGAAATTCACAATCAGTGACGGCCGAAGATTTTGAATCCTGAGCATTTGTAACTTTCAGTCTTTCATCTTTTTTCTTGGCCATGTATCTTGTTTTCTAATGATCGCACTTATTTACTAAATGTAGTAGAAGACAAAAAAAAATCAAAAAGTATCCTTATTATTTATTTTACATATTTTGCACCTCAGCACCGTGTATGGAACTTTGAATATAAACCTTTGGCCCAGGTTGCTGTCCGATAAATCGGTACAAAGGCACATTCATATTGCGCCCAGAGGCATTTTGCGCCACCACTATATATTCTTTTTTAAATTTATTTTCCACGGTAGAACTCGCTGTGATGAGCAACCTTTTATTCGCGTATACGGTGATCAGGGTTGCTCTTTAGGGATTATTGCGTTGCATAATATCGACGATGAAAGGCATGACGTGCGTCTATATAACCCATATCTTCAACTTCAGGTTCTGATTTTATAACCAATCGCTTTTGACTCGAAAACTCGGGCCATGGCAGCAAATTTTTTGTATCCTCGTTAGTCAAATTAGGGTTACCACTTTTGATAAAATTGGCAAAATATTGCTGCATGGTAGTGGACACTTGGTGATCTTCTTTTTGCCACTCATAAAGTGGGTTAACCTGCAAATTCCCTAAGGCATACTCAATTTCAGCAGAGTGTACAGCCCCCCTAGGTTGGTTGGCCTGCACTACTTTTTTCGCCCCTACCAAGGCTGGGCGCACATGGTCATAAAAATAGTAATAGCTTGCAGCTTGGTTAGTTTGACGGTTTTGATATGCCCAATTATACGTTGCAAAGCCCATAAAACGGTCGCTCGCCAAAGCCTGCGCCGATGCTTTCACTTGCGCGCTGTTCTGCCCGGGGTAAAGTTGCATAACCGTTTTGAAATTATTAGGGTAAAGGCGTTTAATCTTGTCTAGATAATGATCCACTGTTGGCGCCCCATCGACCATGATCTGCTGGTAGCTGCCTTCTTGTGAGTTATCCCCAACAAGCAGAGGTACCTTCGCTTGTTTACCCTGGGCGTATAACGCGTCAGGAGAGGCTGGCAGAAAACGACCATCTATCGTAGGCTTGAAATAAATAAAGCCCCCTTTAGTCACTTTATCTAACAGAATTTGGGCTGGCATCTTTCGCAGTGCGGCAATATTTTTTTCAATATTAAGCGCAGAATTTGTTGAGGACACATCCTTAATCACTGCCTGTAGTATTTTGTCTCCATACTGTTCGGCAGCATCAAGCGTAAGGGGATCTAATGGCGGCCCCACAATCGAGCCACTTTCACCTATCGCTCCCGCTATATAAGGTTTGGTGGAAGGAGCCACCAGCAAGGCACTAACCGATATTGATCCAGCAGACTCACCTGCGATGGTGATACGTTTAGGATCACCGCCAAAATTTTCAATATTCTCTGCCACCCATTTTAACGCGGCTTGCTGATCCATCAGCCCATAATTACCCGAACCTTGATAACCAGATGCATTTGATAGCCCTTTATGCGCAAAAAATCCGAACACTCCAAGGCGGTAATTTGCGGTTACCACCACTATGCCTTTTTGCGCCATTGAAACACCATCGTAGCGTTTCTCATCAGCACTGCCGGCAATAAAGCCGCCGCCATGGAAGTACAACAACACAGGTAGCTTACGTTTACTATCTGCCTCTGGTGTCCAAACATTAAGGTACAAACTATCTTCACTGATGCTTTGCGAGCGAAATTGCATATCGCTGTAAATAGGGTTCTGCATCGGCCTAGCAGCAAAATGTTTGGCGTCTCGCACACCTGCCCATGGTTCAACAGGTTGAGGTGGCTGCCAACGAAGCTCGCCTACAGGAGGCGCGGCGAAGGGGATCCCTTTAAAGGATGTAATCGTGGATTGAGTATCAATATCGCCCGATAACGCACCAAATTGAGTGTCGACCTGCACAGCACTGATAGCGGATGAAAAAGTGATAAGTGCAAAAATGAGAAGGGCAAATTGCATGATGTTTCCTTGTGGCGGATAAACGTTGGCTATATAACTTTTCATATAGCCAACTATGGGGCTTTAAATTTGCGGTTCGCCGGGTAAATCGATATCTGTTTCCAGAGAGCTTTCACTCGTCCCACCGGTCTCGACTTCGATGCCATCAACGCGCTGTAAGCCGCGAGGTAACTTGTTACCTCGTCGTCCTCGCTCTCCTTGATAATGAGTGAGGTCTTCCGCTGTTAAGGTCATACCGCGTTTACCTGCCAGTATTTTCACATTGGCCCCTTGGGGAACCACAGTGAGCACTTTGACGTATTCTTCCCGTGATTGAGATTTAGCCGATGGAATGCTGATGATCTTGTTACCTTTACCTTTACCTAAGCTGGGTAAATCACGTAGGGGAAACATAAGCATGCGGCCTTCATTCGATATGGCTAAACACCAATCCGATGCTAAATCTTGAACTGGCTGAGGAGAAATGACTTTTGCGGCTTTGGGCAACGATAGGTAGGCTTTACCTGCACGATTTTTGCTGATCATATCAGCAAACTTACCCACAAAACCGTAACCCGCATCTGAGGCAATAAGGTACTTTTGATCATCTTGCCCCATCACCACATGCTCAGCACTTTCGCCACTGACGATACCAAAGCGCCCCGTGATCGGCTCACCTTGGCTTCGCGCTGAAGGCAATACATGGGCATCACATGAAAATGCCCTACCCGAAGTATCCATAAAGACAGCTTGCTGATTACTGCGTCCTTTGCTGCTCGCGAGATACTTATCTCCGGCTTTATAACTAAGGCCTTCAACATCAACATCATGGCCTTTGGCACAACGGGCCCAGCCTTTTTCAGATAACACCACGGTTACCGCTTCAGACGGGATCAATTCTTTTTCGCTCAACGCTTTAGCTTCAGAACGTTCGATGATGGGCGAGCGTCTGTCATCGCCATACATTTCGGCAGCAGCCAGAATTTCTTTTTTAATCAAGGTTTTTAAACGACGGTCTGAACCAAGCAGAATTTGAAGCTCATCTCGTTCTTTGGCGAGCGCGTCTTGTTCACCTTGAATTTTCATTTCTTCGAGCTTAGCTAAATGACGTAGTTTTAATTCAAGAATAGCTTCGGCTTGAATATCAGACAGTGAGAAGGTGTCGATTAGGACTTGCTTCGGTTTGTCTTCGTATCGAATGATGCGGATCACTTCATCGATATTTAAAAAGGCGATCATCAAGCCTTCTAAAATATGTAAGCGCGCTAACACTTTATCTAAACGATACTGCAAGCGCCTGATCACCGTATCTTTTCTAAAGCTCAACCACTCAGCCAAAATCATCCGTAAATCTTTGACTTGCGGCCGACCGTCTAACCCAATCATATTGATATTAACTCGGTAGCTTTTTTCTAGGTCGGTGGTCGCAAAAAGGTGCTGCATTAATTGCTTGATATCAACCCGATTGGAGCGCGGCGTAATCAATAAGCGCGTGGGGTTTTCATGATCAGACTCATCACGTAGATCACTGACCATAGGCAACTTTTTAGCTTGCATTTGGGCTGCGATTTGTTCTAGAACCTTTCCCCCGGACGCTTGATGCGGCAGTGCAGTAATAATAATATCGCCGGCTTCTTCGTAATACACAGCCCGCATTTTTATCGAGCCGCGACCGGTTTCATACATTTTACGAATATCGCTTTTCGGCGTAATGATTTCAGCGTCAGTAGGGTAATCGGGCCCTTGCACAAACTCGAGTAATTCGCTCAGTTCTGCTTTGCTGTTATCGAGTAAATGCGCACAGGCATTTGCCACTTCACGCACATTGTGCGGCGGAATGTCTGTAGCCATGCCAACCGCAATACCTGTGATGCCATTGAGCAAAATATGTGGTAATCGAGCGGGCAGTATCTTTGGCTCATCCATAGTGCCATCAAAGTTAGGCTGCCAATCCACGGTACCTTGGCCTAACTCAGTGAGCAGTACTTCACTGAATTTAGACAAACGAGATTCGGTGTAGCGCATGGCAGCAAACGATTTCGGATCATCTGGCGCCCCCCAGTTTCCTTGACCGTCAACCAAAGGATAACGATATGAAAACGGCTGGGCCATTAGCACCATAGCTTCATAACAGGCTGAGTCTCCGTGAGGGTGGAACTTACCTAACACGTCGCCTACGGTGCGGGCTGATTTTTTATATTTTGCGTTGTTACTTAAGCCAAGCTCTGACATCGCATACACAATACGTCGTTGCACCGGCTTTAAGCCGTCACCGATATGGGGTAAAGCCCTGTCCATGATGACGTACATGGAATAGTTGAGATAGGACTCTTCAGTGAAACGACGCATCGGAAGCTGTTCGATGCCATCTTTATTAATAATAATTTCTTGACTCATAGTGTGCTGTATCGACCGCTGTTTTTATTTTTTGTAGGGCAAAACATAATTTTTGCCCTCGCTTTTGAACGTAAAAATGAATTACTTCTGGTAGGTTACCCTATAAATAACATTCGCGAAATCATCTGATACCAACAGACTTCCGTCCGGCATGGTCAGTAATGCAACTGGCCGTCCCCAAGAGGTTTCATCTGCTTGCAACCAACCCTCGATGAAGGGTTGGTAATCAACGATTTCATTGTCTTTTAATACGGCACGCATCACCTTGTAACCCGATTTTTTACTGCGATTCCAGGAACCATGCTCAGCGACGAACAAATTATTTTGCGCTGATTCAGGGAACATATCACCGTGGTAAAAATGGATCCCAAGTGGGGCAACATGCGCACCTAAATTGAATGCCGGTGCGACATAATCTTCAGGGTTTTTATCCACCGAAAATTCAGGATCTGCGATTGTCCCTGCATGGAAATAGGGATACCCATAATGTGCACCTTCGTCGTCCACACGGTTAATTTCACATGGAGGAATATCATCCCCCATCATGTCACGGCCGTTATCACTGAACCACATTTGCTTAGTTTGCGGATGCCAGTCAAAGCCCACGCTGTTGCGCACACCTTTGGCAACCCAAACCCGCTCTTTGCTTTTCAAGTTATACTTCAGGATCGATGCGAACTCTGGATTATCAAATTTGTCACCGCCATTGGTTTGGCAAATATTACACGGCGCACCTATAGGTAGGTACAGCCAATCATCCGGTCCAAAATCGATGTATTTCCAACCATGATGTTTTTTATCCGGTAAGCCATCGATAACAACTTCAGGTGCGGGCAAGGCCCGGAAGTTTTTTTCAATTTCCGAGTATTTAACAATTTGGCTTACTTGTGCCACATATAAGTCACCGTCTTTAATGGCGATACCCGATGGCATAGTTAAGTCCTTGGCTATGATCAGCACCTCATCGGCCTTACCATCATGGTCTTTATCGATGACAGCACTAATTACACCGCCTTCGCGGCTGCCGACAAATAAAATCCCATTATCGCTCAACGCCATTTGTCGGGCATTTTTCACATCAGACGCATAGATGTCTATTTTATATCCGTCAGGTAAATGAAGCTTGTCCAGGGGCAAAGTATCAGCCAAGCCAGGAAAACTGATAAAAGAGAGTAGAATCAAACGGCGAAGTGTCATAGATTATTTCCAATGTTGATAAAAACATAACAATTATAAAGATATCTATCCTTAGGGCTACAACGATTGTCGCCAATAAGGAAATCATTATCAATTCAAGTTAACCGATCCGTTTAGCTCAGCAGGAGTCACCTTGAGGCCTAATTATACATCTAAAACCGTTATGCACATTTGGCGCGCATTATTGGTTTGTCTCACATTAGGCGTTTCGTCTTCAGCCATAGCTCAGCAGTTAGAAAGCTTGGTGCAGCTTATATCAAAAGAACATGAAGTGAGCTTATCCTCATCAATCAGTGTGCTGCACGAATCCGGTGCTGAGCTCAGTGTCACCCAAGCGCGAAATTCACTATCTCAGTTTGTTTGGCATTCTGGCGGCAACCCCAATTATGGTTTTTCAGAACATGGTCTCTGGCTTTATACCACCTTGAGCAACGTGACAACCACTGATAAATGGGTCGTCAGCGTGGCATTTTCACAACTCGATAATGTTGACATGTATATCCTGCAAGACGGTCAAGTCATTGCTTCAAGCTTTCAAGGTAAATTTGGACTACCGTCTCACTACCGTTTGCCCGTCATGAAAGTCGACCTGCCCTATGCACAAACGGTAGAGCTTTTTGTTCGATTACAAAGCCAGCATAGTAGCCTAGTTGCCCCCGTGACGATTCAATCTGCGGATTCCCACGAAATACAAAATTTTTATGACAACTTGTTATGGGGTCTATTTTACGGTGGCCTAATCATATTGGCGATCTATAACTTAGTGGTGTATTTCGCCCTTAGAGAAGCAAGTTTGTTAGCTTACGTAGGTTATATATGCACGGTTCTTGTTTGGCAATTTGTCTGGGGCGGCCATGCCAATATGATGTTCCCCCAGGGGCTGTCTCACTGGTTCGATATGCATACCGACATCATTTTTGTGTTAATTGGTATCGGTTCGGGTATTTTCACCTTGATCTTTTTAGAAGCCAAACACACCGCGCCTAAAACTCTGCCTTTTATCAAGGTCAGTATTACTTTGTTAGCCGTCATGGGGGCGTGCTCTTTAGTTAATTTGTTCCCACCCGTGTTGGCAAAATGCATCTGTATATGTGGTCAGTATGTTAGCCATTAGCTGTTACACCTATGCTGGATTCGAAAGCTATTCGAATCAATTTTATGCAGCTCGGTATTTCATTTTTGCTTGGACCATTTTAGCGGCTTGCGCATTAATCGGTATGTTTAGTCTGGTGGATATATTGCCCTCTAACATATTCACTACCTATTGTTTCCAATTTGGCGTGTTCTTCGAATCAGCCCTGTTTTCTTTGGCTCTTATGGACAAGAGTCGCCATCAATTGGAGCTTGAAGTACAACAAGCCACGAATGACTTACGTAATAACATCGAATTAGTGGAAGAGCAAAACGTGCGCTTGGACATAGCGCGCAAAGCAGCGGTTGCCGCCAGCAATGTGAAATCACAATTTCTGGCCAACATGAGTCACGAAATCCGGACGCCGTTAAACGCGATACTGGGATTTAGTAAAGAATTACAACAAAGTAACCTTGCCGCCGACAAGCATGAACAAATCAATATCATTAACGCTGCCGCCGATAATTTAATGACTATAGTCAACGACGTATTAGACGTATCGAAAATTGAAGCGGGCAAACTGCACATTAATAGCCACCCCTTTTCAATCAACGAATTGCTCGAAGAAATGATCGGCATCATGGCAAAGTCGGCTCATTTAAAAGAGTTGGAATTTGTCTACGACATTGAGCCTTTGCCACTCAAGTTGATTGGTGACAGTTTCCGTATACGTCAGATACTCAATAATCTCTTGGGCAATGCCCTTAAATTCACCGACCAAGGTCACATTGGCTTGTCGGCTTCGGGCCGAGTGTTAGAACACGGTATTTTTGAATTGACGATCAGGATTGAAGATACAGGTATTGGTATCAGCCGGGAAGACAAACGCAAGTTGTTTACCGCCTTTTCCCAGGTGGACGATGCTTTGAATCGCTCGTATCAAGGTACCGGTTTGGGTTTAGTTATCTGCAAAGAGCTTGTTAAATTAATGCATGGTCAACTGACATTACAAAGTGCCCCCGGCCAAGGCAGTGTATTTAATGTCACCATAAGAATGAATATTTTGAATACCAAACCCAGTATTTCAGCCAAAAGTGAATGGTATGATAAACAGGTATTATTATTTGACCCTTACCCCAATGCACGTTTCACTGCGAGCAAATTACTGCGCTCTCTGGGGGCCCATGTAACAAGCGCGGACTCTATTACGTTCTTAGGTACCTGCAGCCAAGAATTTGATTACCTTATCTTATGTGTGCATCCTCAAGAGCAGTTATCCAGTGAGCAAGCCCTAGAATGCGCGGACAATATCAACGCCACTCACAAAGTATTGCTGTGCTCCGGCCAAGAATCCTGTAACCGCTTGTCACAACGAGCATCGCAATTTTCTGTGCAAATGCGTTTACCACTAACACCGGGGAAGTTAACAGAAATCATGCACAAACCGGCACAAGATCCGGTCAATGAGTTGCAACAACGCTTACAAAATCTTCCCGGCGTAAAAGTGCTAGCTGTGGATGATATGGAAATGAACTTACGTCTATTAAGTACTTGGTTAAAATCATCGCCCCTCGTACTCGATCAAGCCTATAGTGGTCAAGATGCGGTAACTTGCTGTGAAGAAAACGAATACGATTTAATTTTGATGGACGTACAAATGCCCAACATGGACGGCTTACAGGCAACAAAATTGATCCGTGGCACTCCACTCAACTTCGGCACTCCCATTATTGCCGTAACCGCCCATGCGTTTAAGGAAGAACAGCAACGGCTATTAAGCAGCGGCATGGACGATTACCTTCCTAAACCGCTAGATCTATCTGACTTAGTCGATTTGATCAATCGATGGTGCCATCAGGGAGATGAAGAGGAGATACAAATAGACGTGTTTGATTGGTCACTGGCGTTAAAACGCGCCAACCAGAACGCAGATGCAGCCCGGGATCTGTTTGATCAGTTTGTACTTCAACTTCCGGATTTCGCCAAAAAATTCACCCATCAACAAAATCAAAGCCAATACGAAGAACTGCAACAAATAGTGCACGCGTTGCATGGGGTTTGTTGTTATACTGGTGCAGCTGCGCTCCATGCTAGTTGCGCTGAATTGGAAGCCCAACTTAAACGTAAACAATATCCCAAAGTCGCAACATCACTTAATCGAATCATTACCGATATACATGCGATACTTGCCCAAGTTGACGCAATAAAACAACGGATGCAGGAATAAGCCCAGTGTCCGTCATAGTCATAACCAAGGCCCACCAATAGTTACTTGCTTTTGTTTTGGACAAACTCTTGGCATTCCCGAAGCAATTGGACAAATTCTTGTTCACTTCGATCCAGTTCAGATACGCTAATAAATAAATCATAGCCGAGGCGCTGACGCAGTTTAGTCATCCGATTTGCCAACATCGCTTGAATACCGGTTAACACAGTACCGTCGGGCAATTTATGCTTGTCGTCTTCAACTAAATCGTTACTAAAGCTTTCTCCTGAGGCATTGTCGGCCTTATTCCCAAGCAGTAATAATGGCCGCTGCTCCATAAGAAGATGGATCATTAGCCTGATGGGTGTAGTGGTTAAAAAAGGCCGGTAATCTTTAAGTTTTATGCCGACTAAACTTAAGTCTTCTAATTGCAAGTCGCGATGCGCTCGGGGTACGTCGATCCGCTGAATATTTTCCCAACTCACATACCACTGCCCTTTTCGGTGCTGATAACAAATCGAATCATGGGACAGTTCAATGCTAAAAATAGGTTCGCGAAATTTAAACCAGGCGATGAGTAGCGCAACTATGCCTGCACTCGTCACAAATATACCCGCTAAAAAAAATGACTTGGGCAACCAAGCAAAAATCAAGATACTCAAAATTAATCCCATGATGCCAACAAGGCTAGTCGTTAACACATTACGCTTTGCCGATGCGCGAATTTGTATTACGTCTTGCATATTATTTCTTTACTCCGTCCAAAATCCAAAATACATCAAACCCATTAATATGCCCCAAATAATGATATATCGCATGCGTAAACAACGCGGACAATCGGTTTTAAACAGACGAGGGAAGTTAAGTTTATTCACGTTTTCGCCTTGTTTTTGTTTAGTCATAAATACTCATGCTCGCTAGTACCCGCACGGATCAATCGCGTTATTCTACCTCATTAAAATATCTGTTTATCCAATTCATATTCCGTTCAGCATAAAACGATGAGTATCAGACTAATTTCCGATACAAGTTTCTCAATTAATCACTAGAATGAAATTCACAAAATTGTGCGGGCTGAGCATTTTGCTCTATCAGCATCAAGTGTAATAGAACAAGCAAGGATGAGGCTGTTCTTTAATTTTAAGCTGGCCGCTTAGCTTTAACGGGGCGTATCCCCTAGGCAGTCAATATACAAGGTTGTGTTATGCAAACAGTCAATAGACAAGTTGTAAATAGAATGGCGCAACGCATTTTATTCGTCGTGGTATCAAGTTTAGGTACGGTTGCCTTTACTAACGCATTCGCTGAATCAATATGGGCAGCATCAGCAAAAAGCAAATCAGCGTCACCTTCGGAACAAGCAAAAGTGGCGGCATCCAACGGAAACTATCAAAGTCTCGACAGTCGTGTCTTGCAACAAAAATTTAGTGATAAAAGCACCACTATCACCTTAGCCATTCCATTGCCTGATGGCACTTTGGCTGATTTTATTCTCACACCTTCTACCGTGATGTCATCAGCTTTAGCCCTGCGTTACCCGCAATTTATGTCCTATAATGCCGTGCAAGCTAATGCCCCACAAAATATTGGCCGTTTTAGCTTAACGCACAAAGGATTAACGGGAATATTCCGCCAGCAGGATCAATGGGCACTACTGTCTCCTTTATTTGAAAGTAACGACGAGCAGTACATTAGCTACTATTACCTCGATTCTGAAGGCGAAAGTTTACTGCCATCAGGCATTGACGACTCACTTTCATCTCCTGTATCCGCCAATAATGAAACAGAAGATGAGCCCAGCACTGCACAAAAAATCACTGGGGATACGCTGACAACCTATCGACTAGCATTAAGTGCTACGGGTGAATATACCCAAGCCACAGGCGGTACAAAAGCCGATGCTGTCGCCGAAATGGTAACCTTAGTCAATCGGGTCAATCAGATATTGTTGATCGATACGGCAATACAATTTGAGTTAGTGGATAACGACGATATTATTTTTACCGATGCTGACACGGATCCTTATACCAATAGTGACGCCAATGCCGATCTTACGACGAACCAACAGGTTATCGACGACGCTGTTGGCAGCAGTAATTATGATATTGGTCATTTGCTGGCCACCAATCCTGGCGGCTTAGCATCTGTGGGAGTGGTGTGCCTCAACACTCATAAAGCCCAAGGTTACACCGGCAATACCAGCCCCCAAGGCGAGCGATTTTATATCGATTTGGTGATCCATGAGTTAGGCCATCAACTCGACGCCGAACATTCTTTTAACGCTCAAGACTTAGATGCCTGCGACGAAGAGCAGCGCAGTGCTTCTAGTGCTTTTGAGCCTGGCAGCGGCTCAACCATTATGTCGTACGCGGGTATCTGCGGCGCACAAAATATACAAAACACCAGCTCGCCTTATTTTCACGCCGGATCGGTTGAGCAAATTCGTGATTACGTGGACTCTGGCCGAGGCCGTTTATGTGGCACCACTTCAAGTTTGGCTAACTCAGCTCCAAGCCTGACATTAGCCAATAATCGCTATGTTATCCCTGCCAGTACACCTTTTATTCTTGATGTGCAGGCTACTGACAATAGCACTCTGTCTTACACCTGGGAGCAAATCGATGCCGGCGGCGATATTGGTGGTACCGCCAACGTCAGTGAAATGCGCAGTGATAATGGCGCCAACCCGTTATTCCGCTCCTATCCAGCTGTGAGTGAGAGCTTTCGCTATTTTCCGGCACTCACTGATGTGTTAAACAATACCGTGAGCTTCGGTGAAATTTATGCCACTACCACTCGAGATTTAACGTTTAGAGTAACGGTTAAAGATAACCAAGGAGGGGTTAACACAGCAGACGTGGCGCTTGAAGTTGTCGACACAGGAGCTGAATTCGCTGTTAGTCAGCCAATTTCAACCAGCGTGTGGCAGGGCAATACCGCGCAGACGATTAGTTGGAATACGGCCGATACACAAAACACGCCTATCAACTGTCAGTCGGTCGATATCACTGCCGATTTAGACGGCGATAATGTATTTGACAGCCCCCTTGCCAGCAACACAGAAAATGATGGGGAACATGTCATATTTTCTCCCAATACAAATACGACTCGCGCTAGGGTTAAAATAAGCTGCGTGGATAACGTATTTTATGCGCTCAATCCCGCTAGTTTCACTATTACCCAAGGAAATACATCCGTTGCCCCTGTTATCGACGGACAATCAGTGTTAAGTGTCAACGAAGATGCCACTGTCACTATCACATTGGATGATTTACAAGTCACAGACCCAGACTCGTCGTATCCAGATAACTTCACTTTTGCCTTACAGGCCGGCGCTAATTACAGTCTGGAAAATAACGCCACTGTCGTCCCAGATACGCATTTTAATGGCCCACTTTCAGTCTCGGTGACCGTCAACGATGGCATAGATGACTCAAACGCATTTGCTTTGTTAATCTCGGTCAATCCAGTCAACGATGCCCCGGAGGCCATCAATGACAATGAAACGGTTCAGCAGGATAGCGCAGCCACACTCATCAACGTTTTGAGCAATGACACAGATATAGACGGTGATACCCTGATTATAAGCGATGTGAGTTACTCAGGTAATGGCACGGTCAGCATTACTGATAGCCAAATTAGCTATCAACCTCAAACGGGTTTCTCGGGCGTAGACAGTCTAACTTACGTGGCAAGTGATGGCAGCTTAAGCAGCATTGCGACATTGAATGTAACCGTAACTGCCGCTGCGCCAACGACCCCTACGACACCAAGCAGCTCAGGAGGCGGTGGCGCTGTCAGTCTGTTTTGGGTTTGGTTGCTAGGAGTCATCTCGTTAATGCGCAACCGACAAACTCGGTTTCCATTATGCTGAAATTGACCAAGACTCGTTTTTTGATCGGTCCCGCCATGCTCGCGCTTAGCACACTAAGTGCATGCGCTTGTTTACCAGCGGCGAAAATCGCAGATACTGAGCAGCCAGAGCAAACCAATGAGGTAGCTCTGGCACGAGCTAGGGAGTCAGAAAACAAAATGATCTCACATGATCATCCCTTGAGCTGGACGGTCAATGCGGAGCCAAAAAGCGATGCTCAACAAGCAATCGTGAACAAAGATTTCCGCTTGTTAGCTTTTGCTGGACGAGCAATCTCTATACCAGGAATTGATTTTGCTGAATACCCACTCGAGCACCTTCAGCAACAATGTGGCTATCGAGTGCTCAAAGGCACTGGTGATGTGCTACGCATTGGCGAGCAAAGTGCATTACGTACCAAAACCCATGATTATGCGGTCATCTACAATCAATACATGTTAGCTGCGTGTAATGCACCTTAATCTCGCAGAAGCAGACATAACGAACAAATATCCCATTGAAAACACAGCTTTAATTTAGCGGTAACTTAACAAGACCTCAAAAACACCTTATTTTTAACCTCAAAAATGAAAAAAAGCCTAGTCTTTTGTTGAGCGCGATACCTATCACCTAAACTGATAGTTTTTTTGGTGACGCCTGCCACGGGTTAAATAATTTTTTCGTCATCAATATTCTTAATATTAAGCGCCCGTTTATTCAATGCAACACCCAAATATTTAGGGGTGAGGCTTAATAATAAATTACCTCAGGGTGAGGTGATATCAACAAGAGTAGATGATATGAAAAACATAAAAATGGCATTACTAACAAGTATTTTAGCTCTATCTATTGCTACATCGACTGCGGCTCAAGAGTCCAGTTATTCTTACGGCACGGTTTGGGAAGCACACGGCATCCACGTATTACCCGGTCAGTTTGAAAATTATATGGATCACCTAGCAGGAAGCTGGAAACAAATTTATGAATATGCAAAAAAAGAAGGCCACGTTGTAGATTACCATGTGTTGGCAACCAATAACGCGCGAAAAGGTGAGCCGGATTTAATGTTAGTAATTGAGTACAAGGATTATATGAAAACAGCCGAATACCAAGCTTTTCAAAAGAAAATCGATGAGTTACTTGCGACTAATGAGCGCAAAGCCGACAAAGAGTATGGTGAACGGGAAAATATGCGTGAGACCCTCAGCTCAATGCAATTTCACGAGTTAGACTTAAAGTAGCCCATGTTAACTAGCATTTCGTGAGGCCAAACTGGGTAAAATAATTTCACGCGTATGGCGTTCTTATTATGACGGATGCATCATGAAAGGTTACGCCATGCAAACTTACTTATTAAAACGCCTTTTATTGGCGGTAAGTTTTTTATCCATCTCATTTCAAGCCTTAAGTTACGAAATTGAAACCTTAGATGGCGACCTTTATCGATTCATTGATGATCGTCATCGCTCTGTTTTTATGATCACCAAACAGGGAGCACTTATAACAGATCCAATGAATACCGCTGCGGCCACATGGTTAAAAGCGCAAATAAATGAACGTTTCAATGTGCCTATCAAGTATGTGGTTTACAGCCATAACCATTCTGATCATATTTACGGTGCCGAAGTTTTTGACGACCCACAAACCATATTTGTTGCCCACAAGCTTGCAGCGCAAGATATATATAATACCAAGGCAAATACCGTCGCCCCAGATATAACGTTCGAAAATCAAATGCTGCTAAACCTCGGGTCCAAAACCGTGCGCCTCACCTACCATGGACCGAATGATGGTAGAGGATCTATCAGTATGTTATTCGAACAGCAAAAGTTGCTCTATGTGGTGGACTGGATCATTGTGGGTAGGATGCCGTGGAAAAAACTCTGGAGCTACGATATTCAGGGTATGATCAATTCCACCCAAGCGATACTTGGATATGACTTTACCACCTTCGTTGGCGGGCACGCCGACATAGGAAATAAACAAGATGTCGCTCGTTATCTAGGCTACTTAACTCAGCTATACAGCCAAGTTACCGCAGGTGCACTTGTCGGTAAATCACTGACAGAAATTCAAGAAACAGTAGACTTGAGTGAATTCAGCGATCTAACCAATTATCAACAATGGCTGCCGCTAAACGTTGAGGGAGTATATGAGCGTTTAATGGAAGAGTCAGGAATGGGATGGCGTTCAGATGTGTCGCCCCCATAAGTTCATCTGAGTTTTATTGATGACACGGTAAGTATCACTGCTCACTCAATCTGACACCTGTCTCTATGAAAACGGTTTGAGTTTGGGTATAAACTCAGTTCAATATCAGTTGGAAGCGAACAATTTACATGCAAGAAGAGCTAAAAATAGAAGATTTAATAACCGGAAATGGAAAAGTAGCCCAACGGGGAGCACTCATTACCGTGCATTATCGTGGTTACCTTGAAGATGGCAGCGAGTTCGACTGCTCTTATAAAAATGATGCACCTTTGCAAATTGTACTAAGTAACAAACGTGTCATACAAGGCTGGATTTTAGGGCTAAAAGACATGAAAGAAGGCGGTAAGCGAAAATTATGGGTGCCAGCACATCTTGCCTATGGCGAACGCCAAATCGGTAATATGATCCCGCCTAATTCAGATTTAACCTTCGAAATTGAATTACTTGAAGTACTAACAAGAGATTAATGATCTCACACAGGCCCACATTAGGCTGACGCATACCGAGCTTAAAGTTGCAGAAGATCTATTGAACGGCATCCTTGTTAGAGAAATATGGGGTACAAAGATGTCACCAACAATCCTGCCATGGTGAAATTAAACACTCTCAAACGGTTATTGTTGGTTAAAAAGCTTTGAATTTTTTGCCCTAACACAGTCCAGCCACTGATACAGGGTAAGTTGACCGCACCGAACACTCCTGCAACCATCACTACGGCGGCAACACTCTTTGATGGCGCATAAACACTGATTGCGGTCAACGCCATCGTCCACGCTTTAGGATTAACCCATTGGAACATCACAGCCTGCAAAAACGTCATGGGTTTAGCCGTAGCCGATTTACCTTGTGCGGCCTTTGATGAAGTGGCAATTTTATACGCCAGATACAGTAAATAAGTTACGCTCAATACTTTTAAAACCGTGTATGTGATAGGAAATGCGTCAAACAACTGCATAATCCCTAACCCAACGAGCACCACCATCAAAGTAAAACCTGACGCGACTCCCAACATGTGGGGCAAGGTACGTTTAACACCATAATTCGCCCCAGAAGCCATCAACATAAGATTGTTCGGCCCTGGGGTAATGGACGACACAAAAGCAAAAAGCATTAACGCGCTCAATATTTCAAAGGTCATTTCGATTGTTTCTCTGTCTGGGAATGTGTGCAATTATAAAGAGCAAAATACAAAATTACTGCGCTATTAACTGCAACATAAACCACTTAAGAACAACTAATGATCAAAAAAGACAAATATAACGACAGAATATTGCAAGAGCTTAGTAAGCATGGCCGTATAGCCAATACAGAGTTAGCAGAAAAAATTGGTTTATCCGCTTCGGCTTGCTTACGAAGGGTACAAGAATTAGAACACAGCGGTGTCATTAAAGGCTATCGAGCGATACTCGATAGCGAATTGCTAGGCAACGGATTTATTGCCTACGTTACCGTTGGCTTAGGCCTACACACTAAAGACTCCCAAGACGCCTTTGAACAAGCCATAGCGAACGCCAATGAAGTCAAAGAGTGTCATAATGTGACCGGATCATTCGAGTATATATTGCGTGTAGAAACCTCAAATTTGAAAACGTATAAGACCTTCCACACCGATATACTCGGTACTCTGCCCCAAGTAAACACTATTACCACTCACGTAGTCATGGACTCCCCCAAGAACGAACGAGCTTAACGGTTAAGCATAAAATTAGCGCCGCAGAGCATGAATAAGCATACTCAGTTACATCACAAGAACCCCCCGCCCTAGGCGGGGCTTGCAATTAACTTAGTTAA
>NZ_BAER01000008.1 GCF_000315055.1 Paraglaciecola polaris LMG 21857 | reverse complement strand
GTGTGCTCGGAGTTCAGCACTAGCAAGGAATGCTTAAATGAACCACGAGTCTATTTGAAATTCATAAATGAAATAGCAGGAGCTAGCTTGTTTATGACGTAATCTGGTTGTGCAGATAGCAGAGTCTGAGCGGCAGTGACTTATTGTATGCTAATAAGGTGATGTAACTCGCTGACAACGGGGAGTGAGGCGAATTCGTTAAGCCAAGATGCTCTTCAAGACTAAGTAGTGGACGGATGAAGAACATGAACCGATTAACCCGCATCTATGGGCTGAAATGTCGCCATTGTCTACACGAATTAACAGGCAATATGGTGCAGTGGGGCTGTTATAAGTAGGAACAACTCTGCCAAACTGTTGAGCTAAATGTAAGCGTTCATCAAGGGACAAGTGCAATATCACAATTCTGTACTTGAGCACCATCACCTTACAGCACGATAAGGTTAAAGACTGCGATCGGCATCCACCCCACTATGTTTGAGTTCAAATAGGTGAACCGAGGAAGGCTTGTATTGAATGCTAAGGGAGCAGACCCCGATGACATGCAAGTTGGCGGAGCGTTCGTAGTAGTCTGAGATGGGGAAAGCCCATTACATGGCGAAGGGACGCAGTTTACTGTATTTGCGCGAGCAAATTATCTGACTTCTATTGAATTAGTAACAAGGTGAAGACCTTTGATAATCAGCGAAATGCAACGCAAATTAGCAACATGGACATCGACTGATAAAACACGCCGCGTTAATCGGCTGTTGAAACTTATCAGTCATCCTGAATGGCTGCACCATGCAGCGAATATCACGCTCTCTTCGAAGGGCGCGAAAACCGCTGGTGTTGATGGTGTAGATAAATCGCACATGCAAGCGAACCTCGATAATCACCTTAAAGAAATTAGACGATCTTTACTGTCGGGTGAATATAAACCGATGCCTGCAAGGCGAGTATACATTCCAAAGGCCAACGGGAAACAGCGCCCATTGGGTATTCCTACCTTAATAGACAGAATTGTACAACGTGCCATGCTCATGGCGATGGAGCCAATATGGGAAAACGATTTTCATTCGTTATCTTATGGTTTTAGACCAGAGCGCAGTGTCCACCATGCTATTCGAACAGTACAATTGCAATTAACTGATCCTGCCGATAAGCGAGGACGCTGGGTAATTGAAGGTGACTTATCAAGTTACTTTGATACCGTTCATCATAAATTACTGATGAGTTGTGTGCGTAAACGCATTAGTTGCGACCGATTTAACACCTTGCTTTGGCGTTTTATAAAAGCAGGTCATATCGAACGCAACTTATTCTGTGCAACGAGCCAAGGGGTGCCGCAAGGTGGAGTGATATCACCATTGTTATCGAATATCATGCTAAATGAATTCGACCAACATCTAGATTCACTTTATCTGTCAAAGAAAGCGCGAAAAGACCGTTGGTACTGGAATAGAACCATACAGGATAAGCGCAACATTGCTATTGAAGAAAACCGACAATGGAAGCCTGCTGTTGCTTATTGTCGTTATGCCGATGACTTTGTATTAATTGTCAAAGGCAGTAAGGCAGAAGCAATGGTCATTCGTGACCAATGTAGGAACTTCCTTGAAGGTAATCTTAAATTAACATTGAACATGGATAAAACTCATGTAACGCATGTTAACGATGGATTTGTCTTCCTTGGCCATCGCATCATCAGAAAACGAGGGCCAAAGGGCAATATGCGTGTGGTGACGGGCATTCCTCACGGCAAAGCTAAAGCGTTCTCGCATTCGCTCAGCAAAGCCTTGTCGAGTGACCACTCTTGTAGCAAAGTGGATAAAGTGGAGCAAGTCAGCCGCAAGTTAAAGGGTTGGTCTCAGTTTTATCGACACACTAATTTTACTGCTATGGTATACAGTAAAATTGACCGAATTGTATTCTGGAAACTGGCCAAATGGCTAGCACGAAAGTATCGCTGCTCTATTAAATCATTAATGATGAAATGGATAAAGCGCCCTTCTGCAAGTCAGGCGACAACGTGGGTTGTGTACGGTAAATCAAACAATGGCATTGTGTGTGGGGCTTCACTGTTTAGATTAGTGAGCAGTCCTAAAATGCGCTTTATGTGGCGTTTACCGGAGATTAATCCATACCTTAGGCTAGAAGAAAGAAATACCGTAACGTCACGCTATAAAGATGTTGCTATGGCTGTTAGCTAGCATTAAATGGAGAGCCGCATGCGCTGAAAGGTGCACGTGTGGTTCGGTGAGGAGAGGCCGAGAGATAGTTCGACTACGCTTGGTCTCTTACTCTAC
>NZ_BAER01000009.1 GCF_000315055.1 Paraglaciecola polaris LMG 21857 | reverse complement strand
TCACAGTCACTTGTAGCGATGGATTCACCTGACAATACCTGCATTCATTATTGCGTGTACCACAGTCGCTTCCCTTTAGCGATACGGTCTCACATAGAGAACAAACTGGACACTATTCTTAATCGCAAGGATCAATCTACTTTGTGGAGTGCAGAAGCGGGTGTAGGTGATATTTTGGCTAGCTACCCCCAAAAAAATCACATTTTTGTTGTTTTAGCCTCTCCGGTTGCTGAAGTTGGGCGAGATCACGATTATGACTGGGCCATTGTCGAGGCAAGCTCTATGCGTTCAATTATACAATTGGCTGGGCGCGTACGGCGCCATAGAGAAATTAGTGAGCCTATAAAGCACCCAAATATTTTATTATTGAATGAGAACTTAAAAGCACTAAGAGGAAAAAAAATCTGCTTTGAACGTCCAGGTTTTGAAATGCCAAACCTTGTTTTAGCTTCTCACGATTTATTTCAAAGGCTAGAAACTGAACAGTACAATCCAATCAACGCCATTCCAAGAATTCAGGAAATAACATCGATCGAAAAGAATACTAATAATGAATATCTGAATCTAGGTTCGCTGGAGCATGTTGCATTAGCATGGCAGCTTTTTAGCGGCGAAAACAAAGCTAAAGTTTGGTGGGCGAATACTCCTTATTGGTGTGGAGAAGTGCAGCGTCAGCAACGCTTTCGAGATTCAAAACAAGATGAGTCTTATTACTTATTTGTTGCAGATGAATTCCACAATCCACATTGGTGTTGGTTAAACGAAAACGCCTACCCGCCAAAAATGACGACAGAAACACCGGTAAGAATTGAAACACTGCAAAGTTTAAATATGGGGAACAACGTCAAATTTTGGTTTGATTTAGACGCATTAGATATTTATTCAAAGCTGGCAAATGACTTTGTTATTGAGTTGAAAGAGGTTAGTCACCGTTTTGGTGAACTACGCATTACAGAATATAGCGATAGTAGTTATCAAGAATATT
>NZ_BAER01000010.1 GCF_000315055.1 Paraglaciecola polaris LMG 21857 | reverse complement strand
AACTAATCCAGATCGGCAACGTCGATTGCTCGCATTAGTCCCGGTTGATGATGTTTGGGGCGTTGGTAGACGGCTTTCTAAGCGTTTAAATGCGTTGGGTATCACCACAGCCTTAGACCTAGCCAATGCCTCTCCTAGAGCCATCAGAGACCAGTTTTCGGTGGTTTTAGAAAGAACCGTCAGAGAGCTCAATGGTGAGTCGTGCATTGAACTAGAAGAGATCCCGCCAACTAAGAAGCAAATCGTCTGTAGCCGTTCATTTGGCGTAAAAGTAACGCAATTTGAATTGTTACGTGAGGCCGTATGCGAATACGCAACCCGCGCCACTGAGAAGCTTCGCAAAGAACAGCAGCAAGCCAAAGTGCTGACTGTGTTCATACGAACCAGCCCCTTTAAGGACAACGAGCCGCAGTACAGCAATTCCGCATCGGGCGAGTTGTTGATACCCAGTTGTGATACTAGGGATTTTATCGAGCTGGCCAATCACTTACTCAAGAGGATTTGGAAGGATGGTTTTCGTTATGCCAAAGCGGGCGTCATGCTGTCTGACTTTTACGATCCAGGCATGTTTCAACCAGGACTATTCGATGACGTATCAACCCGCTCTAATAGCCAGCAGCTAATGTCTGTATTGGACACCATTAACCAAAGTGGTGCCGGAAAGGTTTTCTTTGCTGGACAAGGTACGAAGAAAGATTGGTCGATGAAGCGAGAGCATTTATCTCCCGCTTATACAACACGCTGGGACCAGTTACCGCGAGTACGGTAATGCTCTCTTTATTTGCTGCTTGAGTTTTCGATAATGTGGAGCGTACGCTGAGGGAACGGAATAGTCAGACCAGCTGCTTCAATGGCTTCTTTTACCTGCTTATTCAAATCCCAATAAGCTGACCAATAGTTTTCATTGGTTGCCCATGCTCTCAACTGAATGTTTACTGCACTGTCGGCCATGGACGCAACCATTACCTGAGGCGCTGGTTCCGACATCAATCTTGATTCATTTTCTGCAACACCTTGCAATATTTTAAACGCGTCATCTATGGAGTCTGAATAGGAAATTCCCACAACAATATCCATCCGGCGTTTACCATTACGGGTGAAGTTTTTGATATTATTTCCCCATAAGACGCTATTCGGGGAAGCAATATACAATCCATCTATAGTTTCAAGCACGGTTGTAAAAAGATTTATCTCTTTAACTGTCCCTTGAGTTGAACCAAACTCAATAAAATCTCCAGATTTAAACGGTCGAAGGATCAGTAGCATGATTCCAGCTGCGATGTTACTGAGCGTATCTTTAAGCGCAAGACCAACTGCCAAACCTGCCGCACCAACCAGAGCGATAAGACTAGCAGTATTTACCCCAAAGATGTCTAAAATAAATACACCGCCGATTACATATACCGCGTAACTGGCTACGGTTGAAAATATTGGTATCAGGGTCACGTCAACTTTTTTCAACTTAGAGTTAGTGTCTTGAATCGCTTTGCGCACTGCTCTTGCAATAAGTGAGCTTGCCACCAAAATAACAATAGCCAAGATTAAATTATAACCAAGCGCTACTATTGTCTCTGAATGATTTTGCCAAAATTGAATAAGTGAATCTTTCATATCTCTCTCTCTCTTTCATTGTGCGCATGTGAGTTGAATCCACATGCCCACTTATTATTTTTGATTTTGCTATTAAATCACAGACGAAACTAACCAAGTGTTGTAAGCACAAAATGCGATTAGCAGACCTGCGCCTTCCAATCTGTTAATCCGTCCAGCATCACGAAATCCATAGGCCATAAATAGCAGGGCGATTGTCAAACCCATCATAACTAACCAGTCGCGAGACATAACCTCGGAAGACATACCTGTAATCGGCGATATAACGCCCGCGATACCAACGACAGCGAGTAAGTTAAACATGTTAGAACCCACCACATTGCCAATAGCGATATCATGCTCACCTTTTCTAACTGCAATAATGGATGCTGCTAATTCAGGGAGTGACGTGCCCAAAGCAACAATCGTTAAGCCGATAATTAAATCACTAACACCCAGTGCCTCTGCGATACTCACTGCTCCCCAAACGAGTACTCGTGAACTCACTATCAGAAGAATCAAGCCAATCACCAGCCAAAAAATAGCTTTTTTGATAGGCATCTCGTGCTCAACCAGTTCTTGATCCATTTCACTTTCTAATTTATCCCCTTTACCTCTCATAGCAGAGTAAATACTCCAGCCAATTAAGGTAAAGAACCCCACCAGAAGAAGAACAGACTCAAAACGTGTTAGCGAGCCATCCCAAAGGAAATAACCGAGCGCAGAACTAATAAGCAATAATAAAGGGATCTCTTTTCTGACTATTTTTGATTGCACCAATATTGGGGTAACAATAGCTGTTAACCCTAGAATTAAACCTGTATTGACGATATTCGAGCCGAGCGCATTACCGAGGGCTAAATCTGGATTGCCATCAATGGCCGCCATTGCAGAAACAACCATTTCAGGTGCAGACGTACCGAAACCAACAATGACCATTCCAATTAGCAATGACGGCATGCCAGCATATTTTGCAGTCGCGGCTGCGCCTTCAACGAAGCGGTCAGCACTCCAAACTAATAAAATAAAGCCAGCTAGAATGGCTAAAGAAGCAACTAACATTATGCGCACCTCCCGTTTTTAAAATGACTCGTATTACTACAGAAGGTGCAGTTTAGGAGTTGTTTAATGGCTTTACTGAATGAAAATTTACGAGTATTTCCACTGGCATAAGACGCCAATCGACTGTTCGTAATAACGATGGTTAGCTGTGACATGAGTATTTCCTTGGGGTGGTTTAGACAAAGGCAAACGAGACTCTCCACCCCGAGAGCGCCATTTGCCTTAAGTCTTGTCAATCCAAGTATGGACATAACCGCCACGAACTGCTGTTCGGAGACTGTTGACGGTTATCACAGTAAAAACTGAGAGACTACTCCCCTAAGGTTAGAACCGAATGATATAACCATTTATAACCATTTACAACTTAGCAATAAGCGTTCACTCTGCGACGCAGCATGTTGAGCTTATCAACCTGGCGTCGAATATCACTGAAGAATTCTTCTTTCTCCATGGCCAGCGCTAACTCCCATTCTTTGGCCAAACCTTGGCAGTCCAAAAATGCGTATCTCAGCTTCGTCTTTGAAATACGCAGACCCTTGCTAAAGACCACGCGTTTGCCTCGTTGACCGTGAAAACTGTTGATGTACCACTCGATGCCAAAGCCATACTTAAAGTCTCTGATACGGACACCAAGCAGCCCCCAGTCTTTAAAGGGCGCATTCTCTCGAACCTTGTAATGGGTAACCCAAAAGTCATCAACTTCAGCTCGTGCCAGCGCTTTTAGCCTGTCCGTTTCTTGCTGCAATAAATCTGATACCTCTGATTTCCATTGTTCATTGACGATTTCTACCAAACCAATTTCCCCATCCAATTAACCCCAAAAGCCAAAACCACTATCCGTTTGGCTTTTGGATCGAAACGCCAAACGTAAAACTGCCGTCACAATCACTGTTTGGCGTCTCGATATAAATCAACTCGCGCAATCCCATACCTGACAAGGGATACAGCCCGATTTCACTTAAAAACGCCTAAAAAGACGTATCGCCATGAACAAACAAACCGTTTGGCGAGTTCAGGCCAAAATGCAAACGACGTTTGGCGTCTCGATTTTTTTGGCTAGGTCACCAGCCGCCAAACAGAGCCTATTCTCATACTTTTGCGAAAATGCAATAGGCAGATAGATGAAAGGATTTGTCACCTTTCTGCCCACCGCCAGTGCACCGAATCCTGATAATGACATTTGAGTGAACCGCCAGAGCACTTGGAAATGCCCAAGCGTGACCTGAGCGGTTAGTTGAAAACTGTTAGAGCACTTTGAGTGCACAGGAGATAAGTATGTTTGTACTAGGCGTAGATATCGGTTACTCAAACCTGAAGCTGGCCATTGGCCAATCAGGCAGTGAACCGAAAACCATTATTCTACCTGCGGGTGCCGGTCCTGCGGATCGTATGCCGGAGCGTATCGGTGGTGGCGATGATGAAACTTGTTTGTATGTATCTGTCGATAATGAGCGTTGGGCCGCTGGTGTGCCTGCTGGACGCCTTCAAGGCTGGGAACGAGAGCTTCACCCGGAATATCCCACCACAAAAACCTATAAGGCGCTTTTTCATGCTGCCTTGTTAATGGCAGAAACTGAGTCCATCGATTTGGTTGTCACTGGATTACCGGTTTCCCAGTTTCATGAACCACAACGTAAGTCTGACCTTGTGCAGCGTTTAAAAGGTGTCCATCAAGTGACGCCTAAGCGCAGCATCACAGTTCATGATGTCAAAGTGCTGCCGCAGCCTGCCGGTGCCTATATGGATCTGGTTCAAACAGGTGGAGATTTGGGCTTGATTGAAGAAGGTCGCGTCGTCGTTATAGACCCTGGCTTTTTTTCTGTTGACTGGGTTGCCCTTGAGGCCGGAGAAATTCGCTACAGCTCATCAGGAACCAGTCTTCAGGCAATGTCCGTGCTACTGGAAACCATTGATAAGCTGATTTCGGAAGATCACGGTGCCAAAGTAGGTATGGATCGACTTGAAAAAGCCATGAGAACCGGCGACTTGCAGGTTCTGCTGTTTGGAGAAAAAGTCGATATTTCACCTTATCTAAATGCTGCCATGAAAAAGGTAGCGCCTGTTGCTCTTACAGCCATGCGCCAATCTATGCGTGACGAAAGCATCAATGCAGACTTGGTATTGATCGCCGGAGGTGGAGCCTTGGCTTATAAGGAAGCGGCCAAGGAGATTTTTTCACGAAGCAAGATCATCGTCCCGGAACAGTCTGTTTTGGCGAACGTCCGAGGCTTCTGGTTTTATGGGGCCTGATCATGAGAGTTGTCGTCAACATTCCCCCAGGGAGCCACCCTGAACTGCTTAAAGAATTAGAAAAGACGCCACCACGGGAACGCGCTGAGCGTCTGCGGATGCTGGCCACCTTTGGCTTAATTCACATGAGCCAACCCAATCTATCCACGTCATCTGCACCGGTGGATGGCCATGCACCAGATGGTAAAGTGCCTTCTATGAGTACAGCGCCAGAACCCAAAGCAGAATCACGTAAACAATCTTTAAAATCAAAACTAGGGCTGGGCTTATAACATGGCGTTATCAGTTAGCTGGCTCGATGCCAGGTTAAATAAGGAAGCAAAAGAAACCGTAGTAAAAGCCGACCGAGATGGGCTAAGTGCTCGGGTATCGCCCAAGGGCAAAATTGTCTTTCAGTTTCGTTATCGTTTCGATGGCAAGCAACAGCGGGTAGACATAGGTACTTACCCACTTATGAAGCTTGCTGAAGCTAGGAATGAGCTGGATAGGTTAAGGGCTATACTTGATCAAGGCCGAAACCCTAAGCTCTACCTTCAGCAGGAACGGGCTAAGTATTCTGCCAACCAAAGCTTCGAATCGATTTTTCGAGACTGGATAGACTCTGCCGGTAAGCAAGGATTAAAGGAGAAAACGTGGCACTTCCAAAAACGTAGCAGTGAAATATATTTGCTGCCCAGACTTGGCAAGTACCCATTAACTGACATCAATGAATTGTCCTTAAGAAACTGTCTTCGTGAGGTTTCAGAGTCGTCTCCGTCAAACACAGAGCGCCTAGTGTCTGTACTGCATAAGTTCTATGACTGGCTGATTGATGAACAAATCTTGGAAATTAACGCTGCTGCAGGGATCACAGCAAAGAAGGTTGGTGGTAAGAAAGGCAAACGAACTCGGGTGCTAAATGACAACGAGATCAGGATACTTTGGCGCTATTTGCATGAGTCAAAAATCACTGAGAAGAATCGCATCTACATAAAATTGCTTCTGTTATTGGGAGGCCGTAAGGGAGAACTCATTCAAGCTGAAAAGCATCACTTTGACTTGCAATCTGCAATGTGGACAGTGCCCATAGAGATCCGCAAACAAGGTGAGAAAATTGGAGCGCCGATCATGCGGCCATTGATTAAGCCAGCTATTGAGCTGATTGAACTGGCGATGCAGATGAGCAAATCAACCTACTTGTTTCCCGCGAACGGACAAGAAGAGCTTGCCACAAATGGCTTTGATACCACTATTCCTAATAATGTGAAAATCTGGGCTCGCAGATCGCTTGGTGTTGAGATGGAACATTGGTCTATGCATGATCTTCGCAGAACGATGCGAACGCGAATGTCAGCCATCACCACGCAAGAAGTTGCCGAGTTGATGATTGGCCACAGCAAAAAAGGGTTGGATGCTATCTACAACCAATATCAGTACCTGGATGAAATGCGTCATGCTTACGACGTTTGGTATCAACAGCTAGAAACCATCATCGAGCCGACAGGCTTTCCATTCAACTGGCGTTTCGGACAGTAAAATAAAAGAAAGAGGCTCAGTCCTCTTTCTTCTCATACTCCTCCAAGTCTTCAATGTGCCACAGCTTGTTTCGTGTATTTCGGTTGATGCGAGGTTGCGGCAAGCTGCCATCTTTTATTCTTCGCCAGAGAGTCGTATAGCTAATGTGGTAACGAGCCATCACTTCGTAAGACGTTAGAAAAGGGGTTATCTGGTGCGCTACTGCTGTCATCTGCATTCTCCTGAAAATCAATGTAAAGCTATCATCGCCTGATTCATCACTTGTTGATGGTCAGAAAGATGCATGATTTGTTCAGAAGATCAGCCTTATCAAAACACCGGTATCATTGTGCAGTTTACAAAATTTCTAGTTTACGGCGCTAAGCGCCGTAAAATCGCATTAAGTTAAACCATCTTTATCGATATGCACGCTCTAGCTACTAGGAATTTAGCGTAGCGGTATGCTTCGTAAGTGCGTTTCGATGGCTTCAATCACTGACTTAGTAAGTGGTAAATGCGCTTTTTCTTTCGCCCATACCTCATGGAAGCCTGCTACGGTTTGTTTGGCTGTATCTAACACCAATTTTTCTGGCAACATGGCTTTAGCCGCCAAGTGCGATAACTCATCCAGCGTGAAATCGCTGAATTTCTTGCTACGGCTCACCTTCAGCGATGCACTATCATCGGGGATATAAGGAATGGTTGAAACAAAGTCATAAGCAGGTGCAATAGACGCAGTGCGCTTATCTTTGTAAATCACAGACCAATTCTTCAAATGCATATCGGCATTGCCAATTAGCGTGTTGAACACCAATCGGCGAGTAAATTCAGCAATGTCTTCGTCTTGCCCTTCAATACCGATAACCTGAGCAATATTTCGCATACTGGCTTTTTTGTACTTATCTTGAGGATAAACACCAAACACTTGCGCAAAGTCCTCAATGTGAACAGCTTGACCATCTGCACGGTCAAAACGCTTGATCACAAAAGCGCTATCTCCAAATTTGCCAATGCCATTTGGGATATTAGTAATCCGATTAATAGGGAGTAGCTGCGTTTCTGGCACGTCCATTCCCAACATTCGAGCCAGTTCCATCATTGAATATTCATTTTCTGGCACAGCTTCAAATCGAGACGACGGTAATTTTACAATCCAAGAGCCACCTTGACCGGTTGCTGGGATCGTCAAACCGCCATTTGCCTGCTGCACAGCTGAAAACTTCAATTGCACTCCCGCTAATGAAAAACGCATTGGCCCATCTGTCTTCGTTTCATCTTCTATGTCTTGATACACATTAGGTGGTAAGGCTTCACCATCCGCAGGCTCAACCGTGATCGCTCCAGCCAGATCCTGCCCCAGTACCCACAATAGAAAAAATTCCCGTGCTGGGTTCACACCAGCACGCTCAGCCAGGTAATTACGCATGGTTTCTTCTGGTAAAAGGTTGGAGAAAAACGGGGTTAACTTAGTTTGGGTAGGTTTGAAGCTAGTCAGCAGGCCACCGAGCGAATCTTTAAAGCCAAGCCCTAACACAGGCCGCGATTCGTCATTAATGTACGAATCCATAAAGGCAAAAAGTGTTCTGTCATTACCCACGTTGGTGATCGTTGCGATCGGTTCACCATAGAGCAACACGTTGAGCGTAGAGACATGGTTAGTCATCGTCGTCTTCCTCTAACTGATACGCGGGCGACATTGGCTCACCCTCATCGCTGATGCCGTTAATACCTTGGCCACTTCGAATGATCGACTTGATGGCAGGTACAGACTTTTTAGGCGCAACCAATAGCTCTAGGTCTAGTACACGGGCAAGTGCAATCAAACTGGATATTCTTAAATCAACACTGCCAGACTCGATTTTCGAAATATGGCTTTGAGGCACACCCGAACGAGCACTTAACTCTCTCTGGCTAAACCCCTTTCGTACCCGAGCTTCTCGAAGACTTTCTAGTATCTGCTCTGTTACATAGCTCATTTCGATACGCCTTAATGCATCACTTAAGAATAATTATATACAAAAACATATCACAGTAACTCAAATAACACAAATTCGATTAGCCATTACACATCAAAAGCCATGACCTGATACATAATTACATATAAGTAGAAAGAGATTTTTGTCATCGACAAAAGAGCGATACTCTCGCTGATAATCGCGAACTGACGCATCAAACTCCCTAAGTACTTTTGTCGCTCAGCCCTTATACAGCAAGGGCTACAGAAGAACTCGCGTCAAATCGCCAGAAGATAAGTGCAACAAAGAGGAAGTTTGTACACAGTTACAGGAAATTTTGTACACACAAGTCGAAAAACAAGTGCAAAATGATGGTGTAAACAGCAACTAAATTTGAAGGTAAGTCTGATATCTCAATTAGAAATAACCGTATTGGTTCGCTTCAAGCATCTTCAAAAACAAACACTAAAGCAAAAATTACACCAACAATAAACTCCCTCATTAAATTTTGTAATTTGGTACAGAAGAAAACATTTACCAAAAAAGAGACTCTTTTTAACGGTAGTACTTTTTACGTCAAACCCAGTAACCACAAGGCCTACAGACAGGTTTGTGTCATGGAATTTTCGCCAAAGGCCTCTAAAACGGAATTTGTACTCAAGTTTGTACACACTTTCCGAGGTTACGCTTGAACATCATTGAAAAGCAAAGAAACGAGAAAAAGACAAAAAGCCTTTAAATTCAGTACGTAGAGATGTGATTGTGGTGTGCAATGAAAGGTGATTTTAAGCGTTGAAAGGCTGGGCGGCATCAGGGTGGGAGATGATAGCAAACGTCCTTCTCTTATTGATTTCATTGACAAAATTACTATCGCTCATACCCAAAAAACCCTTATATACACCTAAATTTACACCCAATTATTATTACCGCTTTCGCATAAGTGAAAGCGGCGCGATATTCTATCGAAAACTGCGCCCTTATGCTTCGATAAATTCCAAGAGTTCTTCGAAATTATGCCCGTCAGCCTGTCTAAGTGCTGATATATATTGCACGCGCCTGTCATTCATCTTTTCTAGCTGATAGCCCCCTGCCCAATCAATGACAGGCTCACCTAACACTTTGGTTAAGATTGCATCTGCCATGATCCGCGAATGTCGTCCATTCCCATTTGGAAACAAATGTATATAAACTAATTTATGGTGAAACCTTCCAGCTAACTCTTTTGGAGGGAAAGTGTCATGCTCTACCCAATATTCTGCATCATCTAAAAGCTGCCTAAGCTGAACACTGATTTGAAAGGGGTCGATACCAATACTCTTTTCAGTTTTGCGGAATGTGCCAGCCCAGAGCCACACTTCACCAAATAATTTCTCATGGAGCTTACGTACAAAGCCTTCACTTAAGACATCAGGGCTTTTTTGTTTGCTTAACCACTTTAAGCCATTTTGAATGTTAGCCTGCTCAAGTTCATCCAATTGCCCCCGTGTTTGAATATGCTTGAAGCGTAAGCCTTCCAATTCATCAGGGTCTAGTGGTGTTGCACCATCTGGCTCTTTGAAAATATCACTCATCGTCGTTCCATAAATCAGAGCTTGGCTTATCAATCATTTCCTTTGCTAATCGTTCGACCTCAGCAAGTAATTTACCTTCGGCAATAAGTTGACTTTCTAAAGCCATATGAACACCAGCGTTTCGAACCTGCTGCATTGCCTTTAACCGAGCTCTTTTCAGAACCACCTCTTCAATCTCGGTTTCAGGCACAATGGCATAAACAAACTTACATCCCATGCTCTCTGCCATTTGTTGCATTGATTTGATTGTAATGCTGCCAGAAAGCTCATCTTTTTCTCTTTTAGAGATCGCCGCCCTTGTCACGCCAAGCCTACGGCCTAGCTGTGCCCCTGACATATCTAACGCTTTACGTACTGTACGCAGCCAACCTTCCGACGGCATAGACAAACCATCAAGCATTTCTCTCGCTCGATTAACATTTTCTCTATACTGCTTAACAACAAGGCGTTTCATGCTCATACACTTTCATTAATTTTTCAAATATCACTTATAATGTCTATCTATTTATATACAAAAACAATAAAATGTCAACATAAAGGTTTACATTTAAATGTAATTAGTCAACCAATAGATTTACAATAAATACTTAAAGTAAACTTATTGGTTAACCACAAGAGCGGAACGCAATTATTACAAGCTAGTAATTAGGTACAATGACTAGCCATATAATTGAGTTGAATAACTAGTCATTGCTGAACTAATTCTTAGCAATATTTCTGATGACATGGTCTAAACTTATGGCCTGCCCAGAACAAGTGCGCCCCCATACACAATGACCGTAAAAGTCTTTTTCAACCTTCTCACCAGACAAAATGAGTTTATCCGCTAACCAGTTGCTTACCGCCCAATACTCAAAAATTTCAACGAACTCTTCTTCGCCCTCTTCGTTTTCAACG
>NZ_BAER01000011.1 GCF_000315055.1 Paraglaciecola polaris LMG 21857 | reverse complement strand
AGAAGGATATATCGATTACCCTGCGGCATCGTAAAATAAAGTGTGTTTTAGAACTCACCGAAATTAGGTGACAAACTAGTCGTTACAGAGCCAGCTGATTTGCTGGCTCTTTCAATTTATGGGCTGTGCTTTGTTACTCTGACAGCTTGTTAACAGGTACAAGTGCGATACTTAAAATCTGCACCGGCTCAGTTAATATTTGATTTTTAACGTATGCATCTTCAACTATTTTTGTGCGGCGATTTTGCTGAATGTTATTAACGATTTCCATGCCATTTATAACGCGTCCGAATGCGGCAAACCCTTGGCCATCAGGGTTTCGTTTACCACCAAAGTCAAGTGCGGGTTGTGCGCCTATGCATATAAAGAATTCTTGTGTTGCGGTGTCCGGTCCCCCTCTGGCCATTGATAAGGTACCGTCTAAATGTTGAATGCGTGATAGAGCGGTCGTTTCGAGAGGAATAGGCGAAAAATCTACATGTTCGCTGTTTGCTCGCCCTTGAATAACCGAAATGGGCGGGGTCCCTTGATCGTTGTCTAAACCAACAACTCGATAAAAATCGCCACCACTGTATGCGGAGTCTTGTATATATGCGGTGAAATTTGCCACTGTGATAGGTGCCTTATTCGCATATAACTCGATGGTAATATTTCCCAGTGATGTATGGATAACCGCATGTTGAATCTCATTGTTAGCCGTATGTGCGCTGGCGTTATTTAACGCCAGTTGGTTAAATAAAAGCAGCAGTGAGATATATACCATGGGATTGAATTTGAGCACTGGGTAAATTCCTTTTTAGATTCAAGATATTAAAGACGATACTAATTCAAAGTTTATAAAGGGTAACGTATTCGGGGGATTATTATTAGCTTTTGATCTTGGCTGATAGGGGGTTGTTTTAAGCGCGTTTGTGAGCGAATGGACGTTAGTTATTTTATTCTGCTTCTCAGCTTTTGTTAAAGGCTGCCAATACTATTAGTAAAAGTCAGTATTGGCAGCATTTTAATGAGGCTGATTAAGGTTTTTATAAGAGAATGCAGTCGTTACGGCATAGACTTCATAACTTGGCTAAACTTGTTCTGGCCATTGACAACCCAACTGGGAGTAGCTTCACCTGAGCCAGCGTAACGCAAACTTGGGTGACTACTGGCAACATCTCGCAATACAGATTGCTGCTCGGGCGTAATATCGACAAAAAAGATATGCATGCCCTGACCGAGTAATTCTTGAAAGCGTTTGAACTGATAATTGGGTGTTTGTATGCCAATTAAGCCACCTTCCCATGTGCAGAATCCCAAGATCACCACAGCACAAAAAACAAATGGTACCCAGCCAACGGCCGTGGTGTGCCAGTCAAATAAGTATGCCACTAGTAAGATTAATATTGCCCCTAATACGCCGATTATGGCGCCTAATTGAGTGGAGTGAACCACGTCTTTTTTTAAGACGGCCTCGATAGCGTGTAAATGATGTTTCTCTAAGTCCGCATCATTTTCACTTAATACGTGAAACTGTGGCACGGTTAGACCGCTGTTGAGTAACTCCTCTTCAACTTGTCTAAGGTCTTCTAGATCGTCAGTGATGTAGTAATGTCTAAACATGGCGTTATCCTGTCTGTTAATTAATCACTTGTTAACTTTCTAAGTATAGCAGTGGCCAGTAAATGTGAATGGAAATTTGCTTAGCGGCTTTGGCATTGCGGTTTAATTTGCTCTGCGTAACTGATGTGTTCTGAGCTTAGGCTCTGGTATGATCCAAATAGTGTTACACATTAGGAAAGCGCGAATGAGTTTAATGGGGTCGGCGGTAGTATTTCTAGTAGCAGCTGTAGTGGCTGTTCCCATATTTCGAAAATTAAAACTGGGCGCAATCCTTGGCTATTTAGTTGCCGGGGTTGTGATTGGACCATCGGTAATGGATTGGGTGAACGATCCACAAACCATATTGCATGTCGCCGAGCTTGGAGTGGTTTTTTTGCTATTCATAATTGGCTTGGAGCTTGACCCCAAACAATTGTGGAACATGCGCAAAAGGATCATGCTGACGGGTGGTTCTCAGCTTGTATTTAGTACCTTGTTCATTGCACTGATGTGTTATTGGATATTGTCACTATCAGCGATAACCGCCGTTATCGTGGGGCTATCGGTTGCTCTGTCGTCTACTGCGTTTGCGGTACAATTGATGGAAGAGCACAGAGTGTTAAAAACACCACCTGGGCAGCAAGGTTTCTCGATTCTATTGATGCAAGATGTCGCCGTTATTCCGATTCTTTTACTTGTAGAGAGTTTATCCGCAGAGGAAGTGGCAGCAGGTCCGGCTTGGTGGGTTAGCGTATTAGCTTTGTGTTTAGTGCTCGTTGTGGGGCGTTTTCTAATTAACCCGTTTCTGAGTCTAATTTCACTTTATGGTAATGCAGAGGTTATGACGGCTTCAGCGTTATTGATCGTAATTGCCACGGCATTAGGAATGCAAGAAGCAGGACTTTCTATGGGGATGGGGGCATTTGTTGCAGGCATTCTACTGGCTAACTCAAGCTTTAAGCATCAACTCGAAATGGAAATCGCGCCGTTTAAAGGCTTATTTTTAGGTCTGTTTTTTATCGCGATCGGGATGAATTTAAATTTGGCGCTTCTTGTTGCTGAGCCATTATTCATTTTAGGTGCGAGTGTATTGCTTGTATTAGTAAAAGGAGGCGTTATTTTCACGATACTTCGCCTCGCCAAACAGAATACGACAGACTCGGTACGCATCGGTTTGATGTTGTCCCAAGGGGGGGAATTCGCGTTTGTAGTCATGTCACAGGCTGCAAGTACTGGTGTGGTTGATACGATTATTTCGCAACAGGTAACCCTTGTTGTTGGCATATCTATGGCACTGACGTCACCTTTGGTCATTTTGCACAGTATTTGGTTTAACAGTAAAAACTGCCCAGCAGTTTATGACGTAGAACCTAATGAAAAAGAACCCCAGGTGCTCATTGCTGGATTAGGGCGCTTTGGGCAGGTGTCAGCCCGTATTTTAACCGCAAATAAAATCCCATTCATTGCGCTCGACAAGGATCCAGAGCAGATAGATTTTTTGAAAAAGTTTGGCAGTAAAGTATTTTATGGCGATGCTAGCCGCTTAGACTTATTGCGCACCGCAGGGATAAGCAAGGTTAAAGTATTGCTCATTGCGATTGATAATGAGCAAGAAGCATTAAAAATTGCTTATCTCGTTCGTGAACACTTTCCTGATATTAAAATTATTGCCCGTGCGCGCAATCGAATGAGTATCGTTAATTATGCTAGGGCGGGTGTGCACACTTATGTTCGTGAAGTATTTCCTGCCGGTTTGGACGCAGCAAAGTTACTCCTGCAAGAATATGGCTTTGACCAAGAAGAAGCGGTTCGAACCGTTGAGCTATTTGCTAAACATGACAACAGGCTGGTACAAGTCAGTGCGAATAAAAACTTTAACTTACAGCAAATGATCGATATCAATGAGCAGGGAAAATCAGAATTACAATCCCTTTTTGAACGCGATAAAAAAGGGATTGAGCGTTAGTTAGAATTGATAGCTAAAGCTTACTGTAAGACGAGAATCGGTTAAATCCCGGTTAACGTCTTCTGTTTCACGGCTAACGTAACGGGCTGATACATCCATACTCAGTTGACGGCTTAAACTACGATTGAAGCTAGCAGTGAAATTCATAGTGTCGTTAAGTCTCTCTGAATCACTGTAATTGATGGTTGAATAACTAGATGACAAACCAATCGTATTACGTCTATTTAATTGATATGACAATGATAAAGCGGCCGTGTTAGTAGTTTGCTCGCGATTAGACTCTAAATACTCTGTCGTATTATAACTTAAGCTAAGTGCTGCCTTTAATTTACGTTTATCATAGCCAAAATTAATTCGCCCTGATTTTCGGAATAGCGTTTCATCGGTAATATCTGTGGTAAAACTATTTAAACTTCTAAATTCCTCGCCTGCTTGCAAAACATAATCAGCTGACGAAGGCTGAAAACAATCGGCAAAGTCCACTGAGCCGATAGGGCAGACAAACAAGCTGCTCGGTCCTTCACTAAAACTCAGACGCGAATAAGACGTGACATCTTCGTTATATGATGCTGACGTGCTAAAAGATTTCAATTTATAATCTAGGTTGAATGAATAGGCATCACCGTAAAAGCGTTTGCCGTAAGTAAACTGCATTGCAGTGCGATTAGAAAACGCCCATTGGGTGTTTAAACCAATATAACGTGTGGAGGTATCTCCTTGCTCTAATTCGTTATAGGTAATCTCTATACTATTTTCATCATGGGGTTGCCAGAGAAAACCAGCACCATAACTGGTGGTATCTAAATTCTGACGTTGACCACTAAACCCACTTTCATCTAAACCGTATTCGCTATTCGAGCCGACTAAAACGAATGAAACATCCCGTGCGATATCGACGCCAACCCGGGCATTTGAAAGGGTAGACGAAAAATCCTGGTTACTGTCGCGCTTAGTATCGTAATACTGAGTGGCTAATAAAAATGTAAACCCAGTTACGTTTCGTCCCTGGTATAGCTGAGCGTTGAAAAAAGTGTTTTCTCCATCTATTCCATTGGTACCGGTTAGCGTCTCATCTGAGCTCGTTTTTGAGAAGCCACTTTGTAATGAAAGACCAACGGTTTTTGGATTGGGTATCAAGAAACTTAACTGAATTGCGTCATTAGCGGTTTTCGTTAACTCTCCACTGGATAAAACCTTGTCGGCTATTAATCCTTGGCTAGCATCTATCGAGCGATAGCTACGATCACCATTAACCGATAACGTGAGCACTTTATCGATTATTTGTAACGAAGAATTGTAATTAAATTCGGTAAAGTTTTTATCGGTGTTGGGTAGATCACTTTTTTGCTCGACTGTGGTATTTTCTATCACAAATGCTGCGGTCGCATGACGCCCACTATATATAGATACTAATTTAGGTAATAGTGAAACCGCTACTGTGCCGTCAGAAGACCCTTGGCCATTCTCAGTATTATAGTAGTATCCTGATGTGGTAATTGAAGGACTAAATTGCAACTCACCAGCACGTGTTGAATTTGAACTTCCACAAGCGATTGCTACTGCGATAAGTATTTTTTTACGTACTAATGTTGTTGTATTAAATGGCACTAATTAGCTCCCGCATAGTAATAACCGTACCCTGTTCCTTTACGGTTAACTTTTTGTCCTTTGTTAACCACGAAACCTATGGCCATCTCAGGATTTAAATGACTGACGGCTTCTTGAATGTCAGATATCTTGGTGGATGCTTCTTCCGCTACAACGATTGCTTGTCCCGCTAAATTGGCTAAAATTGCGGTTTCATTGATCCCGAGTAGAGGTGGAGTGTCGACAATCACAATCCTATCGGGATAACGATTAGCAAACTCCTGTACTACATCATACATTTTTTCACTGGCGAGTAATTCCGTCGATAAGTGATGTGATTTCCCAGCTGGAATGACGCGTAAATTGGGGATATTGGTCTGGCACATTACTTCAGAAATATCCGATTTTTCTCCTAATAAATATTCCATCAAGCCTTGTTGGTTTTGCAACTCTAAGGTGCGCATCACGTTGGGTCTGAGAACGTCAGCATCGACTAATAAAACAGTAATGTCTTGCTCTAATGCAATGCTTAACGCCAAATTAACCGCGGTGAAGGTTTTACCTTCTCCTGGCCGAGAGCTGGTAACCATAATAATGTTGCTATTGTTTAAGGATTTAGAAAGAGGACCGAAGGCGTTATCAATAATTTTGCGTTTAATAGCCCGATATTCTTCGTTGATTAATCTACGTTGAGCGCTAGTAGAAACAAAGCCTTTTTCTTCCATTTTTATTAAATCAATTTCAATGCTCGCTGGAGCCTGCAGTTTGCTTGAATGAATAGAGTCGCTCATTGATGATGGGGATTTTTGAGCTTTTTCGAGGCTATTTTTTACTGGTTCATCTGCCGTTTCCTGTGCCTTTTTATTTTTTTCTTGTTTGGAAAGCGCGCGTTCAATCGTGTTCATGCCATTATCCTCGATAACACATCGATCTGTAGGATTTCAGTCGCCATCAAGGCACTGTAAATCAGTAAGATAAAACCAGACGAAAACATAAAGACCATGATACGTGTTCGATTGACTTTACGAATTTCCTTCACATTTAAATGAGAAACCACACCCAAAATAGGATACGAGGTCAAAGCCGTAAGTTGATTTCCTCGAATGAGAATAGGATTGAGTTGACTGATTAAAAATGCGACTCCTAAACCAGCAGCAAAACCAATGAAAACTACCGCTGTGTAGCCGATTAAACGATTCGGTCCGCTTGGCGCTAACGGCGCTAACGGAGGATCAATGACTCTGAACTGCACATCCTCGGAAGATACATCTGCTTTTTGGGCCAGATCTGCAGACTCGCGGCGAGATAACAGCTCCTCGTACTTACGTTTTGTAATACCATAATCACGATTAAGCGCGGTGAATTCGGCTTCAACTTGAGGTACTAAATCAATCTTTTGTTTGATTTCTTCAATTTTACGTTGATAGTCATCTCTTCTTACATTCAACGAAGCGATAAGGCTCTGCAAACGAGATACCTCGATGCGGATCTCTTTTGAAAGTCCACCTAACGAACTACTCGGATCTTCGCTAGATACATTGGCTAAGTAACTGTCTATTTCTTCTTGACGAGACTTCTGTAATGACTCCAGTAAATGTTTAGTTTCGATGACATCTGGGTGTAAATCGGTGTATTTAAGTGATAGCTCATCAAGTCGTTCCTCTAAATTTTTAATACGAGCATCGTAGCGTGTCGTGAGTACGGAGTTTGAATCAGACGGCGATACGGCAAAACTATCTGTTTGCGAATTTTGTCCACCTTGTCCGCCAGATAAAGCCTTTATCTGCTGTTCAGTCTCTCTGATGGTTAATTCTGTTTGCTCAAATTGGCTTTTTAATTCAGTGTAATTTTGATAAAAACTGCCACTTTGAGGCAATAACGAAGCGTATTTTCGTTGGAAATCAGCAACACGCTGCTCGGCAGAAGATAGACGGTTTTCATAGTCTGTAATTTGTTCTTCGATAAAACGACTGGCAGAGTCAGAATCTTTTCTTGAGCTACCTAATGCCCCTTCCACAAATAAATCTAAGGTCTCTTGCACAACCGTTTTGGCCATTTGCGGGTCGCTATTTGAATATGCAATGGTATACAAATTATCACGTCCCGCTGAGCGCAGCGAAATGTTGTTAGTCAGTTGCGAAACCATATTTTCATAGTCGTCAGGCGTGAGGGCGGTCACGTCAAGATCTGATTCCCGCGCGATAATTTCTAGATTGGGTCGACTGAGTAATGTTTTTACCATCATAGAAATTTCTTGTTGCGGGTTAGTTTGTATGGCCAAACCACGCAACAGGGGTTGCAAGACTGAGCGTGTATCAACGTAAACACGTGCTTGAGATTGGTAGGTATCTGGCATCGATGCAACGTAAGCGAAGCCCAAAGGACAGATTAACCAAGTGCAAATCATAACGTAGCGCTTTTTTACCCAAACACCCTTAAGGTAATCAAGCAAAAGCTCAATCGTTTTCTGTAAATCTTGCATTTAAATGTCCGTATTTTTATCGACTAAAACCAAGCTTCAGGAATAATAATAATGTCGCCGGGCAAGATATCGATATTTTGCGCTATATCTCCATCACGAATAAGTGAGTCAATTTTGATAGCAAATGTCTTCTGTTGGCCATCAATTGTGCGTATTAGCTTAGCATTGTCACCGGCTGCAAAACTGGTTAAACCACCAACGGAAATCATTAAATCTAACAGTGTCATCTGTTGCGTGTAACTGATTGCGCTAGGATTAGTGGCTTCGCCAATGACCCTAACTCGCTCACTTAACGGGCCTGCGAAACCAGTCACACTGACTGTGACGCGAGGGCTGTTGATGAATTTCCCTAAAGATTCTTCAAGCTCACGAGCTAAAGTCGAAGGGGTTTTTCCTGTCACTTCAATATCTTCTACGAGAGAGGTCGTGACTTTACCATCTGGGCGCACGATAAACGTACCTGATATATCAGGGTTTCGCCATACGAATATCGACAGGGTATCGCCAGGACCAATTAAATATTGGTAATTGCCCACTGAAGTAGTCAAAGAAGGGTAGGTTGAAGCATTTGGGAGGCTACTGTTACTGCTTGAGCATCCTGCTATGGTTAAAATTGATAGAAATAGTAAATTGAAGAATGCTATTTTGTTAGTCTTCATGTAAATTGTAGCTCCGTGTGTTGAACTCATCGGTCATCAATGTAACAAGATTTAGACTTATTTCAAAACATAAAATAATGAACAATAATAAAAAGTTAGTCCATCTCAACTACTTAAACTAATTTGAGAAACAGTAAATGATTAAGTCGTTACAAATAGAGGATAAAGATTAATGAGTTTTGTTAATCGAAAGGAAGTACGGCGTTCGAACATATTGATGATCTTAGAGGCATCAGTTGTAGCGTATATTTTGTATTTAACCTTAGGTATTGTGAGTGATATTACGTCATCTGCGATACCTGATGCGGGCGATGTATCACTTTATATCGGTCTGTTTACTTTTTTAGTGATTGTGTCGGCACTTTCTGTTGGCTTGTACGAATCTAAACTACGTGAAACATTTCGCGGTATTATCAGGCGTATATTCGTTAGTGTTGCACTGGGGTATTTCGTTATGGAGATACTGGGTAACACAGTATTAACCTATATCGATTTACATCATTACTTTCTTCCGATTGCTGCAGGCCTGTGTATTGTCGCCTTGGTTATTTTTCGTTATTTCATTAATCGCTTAGGTCTTCTTGGCCTCGGGCAAACGAAAATCGTAGTTATTGGAGCCGGCGAGCGGGCATCAATTATCGAAAAACGCATGCGCAGGGAAGTCGATCGCTTTGGCTTCGAACTACTAGGGTTTGTACCTATCCCAGGTGATAATCGTGAGGAAGGCATCCAAAACGAAAAATTAGTACATGTTAAAGTCGACGAAAATTTTCGTAATTTCATCACGGATAATGACATTGATGAAGTGGTCATTGCATGCGACCAAAGACGTGGCACTTTACCAGTAGAAATATTGTTTGATTGTCGATTACGTGGCGTTGAAGTCACTGATTTACTGGATTTTATGGAACGTGAAACTGGGCAAATTGTAGTTAATCTTATGTACCCTAGTTGGGTGATTTACTCTAATGGTTTCAATTCACAGAACTACCTTAGAGATGCTATAGACTATGGCTTGAACAGTATTATTGCATTTATCGTGTTGATGCTGGCTTGGCCGTTTATGTTACTAACCGCGATTGTCATCTATTTTGAAGATAATAGTGGTGCGAAAGCATCAGTATTTTATAAACAAGAGCGTGTAGGCCTTAATGGTAAGTTATTCAATATCATTAAGTTTAGAAGTATGCGCCCTGACGCCGAAAAAGACGGTGCTAAATGGGCGACAACCAATGATGATCGTGTTACTCGTGTTGGTCAGTTTATTCGGAAATATCGTATCGACGAACTTCCACAGTTACTAAATGTATTTCGAGGTGAAATGTCATTTATTGGTCCACGTCCAGAGCGTCCGCAATTTGTTGAGCAACTGATTCGCGAAATTCCTTATTACAACCAAAGACATAATGTCAAACCTGGCTTAGCTGGCTGGGCACAGCTTAATTATCCTTATGGTGCCAGTGTCGAAGATTCCATGGAAAAGTTAAAATTCGATTTATATTATGTTAAGCATCAAAGTTTAATGTTGGATATTCTTATCTTAATCCGAACCGTTGAAGTTGTGCTATTTGGCAAAGGGAGATAATCATGTCAGGGAATGTGTTAAACGCGATGACAGTGGACGTGGAAGACTTTTTTCACGTTTCTGCATTCGAATCAGTCATTACGCCTGAACAATGGAAAGATTATCAACCAAGAGTTGATAAAAATACGCGTACATTGCTTGATATGTTTGCTAAGCACAACGTTAAATCAACGTTTTTTGTTTTAGGTTGGGTAGCCGAGCGGTATCCGGAGTTAATTAAAGAAATACACGCTCAAGGTCATGAAATTGCTAGCCATGGATATGCCCATAGACGAGCGACGGAACAGACCCGTGAACAGTTCACTGCTGATGTTACCCGTTCTAAAGATCACCTCGAAGATCTTCTGGGTGAGAAACTAACGGGCTATCGAGCGCCGAGTTTCTCTATCGGCTATGACAATGAATGGGCATTTGAAGTATTAGCTGAACTAGGTTTTCAATATAGTTCTAGTACATATCCAGTGAAACATGATTTATACGGCTCGCCAGACTGGCCGCGTTTTGCCTACATGCGTAAAGAAGGCATTATTGAAATCCCTATTCCTACACATAAAGTGATGGGGCGGCAAACACCTATTGGGGGAGGCGGCTATTTCCGTTTGTATCCCTATACTTTAACAAAAACTCTAATTAGTAGTTATCTCAAGAAAGAGAAGCAGCCTTATTCTTTCTATTTTCACCCATGGGAAATAGACGCTGATCAACCTCGTATGGTTAATGCCCCCCTTAAATCTAGGTTTCGACATTACGTGAATCTCAATAAAACCCAGGGGAAGCTGGAACGTTTACTCAATGATTTTTCATGGGGAACCATGAAGGATGTATATAATATTTCGGCTAAATAACCAGATTATGGGAAAAGAAAGGAGTCTTTCCAATGAGTGATGCTAATGTGAATTATTCCCCCATACGCCATTCGCAATCGGGTGTCATAGCATTGCTGCTTATCCTAGTCATATGGGTGCTCATATTTTGGCAGGGCCTTGTGACTGCGTTAGATATCTGGCTCATCTCTGATACATTCAATCATTGCTTGTTTGTTCTTCCCGCCAGTGCATATTTTATTTATCAGAAACGAGAACAACTTGCGTTATCAGCGATAAAGCCTAATTACTGGGTATTAATTCTCTGTATTGCTAGCTCGGGGTTGTATGCAGTTGGCTTATCAGGTGGTGTACAATTATTTATGCACATTGCTACTTTTACCTTTTTGCCCTTTAGTGTGTGGTTTTTGTTAGGTAATGAGCAAGCAAAAAAGATTTTATTCCCGCTGTTTTTTATTCTCTTTTGCATTCCCATTGGTGAAGAGTTAATACCTACGCTACAAGAGGTTACAGCAGATCTTTCTGTGATGATGTTGCAGTGGGTGAACGTACCTATTTATCGAAGTGGCTTGTATATTGAAATTCCTGAAGGACGCTTTCTGGTAGCTGAAGCGTGTTCTGGGATCAGCTTTTTTATAGCCTCTATAGTCATAGGTTGTTTGTATGCCTATATGAACATGCAATCGACTGTTCGTCGAACTGCCTTTGTATTGATTTCGATTTTATTCCCGATTATTGCTAATGCCATTCGCGTTTTCGGTATCATCTTAACTGGCCATCTGACTAATATGGAACATGCCGTTGGCGCAGATCACCTTATATATGGATGGGTATTCTTCAGTTTTGTTATTATTTGTTTGATTGCCTTAGGTGAATTGATTCGAGAAAAGTCATCTGAGCTAATACCTGAGGCATCATTTTCTCCTGTGCATGTAACATCGAAAAGTGATTACGTTAAAGCCTGTGGAGCTATTACAGTATTGATGATCATGGTTTTCGGTTGGTATCAAGTTATTCAGGGGCAGTTATCCTCTGGTACGTCACCTCACAAGCTCAATAAATTGCTGATACCTAATAGTGTCGTTGCAACTAATTGGCAGCCAGAATTCGTTGATTATTTCGATAAAAAACAAACAAGCTTTGATTACAAAGCAAAACAAATTGATTTATATGCAGTTTGGTATCCAAAAGGTCATGGAGAGCTCGTAAGCTATGCCAACCGTATGTACCTTGAAGATTCTTGGACACTCGAATCTAGCTATTCAGCGAACTCACCTGATGGAGAAACGCTCGAAGTCAGTCAAATCGTCAACTCTCGCAGTGTTCGCCTACTTGGTTATTGGTATATGGTCGATGGTAAGGTTTCTAGCAATAAAAACGTTGCGAAGCTTTATGAAATTTACCAGATCATGCTAGGGCAGCATACCGGCAGTGGTTTAGTGATGCTTTCAATGGAAAGCGAATACAGCACTTTAGAGCAAGATAAGCGGTTGTTTAACGAAATGCTGGTCGAGAAGTTTTTGCTCATTAATCAGGTTTTCCCCGATTAACATGAACAGACATTTTAGTCTGATTATTAAACGCGTTTACCATTGCGTTTTATTTTCGCAGCGACAATAAATAAAGTTCATCCGCGGTAAGTATATTTGCTGGTTCTTTTTCTCGTTTGTTGCCTATAAGCGAAGCTTTAGCTCCATCACGTTTTCGGATCGGTTTGTTGGTTATATTGTCGACGATGACCGCATTTACCGTTTCGCTAAAGCGATATTCGATGGCGTTTGGATAACTGTGAGCGAAATAAATCCTGTTATCTAATATTTGCGTATCTGGGGATTGTTCTAACAGTATTCCTACATCAGCGCTTGGATCGTTATTGTCCTGATGCACGATTAAATTATTAATAATTACACCACCAGAAGCCGGTTTTCCTTTTAGACCGAATCCAATGCCCCTGTCGCAGTCAATAATGGTGTTGTTTTCTACTGTGTTATTGCTTGCACCATTCCAAAAATGCACAGCGAACTCTGCCGGACGTTTACTGGGGCTGGCGATATCTCTGAAGCGATTGTTTGAAACTACCCATCCACGTGCACCGTGAGCATCGATTCCACCTATATAAAAGTTAGGACCTATACCTTTTGTATATTTAAATTCACAATTATCGACGATGCCATAGTCACTGGTATGCTTAGACGCTTCGCTAGAAGATACTTTTACCAGTTGTTGAAAGCTGTCCTGCAAAATACAGTTTTTTAAGGTAGGAAAGTCAGCGTTGTACTCCCCTGATATTTGAACCAAATGATTACCCGCGTCGGAAAGCGTAATTCCATCTAGGATGAAATTTTTTGCCGTGACACTAATGATATTTTCTATTTGTGGTAGAGAGCGCATCCCTAAGCCGATAATGCGAACCTCATTGGGAGCTGTGGGGTCACCTATAAGGCTTATATACGGGCCAGAAACCACTAAGGCTTTCGTTAATTGATACGTGCCACGGGCAAGCCTGATATCTGTTTTACCGCTGTGATTAGCTTTGTCTAGTGCTAGGTACAACTCGGATACATCAGAAACGTATATTTTTTTGCGAGTACTAACATCATCTTGAGCGCGAGCAAGCAGTGGGGAAATTCCCAATATGACTACGAAAATATATATTCGAACATTGTAAAAAACGCTAGCTAGGTACTCTCTCATCAATGAGTCCAATTTGTGTTTAAAAGTTAATTGCCGTTTAGTGTTTTCATGACATAGTCGTATTGATTCACGTCAATTCTGTTGTTCGGTTTTCACTAGCATCACTATTTAGGTGGAGTTTGCGTAAGTAATAAACGTTGTATGCACAAGCGACAAACAAAATACACCACATAAATATTTCAGCCCGCATTCGATTGAGGAATGTCATGGTAATCACGAAGGTTATTAACATGGACTCAATGCATATTACCTTGAAGTAGTCTTCTAAATGGTTTGGCGCATTGAGTAATTTTTTACATTTTTTTGTCATCAGAAAGCTCGTTAAAACGATCATTAACATTGTAAACAAGCCCAAATAGCCAGCTTCTGATAATGCTTCAAACCATGAAGAATGAACGGCACGGTTGCGGCTTCTCCCCGTATTTATGTTGCGCGGGATATATAAAGGAGCATTAATTTCAAATCCACCACGGCCTAAACCAAGCGGATGGTCTTTGGCCATGTCCCATGCGGCAGCCCAAAAAACCATGCGAGTTGCGCCTGTTTCTCGGTTTTCGACCACTTCGGATTCCTGGGAGATGGAATATATTCGTTCTATAGTACTTTTATCAGCAACATAGATCAGACTGGCTAACCCTGCAAATGCTATAAAAATCACCGTAAGCTTTTGATTTTTACGTTGCACAGGGGCAAAAAATAAACGCCACATGAAATAAGCGCCTCCTGCGGCGAGACCCAGCATAGCGCCACGACTATTGATTAAAGCAAGGGCGTTGACGATAAAAGCTCCCGCTACAATAAACGGTAGCTTGTGCTTAATTAGATTGTTGCGCCAAAAGTAAAATAAGCAGGCTACCGCTGCAGGAGCTATCGCTGCTGCAACACCATTAGCGTCTGGTGAATCAACCATGCCAATTCCTTCTACTCTGTCACCGGAATTTCTACCTACTTGGAAGATGTAATAGCCTAGGTAAGCTGCACCTGCGGCATAGCCGTACAACATATAGTCCAGTGCTTTAGGGCTATTACAAAGCTTAAAAGCAATGCTCATAATAATGGCAGATTTAATTAACGGAACTAATGCCTCGACGTGATAGCTCGGAAAAGCTGACCAGATATATACGGCGCTATAGATAGCGACGAAAAAATACAGCCAACGGAATGAAGGAAGCTGTGTCAATTTATTTTTCTGCGCGTCAGGCCAGTTGACAAGTAAAATAATCGCCATAAATACAACAGTAAAAAAAGAATAGCCTAAATCAGGTACATTGGAACCCCACCAACGATTCTTAGGGTTAAAGAAATATATAAGCTGATACAGTACAAAAGCGAATATCGGGGCGTGGCGAAATGACAGTAGAAAACTACCAATAAAACTGCTTAAAAAAAGTAAAACACTGATCATTTTTTACCTAACTTACTAATTGCTTTTAATAAAATACGGTTTGTCATAGTATTCTCACTAAATTTCATGTTAAAAGTGACTATAATGACGAGCTAACGCATTTTGACACTAAATGAATTTTAAATGAATGAAATGATAAAAAACTTGTTCGATTTTCGACTATGGTTAACGGCGTTAGTGTTAACCTCTTGGTCTAGTTATGCAGAAAATACCATTAATCGGCCTCTATTTGAGCTGACGCCAAAGTCGGTAGAATATCTTGGAGGCTTTAGGTTACCGCTCACTACCAAGGGAGTGTCGAGAATAGCCTACTCCCAAGGAGTGATTGCATTGCGACCTTCTAAAAATTCTTTTTTTATGGTCGGACATGCTCAACATCAGGCTATTGCAGAGTTCGAAATTCCTGAGATTAATACAACGAAAAAGATTGGTGAATGGCCCTTTGCTATATTTAAGCAGCCTTTTAGTACTTTATTTCCCTGCGCTAGTTCAAGTAATCCACAGAAAATAAACCGTGTTACCGGTATGAGTGAAATCGAAGGTCAATTAGTGGTCAACGGTATGGAATACTACGATGCAGATGCAAATGTGCGAGATACGACACTTATCGTCAGAGAGCCTGATGATTTAGAAGAAAGTGAAATAGACGGATTTTTTCAGTTACAAGGTGCTGCGCATGCGGCGGGTTGGATTAGTAAAATACCGCAAACTTGGCAGAAAGATTTGGACTCGGAATACCTTGTTGGCAATGCGAGTACATTGCCAATTAATTCACGATTGAGTATCGGCCCAAGTGCTTTTACCGCACATTTTTGGGGGGTATTGAATAGTGAGGACAAATCGGGATTGATTCTTACCACCGATCTGATGGATTTTAGTCTTAAGCACCCGATTGTTGAAGACCAATATAATGAATCCCTCAAGAATAATCTTTGGACCGAACTATCCTCAGCATACTATGGTTTTATCATACCGCGCACTTCGAGTTATCTTGTTATTGGTAAGTCAGGTGGACATAACTCGGGCATCGGCTACAAAATAACCCAAGATGAAGGTAAAGGTAGAAAATGTGGTGGCCCTTGTTCACTCAAAGCGGGAGATAGTTATAACTATTTTTGGTTATTCGATGTTGATGATTTCTTATCCGTTAAAACAGGTAAAAAGCAACCATATCAAATACGGCCTTATCAATACGGTTTTTTCGATAAGTCGAATACGAATCCGTATATTATTGGTGCCGATTATAATATAGAGAAAAAGTTACTTTATGTTGTTTTTGCTAATGAAGATAAATTTCAAAGTGAGTACGAAGCCGCTCCGGTCATACGAGTTTATAAAATACACACAAATTAACGAGATTTATAAAACTAACGGAATACCGTTTGCCTAGGTAAATAGTTAACCTTTAAAAAAATCATGCAGACAAAGTTTTGGGATTTATGTTTGCTTATGCGACAATATTCAAAAATAATAATCGGTTGCGCAGTCAGGGTAGGTTTTATTTCCCAATCGGGACTCCTCAGCGACTCCAAAGCTTTTAGGGTTATTCAGTAGTAACTCATTAACACTAAATTAGACCCAATACATATGAATATCGTTGTACTGTCTCACCGAGTTCCTTACCCGCCGAATAAAGGGGAGAAAATTCGAACGTTTAACCAAGTAAAATTTCTTGCATCTCTAGGCCATGAGATTCATTTGTTTTCACCCTATGAGCACGACGAAGAATTAAGTCATTTTAGATCTTTAAATCAGCAAAGCATATGTCAGTCTGTTTCATCTTTCCCTTTAAGCGCTAAACCATTTCGAATGTTAAAAGGCTTGCTTACCGGTAAATCTCTTAGTGTGACTAATTTTTACACTGAGCGTTTGCAAGCCGACTTTGACAGCTTTATATCGAGTCATGAAATCGATGCCATTATCTGTAGCGCATCTTCGATGGCTGAATATATTTTTAAAAGTGAAGTTTTGATGTCTGCAGTAATGAACCCTCTGTTAATCATGGATTTCATGGATGTAGATTCTGACAAATGGGCTCAGTACCAACGAGGCAGTCGCTTGCCTATGAGTTGGGTTTATCACCGAGAACATATGCTGGTGTCTAAGTTTGAACGCCAAATAGTCAGTAAATTTGATGTTTGTTATTTGATAGCTCAAGCAGAAGTTGATTTATTTAAACGTCACGTTGCTGATGTAAACAATGTTCAAGTACTCGGAAATGGATTAGATACCAAAACCTTTTACCCACCTAAAACCAAAATCGTGAACACCGAGCCAGTTATTTTATTCACCGGGGTGATGGATTACAAACCTAATGTAGATGCCGTTGTGTGGTTTGTAGAAAATTGCTGGCAACAGATCACCGAAATATATCCAAATGCGCGATTCATTATTGCTGGAATGAGCCCCAATACCGAAGTTATAGCATTGAAAACCAAACTCGGCGTCGAAGTTACAGGTTTTGTGGATGATATTTTACCTTATTACCATGCTGCTGATATTTTCGTTGCGCCATTTCGGCTTGCTCGTGGTGTACAAAATAAAGTACTGCAAGCATTCTCTTGTGCATTGCCAGTAATATCGACTTCAATGGGAGCTGAGGGTATTAATTGCTCATCAGGCAAAGATATATTAATTGCGTCAGATGCGTCTGAATTTATTGAGCAAATAGTCTTCTTATCCGAAAACCCTGGTCAGGCTGCAGATATTGGCAAACGAGCCTTACGGTTAATAGAACAGCAGTACTCTTGGGAAGGGCAATTAAGTCCTATTGTTGACCTTTTAGCATTAACAAAGGAAATCGATGAAACAAATTGTTAAGCGCATACTTTATATTATTTGCGCGCTGCTTATTTCCCCCCTCACTCTGATTTGTCTCATGCTTGGTGTAGTGTTAAATAAGGACGCAGTATTTACCAGTTTTAGTCAGTTTCTGAGCTTATTACCAGGTAAGCTTAGTGTCTATTTGCGCGCTGGATTTTATCGTTTCACATTGACGTCGTGCAGTCCAGACGCGGTGGTTTCATTTCTGGTGTTGTTATCGCAACGTGACACAGACATAGCCAAAGGGGTTTATATAGGACCTCAGTGTAATATTGGTAAGTGTAGTATAGGAAAAAATACTCTTATCGGAAGTGGTGTGCATGTTATGAGTGGTAAAGGGCAACACAGTTTTGATGATTTGTTCGTGCCTATTAAGGATCAATCGGGGACCTTCGAAAAAATTAATATTGGCCAAAATTGTTGGATTGGTAATGGTGCTATGATTATGGCAAATATCGGGGAAAATAGCGTGATAGGGGCGGGATCGGTAATCATTAATGATATTCCACCTTATTCAATTGCAGCGGGAAATCCCGCTCGAGTAATTAAAAGTAGATGTTAAAAAAATATTTCGAGCATTTCCACTATACATCACATGGGATAACAAGAGCGTAACAGACATCTGTGTTTAACGGGTGAACCTACCGATATATAAAAAGAGTTCTTTAAGCCCTACTTACATAAAAACGAACCGTTGTATAATAGCTAGGTTTCAGCGCTCTCAGAGTATAATACTTCACTGCAGATGACTTATCATCAATATTAGGATGTATCGATAATGAATATAAAATTAAGGATTAACTTGTTGCTCAACCGTATCATTGAGTTCATTAAGTACGATTATAATCATCTCAAGTATCCCTTAGTCGTCGCTTGTCATGGTGTGATTATCGTACTTCAGAAAATAAATAAACACAGTTTAGCATTCAAAGTCGCGAGCAATATTTATCGGAGTGGGTGGGCTGGTAGCGATGAGCTGGGCGCACTGATCGCGCAATATTACTTTAAAAAGCATCCTCAATTAGGTCAGGAAGTTAGTCGCCAATTCATTAATGATCTACCTGCTCTAGATAACACCGAAAAGTTTTTTAAGCAGCCAGAAACCATGTTAGATGGCATTATCACTGTGTTGAAAAAACCTGATGGTGATGAAAAAGGTGCACTGATCATTAATTATAGTTACTACTTTCCATTGTTTTTACGTTTTTTTGATGTGGAAAAAGTGACAAGGTCGTTCAACATTATTTTAGAACCAAGTTGGGCGGGGTTTTGTGAAGAAAATATCCTCGCTTATACATTGGTAAAAGCACCGGTATTTCTTCAAGTTTATGAAAAGCGAGACAAACATTTTATTGAGCGGTTAGATTGCAATCTCATTCCTATTGAAGTCGGTCCTAGCTGGTTTATCAATCACAATAACTTCGTGCCACCTGTTTCGGGTGAAAGAGATATTGACATTCTTATGGTAGCCGCTTGGGCTAAATTTAAACGTCATGGTGCATTTTTTAAAGCGATATCCCCGTTGGTAAAAAGCAAGCCAAGACTGAAAATTACCTTGGTAGGTTACCCCGTAGATATAAGCAAAGAACAAATAGTTGATCTGGCGGTGCTAAATGGTATCGAGAAAAATATAGAAATATTTGAATGGATCACTCCTAAAGAAGTGTCGGAATTGCAAAAAAGGGCCAAAGTAAACGTATTATGGTCGAAGTTTGAGGGAAACAATCGAGCTATTATTGAAGGCATGTTTTGTGGGACGCCTGTTATTATGCGCAAAGGTCACAATTATGGTGAGCATTACGACTTTATTAATCCGAACACAGGATATTTTGCGAGCGAAAGTGACTTCCAAGAAGTCTACGAAAAAATTATATCTCGTGAACATGAGATGGAGCCAAATGTATATGTTATGCAGAATCGTAACAGCCGGGTAGGCACTGAGATTATGGGGAACGCGATTAAGAAATACGAACTATCTAACAATCGCCCTTGGCGTTCTGATTTAGCTGTAAAGGTAAATGATTTGCATGGGATGGTCTACTTAGACAGTAACTCGTCTATTTACGAAGACAGCTATAAAGAATTGACAGAATGTATATTACCTATTGCACACAACTAAATTATAGGCTTTTGATATTGATAGTTGATACATTTTTTTGATTTAAAATGATAAATAGATGAAGTATGCTTTTTTCTTCTTATATTATAAGGAGTTGAAAGAATCATATCTAAAAAAGGTTTGAAATTTCAATGTCACTTACCGCTAAAACCGTAAATAGCATTATTTATACAGGTTCTACAAAATTAGTACAAAGAGGATTAGGCGTAATCAGTATGCTGATTCTGGCTCGGATTTTGACGCCAGAAGATTTTGGTATCGTTTCTATATGCACTCTCGCTGTTTTTCTTTTTAACTCATTAGGCGATGTAGGCGCTAAACAATACATTATAAGAATACAAGATATTGATGATGATATATTAAACACCGCTTGGACGCTCAATATAGGTATTAAGCTAAGTCTATGGTTGTTTTTTATTACGTTTTCCTCAAATATTGCCTCCTTCTTAGGTAAACCCGAAATAGAGACGCCGCTGCGCTTTCTATCTCTTATTCTAGTTTTTGGGTGCCTAGGCAATCCCGGCGTTTGGATTATGTCCCGTAATCTAAATTATAAACCGTTATTTAAAATAGATGTGACTTCCAAAATATTGTCATTTATAACCGTGTTGATTATCGTCTATTTTGAGCGAACATATTGGGCAATGTTAATAGGGGTTGTGTTGTCTTACTTATTACCATGTATATTTTCTCACTTTATTTGCAGCCATAAACCGCGATTTAAACTAGTGAATATATCTCAACAGATGAAATTTTCTCAATGGGTGGTTGCTAACAGTATAGTGGGGTATGCGCGAGGGGAAGGTGACTCGGTGTTAGTTGCGAAGTATTTTAATCTAGAGATGATAGGTATATATTCCATGTTTAAAAATCTATCCAGTATGCCGTTAACACAATTAATCGCCCCGGCTACAGATCCTTTATTAGCAACTTTTTCAACTACAATCAGAGAGAAAAACTTTCAAGCCTATCAGCTGAATATAGTATTGCTGATGTTGCTCTCGCTAGTAATTCCCCTAACAACGTTAATGGTATACTTTAATCAAGAAATCGTTTTATTGTTTTTGGGTGATAAATGGGGGAGACACGCTTATATTTTTTCAATTTTGGCTTTCATGATGGTTCCTGGCGTGATTTTTAAAGTGCTTTCTGAATATATACTTGCTGAAGGGGGCTATAAGCCAATTGTGTATTATCAATCTTGCATGACAGTGTTAACGATCGGGATTTTATATACCATAATAGGTAGTGACCTTGAAGAATTTGCAATTACTCGTGTTTTGATAGCCGTTTTTAGTTTATTCATCTTTACGTCATATTTTCAAGTTCGTTATGGTTTCTTCAAATTAGCTGACTTGATTTTATTTATGTTACCGATCATTGCATCATCTTTAGCATTGCTTACTATAACTGCATTTGAATCAGATTCAATACATTGGCTTGCTAAACTTATATTAGGTTGTCTCATATTTTTTATTATTTATTCAATAGCGTTACTTGGGTTGATATTTTTAAATAAACGTCGCTATGAATGTGTTTTATTTTTGTCTTATATTGCAGGGGTTAAAAGGTTTCTAAAGATTTAATTTAGTACCTTCAATAATAAGGTTTAAGCAGACTCTTTGATTACTCTTTTAAAAACCAAGAGTACCACTGTAGCTTATAAAAATTAATAATTAGGGTATCGCATGGATACAAGTAAAAAAAATTATGATGATTTCAAAGGGAGCATAGCAATTGGCCCTCTAGTTGGACTCCCTTCAAGTAATTGGGTTGGAGTTGATATTGCCAATCACCTTTTGAATAATGGAATAAAAGTTGAAAAGTTTGGCAGTTTCAATACACAAATAGAAGCTGACTGTATTATTTTGGTTAAATTGATGCCAAAGATAGATTGGTTGATTGATAAGATTGAGCGAGGAGTTAAAGTCATTTATGCTCCTGTCGACATTTTTCATTCTAAGTATGTTTTTTGGCGTTACAGAAATCGTTTGAAGTTATTTTCTGGTTTCCTTATTCATAACGACAAAGTGGGTGAGCTAATTTCTAAGGTCTCTGATTCCCCACAATTTTTTATTGAGCACTATCTGAAATACGAGTTAGATAAATGTAGCGATTTTACTAAGGTTAATGAGCTTTTATGGGTAGGGCATTTGGAGTACATTCCGAGTTTGCTTAAGTTTGTAAAAAAAATCAAACCAGAATTGAAAATACGAGCGTTATCTGATTTGGAAAAACTGCCGTATTACGAAAATTATTTAGATAAAAGCTTAAGAGAAATTGATTGTAAATATTCAATAGAAAAAAAGTCTGATGACGGAGTGTATATCTCAGGCGTTTTCATTGAACAATGGTCGGAACAAAAACAAGCAGAACTAATGCAGACTTGTATTGCCGCTTTTGATACCAAAATGAATTCTTTCGCGCATAATTTGAAGCCGCCAACGAAGGCACAAAAGTTTATTTACAATAAGATCCCTTTCGCTTGCTCTGAGCATTCTTTTTCGTTTAAGTATTTCGAACAAAGAGGTCTTAAAGTAGCAAAATTGGATGAATTAAGTTATTTAGTGTCGGATGACTATCGACAGAATGTGAGTGACTTTTGTGATGCTCAAAAGTGGCGAGTGAACATTGACAGTGTGGCATCAAGTTACCTACATGCTTGTGAAAATTCGACCCCACCGCCTTATTACGGTAAGACCTATTTATATCTAATGGATGCTGGGTATTTTATCGTTTATTTTTCATTACGGGTAATGGATAAAATAAAAACAGTATTTAAGTTGAATAAAAATAAAGGGTAAATTAATGATCGCATTTATTATTGCATTTCGACATCCAGATTCCACAAACGATTATAACCATGTTGTTCAACTACTCAAGGCAACTCTAGAATCGTTACTCAATCAAACGAATGGCGAATTTAGAGTCTACATTGGTTGTAACGTGGAGCCGAAGCTAGATATATTAGATCCTAGAGTTCGGTTTTGTGCTATTGATTGCCCACTACCAAGCAATCGGAAGGAAGTGCTATTCGATAAAGGGGTAAAACGAGCATTTGCCATACAGACCGCAAACGCTGAAATCGTTCCGGATTATTTATTTCTTTTAGATGCGGACGATCTTGTTAGTAATGATTGTGTTGAATACTTATATCAACAGGATTGGAAAAATTCACCTGGTGGATATTGGTTAGAGCGCGGGTATCTATTGGATATGTTCAATAGAAAAGCGCAAGAGAAGTATGGATTTAATAGGTATTGTGGTAGTAGTTTAATTCTCTCTGGGAAAGTGTTAACCAACGCGTTATTTTGCGGAGCATCAGAAAATCTAAAAGTGACGACACATTCAGCATTTTTAAAGGCTTGCGATCCATATGTTCTTGAGCAAGTTCTTGGTGACCATATTGCTGTTAGACGTTACATGGCATCCTTAAATTATCCTTTACAAAAAATAGTACGACCATTGACTTGTTGGAAGATAAATACAGGCGAAAATGAGTCTAAAACAAAAATTCCATTTGGTAGCAGAAAAATGAATCTTGAATTTTTAAAGCGATTTTCGATAGCTACAAATTCAGCACGAGATACATCAGTTTTAGAGCTATTAGCTGAAAGAATTCGATTTTTTAAATCATGGATTGCGAGTGCTCGAGCTAATCTGAAATCTTGAAAGTTTACGCTATAAAGTTATGATATTGAGCTTTTTAAATATAGCGACATAAAATAATGGCCTGCAGTCGAAATTGAGAAGTATATAGATTATGAAAAGTATTGGTAGAATGAATGATGCTGAGCAAAAGAAAAAGATAATATTTTACGGCGCGTACGATAGGTATAATTACGGTGATAACTTAATGCCAATTATATTTCAATTTTATATTGAAAAGTATCATCCACTCCTTTTAAATGATTATAAGATTGAGTATTGCGCAATCGGTAATTCAGATCTTTCTAGATATACCTGTTTTAAGACAACTAAGATTGCTCACCTCTTAGATTCAACGCCTGACGACTCTCTTTTAATCGTAATTGGTGGTGAGGTGTTGTGCGCTACTAATCTCACATTGTTAACGCACATGCAAAATACGCGTTTTTCTCATGCCATTGTGAAAGCGGGTAAGTACTTGCTTCGTAGACATTTGAATGTATTGACTAATAAGATATACGGTACTCGTTGGGAGTTCCCTTATGTCCCACCGAAGAGCGCATTTAAGAATAGGATAAAACTCGCTTTTAATACGGTAGGTGGTGGCATATCAGGCCTTTCTGTCAAGAACGAAACAGATGTAAAGAACAGGTTGAAATCTGCTGATTATATTTCTGTTAGAGATAAGCGAACACAGCAAAATTTAAAAAGTACAATTAATGCGGCCCTTTACCCTGATTCGGTATTTTTGATTTCGGAGTTAGTCAGTTCCGACTTTTTAAATAAAGAAATTAAAGAGTCCATAAAAAACGTTAAAGATAAGCCATACTTGTGTTTCCAGGCATCACCTCATAAAGTGGGAGCGGATGAGACTGAAGTAGTCGAAGCGTTAATTCAGATCGCAAAAATAAGGAAAGAAAAGGTTGTGCTCCTACCGATAGGTTACGCATCAGGGCATGACGATTTGCAATATTTAAAAAAAATCGAAAAAAGACTCGATGGGGAAGGACTGCTTTTACAAAAACTAAATGTATGGGAAATAATGTATATCATTAAAAATGCCAAGCTATTTATTGGAACTAGTCTACATGGAATTATTACGGCGATGGCGTTCAACGTCCCTCATTTTGGGCTCAATCCTAATATATTCAAAGTAAATAGTTTTTTACAGGATTGGAGCATTTTCCCGTTTAATCGCTCCTTGCGGTTGGAACAGATAGTTAGCGCCTCGAGTGAAGATTTCTCCTTCTACGGTCAAGAACTTCAGGCTAATAGCGTTAAGTTAGGGGAACTGGTAAAAGAGAACAATTCGAATATAGTTAAGCTCTGTCAGTGAGCTAAGCTGCCATGTAAGCGTCAGTAATTTTAAACGTTTCTATTTTACTGACGCCTAAATTGAAATATTAACTTGAGTCTTTTAGGGCAGTAAGGCAATACTCTAATCATAAAAAATTCTGGGGGTTAGAGTCTGATGTATGTAGTGGTCAACTAATTCCGGACTGTAAAATAGGTTGGCTCTCTGCTTTTGCAGGAGCCAGCCCGTTATTGAATGTGTGTGGCCGTTGCCAATTGTAGTAATCCATCAAGTAACGGCTGATATCACGCTTTAC
>NZ_BAER01000012.1 GCF_000315055.1 Paraglaciecola polaris LMG 21857 | reverse complement strand
TAAACTAAGCAAAGCCCGCGCTTTTTTATGGGTACTGTAACGTATTGAAAGTAGCCTCGGCTGCTAGTGATTCACAGGCATTTTGCTGGCTTGGGTAAACCGGCTATTTTGGTCGCTTGCTTAGCAGGCCCTTTTTTAAACAGACGAAACAAATATCGGCTATTCGCTTTTTCAGGACCAAACTTAATTTGCATTGCTTTAACCAATGCCCGCATGGCGGGACTAGTATTGTATTCTAAATAAAATTCACGCACGAAGTTAACCACTTCCCAATGACTCTCCGTAAGCTCAATTCCTTCACTTGAGGCCAATATTGGCGCTAAATCAGGGGACCAATCTTCGATGCTCAGTAAATAACCTGCTTTATCCACTGATATTTGTTGCCCATTAAATTCTATAAAACCAGTCACGTGTTTTGCTAACTCCTAACGTATTGTAAAGCGGCCCGGTTACCAACTGATTACTTGATGGTGCTCTAGGGTTAAGGTTACAAATTTTTCGACGCTAACGCGCTTAATAAAGTCTGTAGGGGCGATGTCTATTTTGCGGTGAGCGAAGAAGCTGCCTCTGGCTGTCATATCATCTTCTAATGTATAACAGGCGATGTCTTTGTTTTTATGCAAGTCGAAGAGCGCATTCAAGGTAGGAAGGTGCGCTAAACAATACACAGCATCTTGAATTAATATGATGCCATCATCTTTCACGCAGCGGCTAAGTACATTTTCAACCACGTTTGAGACAAAGGGACTGGTACTCATAATATGCAGTGTCATTAGAACCTCATCAGGTGATCAAGTTGCATCATATGGGCGCTCAGCTCTTCATAGGGCAGTGCTATTACCTCAATACATAAGTCTGTCAGTACTAACCGACGAGCGTTGAGACTTTGCTCACATACGTAAATATTATCGATATCGTAAAATGTGAGGGCTGGGAACGTTTTACTGTAATTTTTGCCCTGTTCTGGAATGGGTTGCTGATACTTAACCAACTGAAAAACCCCGTCGTCGATAAAAAATAAAGAGACCTCTTGACCAAAATTGGCTGTCGCCAGCGCTAAATCTAGGCTTTCTTGACCATTAGATAGGCCGTAGGGGGCAGTAGTATTAATGATGCCAACACTTTTTGCGCTCAAAACTGTATCACCCTGTCACTCACTTGCATTAGCTCAACTAGGCTGCCAAGGCCGACCTCTGCGAATGGTTCGGCGAGATTAAAACCTTGTTGGCTATTTTCAATGGCATCTTGTTTGTTTATGACGCCACGTCGATTGGCTGCGGTGACGCAGACGTTTAATGGGATAGCGAATTGGGTACCTAATTCGACCCAAGCGGCGTAAAGATCAAATTCATCACTGTGACCTGCTTGAAAACGATTTGCATTTTGCACGCCTGCTTGATAAAAAAATACGCCCTTAATTTCGTGACCTAAATTCAGTGCACTGCGCACAAAGCGATAGGCACTGAATGCATATTGCTGTTCAAAAGGAGCGTGTGTCACGAGTAAACTAAAGGCTGCCATAGTGAGAAATACCTATTGGTTAATACAAATAAAAACACCCCGACTAAGCGGGGTGTTTTTGCAACATGTTAACGATTAGTCATCGCCACCGAATGCGCCTAAAAGGTGCAAAATAGAAGTGAACAGGTTATATATATTTAGGTACATAGACACTGTCGCGCGAATGTAGTTGGTTTCACCACCATTAATTATACGGCTAGTATCAAACAAGATGAAGCCCGACATAATAAATACAATAGCAGCACTTACGGCTAAGCTAAGCGCAGGTATTTGGAAAAACAAGTTAGCAAGTGATGCGACAACCGCAACAATCAAACCAACAATCAAGAAGCCGCCCATAAAGGAGAAGTCTTTCTTAGTAGTCAGTACGTAACCCGATAAGCCAAAGAATACCAAAGCGGTTGCACCGAAGGCTTGCATGATCATTTCAGGTCCGTTTTGGAAGCCAGCATAGTAGTTTAAGGTGTAACCTAATGAACCCCCAAGCAAACCCGTAAAAGCAAATACGAACAAAATACCCATTGAGCTTTGAGACGCTTTGTTTAGGAAGAATATCATGACCAATGCAGCTAGGTTCATGCCTAACGCCGCCCCTGGTCCGATGTTCATAGCAGCAGCGATGCCTGCGCAAGCTGCACTAAAGGTGAGTGTCATTGCTAATAGTAAGTACGTATTACGCAAAACCTTATTTGTTTGCAGAGCCGAAGCCTGAGCAGAATTGCTATACGTAGAGCGATGTTCCATTTGTTACCTCCAATAGGTAAAGTGATATTGTTAAACAGATAATATATCTATGATGCCTTTGTATGGGGTTTTGTTCAATTATTCAAGTGCTAGCGTCAACTATTAGACAAAAAATTAGTAACTTGATGTAAAATTGGTCAGTGTGACTAATTTGTGTGCACTCAGCAAGTTTTGACTAATAAAGGCTTTACAAGCACTTAAAACGTCATTAATATTCGGCTCCTCAATTCGGAGAGGTGGCAGAGCTTGGTTTAATGCACCTGACTTGAAATCAGACGTAGGGTCAAACCTACCGTGGGTTCGAATCCCTCCCTCTCCGCCATGTTGTGTTAGTGAATAGATTTATTTCAGATGAATCAGGTCTATTTGCAGAAAAGAATTGGATAGCTGGCAGAGCTCGGTTTAATGCACCTGACTTGAAATCAGACGTAGGGTCAAACCTACCGGGGGTTCGAATCCCTCGCTATCCGCCATATTAAATAAACCCGCACATGTTGCGGGTTTTTTTATGGAAAAATTAAAACGACAGTAAGTAGGCGAGGGTGAGAAGCCCCGAGGTTAGAGGGAATGTCAGGAACATTCACTACCGCCAACGGCGCGCGAAGCGTCAGGCACAGGGATGTGCATGAGTAAGGATCTTATTTTTTGTTCCTTCCTGCTAACTAAAATTACGGGTTCTCATCTCGTTTTATTAAGTAAGTGACCAGTAACGAGCCAATCAACATAGTCCCTGCCGACAGATATAGCCCAAAATTGTAATTACCTAACCAAGCAGCGAGTAAGCCGGTACTGGCAGGGGCAATAATTTGAGCAACACCATATGTTAAGGTCATCTTCCCCATAAACTTAGCGGGATTAGACGGATAAAAGTGTCCGGCCATAGTCAGTACAAGACTGACAATGGCAACAAAAGTGGCACCAAAAAGAATAGCGCTGATAGCAATGACAAGTAAGTTATCACTGAGTGTCGGCAATATTATGCCAACAATTTGTAGGGTGTAAGCTAAAAACAGCGTCCTTAGGTATCCCCATTTTCTTGCAACCCTATCCGCTAGCAAAACAGCCGGTGTTGCAGCTAAGCCCAGTATAATAAATACCTGCTGTCCGTGCCCTTTTAATGCAGGGAGGCCTTCGACAATATCAACGATAAAAGTGGCACTGACGACATAACCGTAACCGGCACAAAAATAAGCGGCCATTATGAGCCATGTAAAGGTTTTACTCGGTGGATGGTCCACTACTTTCGTAACTAATAAATTTTGCATATTACGGGCGGGATCAGGCATCCAAATCCAGGCAGGTATAGCAAACACAACCGCCATCAACGAAAGGTAAATCCATTGATATTGCCAGCTTACGGATAGTTTAAGCAGCACTTCTACCAGAGCTGCAGCGATAAAAATACTCAGGCCTATTCCTGAAAAATGTATGCCCAGCTCACCTCTTTCCCCTTGATGAACAAGCCACTTAAGAATTAGCCCTGACGCAATAATAAAGCCAGCAGAAGTGCATATTCCAGAAACAAACCTCAGTATTGCCCACAGGTAAATATCCGTGGTCAACGCCATTGCTGCCGTTGTTAACACCGCTAGCACTAGGTAGAGCCGATAAAGAACATATTTATGCTTGATATTATTTAGCTTTGAAACAATTAGTACACCGACTAAATATCCCAAATAATTAATGGTCGCCAACCAGCCGCCACCAACCTCGGTTAAGCCAGCAGTTGACTGCATTAATGGTAGTAACGATGTATAAGAAAAACGAGCGACGCCAGCAGTGACAATCAAACTGCAAATTCCCGCTATATATACGTTAACTTTTGATAGCTGATCTCTCATATTTTCTCTTACATATTCTTAATATCGAGTAGTGTACGGACTTTTTTATTTGGTAAAAATTGAATAGTGTTGAATTTATATTTCAATCTTTAAGAATTATTATAGAAATGCTCGGTCTTCGTACTTTCAAAGCGATCGTAGATGAAGGTGGGATCAACGGGGGTGTCTGTACTTTTGCATACCCTGCCATCGAATATAACTACGCGCATACAGAAACTTGAAAACGAGCTGGCGGTGAAGCTATTTAAATGAATGGTTGAAAGCGAGAGCGTACCCCAACGGGGAGCTATTTTACGCTAAACACACCCTCGACTTAACTCACCAAGCCTGTTCTGCCGAGCAAATACACAAAGGACTGCGAGAGCTTATCATTGGTAAAGCGGGAACATTCGCTGGCGTGTACTTGCTAGATGCCCTCAAAAACTTAAAACGAATGAAGTCGCAAATTAAATCGAAAATTCAGACGGCAACCAGCGCTGAATTAATAACAGGTGTTCTGAATAACAAGATTGATAGTGTTTTGTCGGAAACAAGGTGCGCCATGAGCAATGAGTGTCATTACCGATTGTAGAAGAAGATCTTGTCATCGTTGAGCCTAGTGAGCAGCAATACAAAAAGATATTTATCGTTCGTGAGCTTGGTTGTGGTTACTGCTAATCTGCTCTTGAATGGCAAAACAGTGCAAAACGCAGTGACGAAGCGGTAATGACAATGGGCAGTGTCGGAGGCTTACTTGAATGTTTCGCAGCCAATCTTGGTTACACTGTCATTGGCAAGGGAATGATAAAAAACAGTCGTTATGAGTCTTCATTGCGTATACGCAAGGTCGTTGGGCCACAAACTAAATTTAATATTTCACTTATTTGCCTTAAAAATAATCCTTTAATGGGTGATA
>NZ_BAER01000013.1 GCF_000315055.1 Paraglaciecola polaris LMG 21857 | reverse complement strand
GTCATTGCTGTCATCTGGGGCGTCTACCGTTAGCGTCGGTAAAATGGTATCCACGCTGCCAGTATCGTTGGCGATGGCCTCGTTACCCGCGGTATCCGATACCGTGGCCGCAGCACTATAATTGCCTTCCGCTAAATCTACTGGTACCTCTACGCTGTACGTGCCGTTTGCTTGCACTGTCGCGTTAAGTGTTTGCACAGCACCGTTATTGCCAGTGATCGTAAGATTAACCACTGAATTGACAGGCGCGTCGGTTGTGCCGGTAATAGTCGGGGTCGGGTCATTGCTATTATCCGGGGCGTCCACGGTTAAAGTTGGTGGCAGGGAGTCTATATTACCTGTTGTCGTATCTGAGCTGGTGTTACCCGCACTGTCAGTGACTTCGGTAACAAGGGTAAATTCCCCTTGGGCTAACGCGTTCGCTGGGCTAGCTGAATAACTTCCGTCTTCTTGCACAACCGCATTCATAACTTGGCTGTCGCCATTGGCATCCGTCACCGTCATCGTCACCGCACTGCCTGGCTCGGCATTTGTGGTTCCGGTAAATGTAGGCGTATCACTATTGTTGTCGGTTGTTGTGGTATCCGTCACCACAGGTGCGCTGGTATCCACATTGCCTGTGCTCGTATCAGAACTGGTGTTACCCGCACTGTCAGTGACTTCGGTAACAAGGGTAAATTCCCCTTGGGCTAACGCGTTCGCTGGGCTAGCTGAATAACTCCGTCTTCTTGCACAACCGCATTCATAACTTGGCTGTCGCCATTGGCATCCGTCACCGTCATCGTCACCGCACTGCCTGGCTCGGCATTTGTGGTTCCGGTAAATGTAGGCGTATCACTATTGTTGTCGGTTGTTGTGGTATCCGTCACCACAGGTGCAGTGGTATCCACATTGCCTGTGATCGTTGCAGATGTGGTATTGCCTGCGTTATCCGTCACTTGCGCAACAAGGGTAAAATCGCCGTCGACTAAAGGACTTTCAGGTATGGCACTGAAACTGCCATCACCTTGTACAACTGAGTTCAATAGTTGACTATCGCCATTGCCGTCGATCAGTGTAACTACCACAGCTGTGCCAGGCTCGGCATCTGTGCTGCCAGATATAGCTGGCGTATTGTTACCCGCTTCAACAGTCAAGTCAGCAATAATTGGGGCGGTAATATCCACCGAAGAGCTAACAGAAACTGTTGTGGTATTACCCGCATTATCGGTAATGCTCGCTTCAACTGTGAACGTCCCCTCAGGCAAGGCGTTACCTACATTGACGGTAAATGTGCCATCGTCTTGTACTACACTGGTCACATTCTGCGTGGTGCCGTTTTGATCGGTAATAAGCACATCGACTGCACTGCCAGCGGGTGCAGATGTGGTTCCAACAAAGGTGGGAGTGACTTCATTAATCACAGATCCTAAGTCAAACTCAATATCAAAGTCAGCTGCTGACACTTCTTGTGTCTCAAGCTGAACTGAGTCGTTTCCGGTTTGCGCATATTCAAAAGCGACTGGGTCAACATCTTCTGAAATACGCTCCACACGCACAAACGATGAACCGTCGGTATCCTGACCACTAGAGTCTGAACCAGCAGCAGTCGACTCTAGTGAGTCGAGTAAATCACCGTCGCCATCAAGTGCTGCCAGAAAATCATCATCAACATTGATTTCTTCCGCTTCGTCATCTTGATTACCTTGTTGCGAAGCTAAATCTGCAGTAATAAAAACATCTACGCTATTATCGATAACAATGTTTTGACCACCGGCCGTTAAAACAACTTGGCCACCTTCAAAAGATAGAATTGTGTCACCGGCATTAATTACCTCGCCCACTGATGCAAATCGAATATCACCGTTTTCACTAATTACAGTTATTGAATCATCACCTTCAATACGCTCTACGGTATATTCTAACTCAGCCATAAACACCTCTAACACCACCAACAATAATTAGATTGTAGTGTCTATATCAGCACAGTCTATAAGACCTAAGTTCAAGAATTAACTCACTTTAAAACATCAAATATTTAAAACTTGATAAATATTTTTTTACCGCTACCGTTAGGAAATGCTAATAAAAAACAGCCCCCTTAGGAGGACTTATTTTAATTTATTTCTTTTCCATTACTCCGCACTTTATTTTATTTACCTTTTCACATGAGCATTATTTATGAAATTTATTTTTCTTACCGTATCTGTTGTTTTATTAACATCTTCAATGACTTACGCTCAAGAAACGGATGACATTTCCAGCGCTATTTATGACGCTATTGAGACTAATCCTGAAGTACAAGCAAACTGGCATACATTTTATGCCGCTAAACATAGCCTTAGGGCAGCCAAGGCGGGCAATAAACCTACCGTAGATTTGGTCGCAAATTCGCAGTATAAAGATCGTAATTACGGCAGCGACACAGAGTTTTCTAGCAATGATGTTGAGGTAGTATTAACCCAGTCTTTATACAATGGCTCTAAAGTAAAACATGAGGTCAATCGCTTCCGTCAGGTACAGATGGTGAGGTACTTTGAGTTCATCAATAGTGTGGAAAATACTGCCAGAGAAACCGCCCTTGCCTACCTAGACGTGCAGCAATATCAGGCACTGGTTAAGCTTGCCAACGACAACCTCAATACCCACGAAAAAGTATTCTCACAAATTGAAGAAAGTGTTAGCGCAGGCGTATCCCGTGCCGCTGATTTAGAACAAATAAACGGCCGTTTGGCTTTGTCCGAATCTAACGTAATTACAGACACTAATAACTTGTATGATGTGAGCGCACGGTTCCTTCGTATTGTCGGCCGTCAACCAAAAGACAATCTGCAAACCATATCAACACAAGGCATTGTAATAGCTAAAGAATTACCAGTAATACTTGAACAAACCTATCGCACAAGTCCCGCTTTTTTCGCGACTATGCATAACATAGAAGCTGAAAAAATAGGCGTTAAAACGCAAAAATCAAACTATAAACCACAGCTAGATTTTGTGGCCAGATATGGCAGTCAGAGTAGAGACCAATTTGGCTTAAACAACACCATAACCGAAGGGTCTGTGGGGCTCCAATTTCGGTATAATTTGTTTCGAGGCGGGCGTGATAAAGCCACTATCAAACAAGCACAAGAGCAAGTGAATGTGGCCAAGGATCTACGAGATAAAACTTGCCGGGATGTTCGTCAAAATATTCAAATCGCGTTCAATGAATACACAACGTCAAATAGACTTATTCCAGTTTTGAACCAACACAAATTGTCTTCAAGTCGGGTGAAAACAGCGTATAAAGATCAATTCGATATTGGTCAACGTACCCTACTCGACGTACTGGATGCGGAGAACGAATATTTTGAATCGAGCCGCGCCTATATCGATGCTCAGTATCGCCAAAAGCAAGCACTAATAAATGTATTGGCTGAAATCGGAATATTAGTGAAAAGCTTAAATGTAACATTAAATAACCTCCCAAACATTAACGACTTAGAGAAAGCTCATATTCAATCTGATATTCAGTACTCATGTCCAAAAAATTAAAAAACAACATTAATGAAATAAAGGAATACTACTTTACAGCATTAATTAAAATTATAACTCGGGCTAAATAAAATAATATATGAAGTGATTCCATCAACAGCTTATGTTTCAATTTTTATACATAGGTATGAAAATTAATAACTAAAATTTTTTTAAATTACGCATACAGAAGTTTATCGAGAATGAATTATGGAAAACCCTTCAGGGAAATTAGAAAGAGAAGAGTTAAGTAATTGCTTATATGTAATATGTGAACACTACAACTTAACATTCTCTAAGGATGTACTGCTTTCAGGGTTACCGTTAATTGCTGGTGATTTAACACCGTCAATATTTTCCCGGGCAGCAAAACGAGCTGGGCTGAAATCAAAAATTGCCACTCGTTCATTAACCCAAATTAATACCTCGTTACTACCCGCAGTGTTAATTCTTAAGGGGAATAAATCCTGCGTGTTATTAGAATTCGACGCAGCTCAAAAAACAGCTAAAGTAATATATCCTGACTTACCTGGCGCCTCAGTAGACGAGTCTCTCGAGACATTAGCTCAGCTATTTACCGAGCAAGTGATATTCGTACGCCCTAAACATCAGTTTGACAAACGTGCTCCCACTATAAATCGTAAGACCACTGGACATTGGTTCTGGAGTGTCATACGTGAATGTCGCGGTCTCTACCGAGATGTCATTTTATCCGCTGTGGTGATCAACCTATTCTCAGTTGCCATGCCATTATTCGTAATGAATATATATGACAGAGTCGTTCCTAATGGCGCTATCGAAACCTTATGGATGCTAGCCTCAGGCGTGGCTATTGTATTATTGGCTGACCTAATACTCAAAATGGTACGTAATTATTACGTCGAGCTTGCGGCGAGTCGCATCGATGTAAAAGTATCCTCGTCCTTAATGGAGAAAATTCTCAATATTCGCCTAGCGGATAGGCCTCCGTCTTCCGGGGCATTTGCCAGTGGCATACAATCTTTTGAATCCATTCGCGGGTTGTTGAGCTCGCTAACATTGGTTTCATTTGTTGATCTACCTTTTGTACTGTTATTTAGCATTATCATTGCCATTATTTCTCCGGTACTCGTGATACCCATAGTGGTCGGCTCGTTACTAATTGTGGGATACGCATTTTCAGCCCAAAAGAAACTCCACGCTTTAGCAAATGGGGCTATGCAATCCGGTGCACTACGAAATGCCATATTGGTAGAAAGCATCGATAATATTGAAGAAATAAAGAGTTTTCACGCGGAATCGAAAGTCCAGGTAGATTGGGAAAAAAGCACGATATTTCTGGCACGTACCCAATCACAAATTCGCTTTATCTCCTCATCCATCAGCAACGTCTCGCAATTTATTCAGCAGGTGGTCGGCATCCTTATTTTGATTGTCGGTGTCTATCTCATTATTGAGGGCAACCTCACCCAAGGTGCCCTTATTGCGGCCTATATGCTTAGCAGCCGAGCGATGAATCCAATTAATTTAGTTGCCGGTGTGATTGCCCAGTACCACAGTGCAGCGACGTCAATGGAAGTGCTTAATGCCTTAATGGAGCAACCTTCAGAACGCCCTATCAACACCCATAAAGTTAACCACGCCACGTTCAAGGGCGAAATTGAGTTTAAAAATGTGTCGTTTCGTTACGACGACGATTCCAAAGATGTGTTATCCGATGTCAGCTTTAAAATTAATGCTGGGGACCATGTGGCTATTTTAGGTAAAAACGGCTCGGGTAAAAGTACCATTCAGAAATTATTGCTGGGTTTATATACCCCCACAGCAGGACACATCTATATTGATGGCATAGAACTGCAACAACTCGAATTGTCCGAACTTCGTAACAATGTGGGTTATGTGCCCCAGGAAATATCTCTGTTCTTTGGCTCGCTCAGAGACAACATCATGTATTTAGCTAAACATGCAGAACCTCGTGCATTGACCCGTGCATTGAAGTTAAGTGGGCTAATGTCGGTGGTAAATAACCACCCTGATGGCTTAGACCTGCAAGTGGGCGAACATGGACATCACCTTTCCGGGGGGCAAAAACAAGCGGTTGCTATTGCACGAGCCATTGTTGCCAACCCACCATTTTTACTGCTTGATGAGCCTACTTCATCCTTGGATCACCTAGCCGAGGATCAAGTCAAACGCGCATTAGAAAGTGTCAGCGAAAACCGTACTATGTTAATGGTTACCCACCGAGTGTCGTTACTTTCCATGGTCAAGAAAATCATCGTTTTAGATGCAGGTAAAATTGTCATCCAGGGCGAAAAAAACCAGGTGCTCGAAGCCCTAAAAAGCGGCAAAGTAAAGGCCACACTATGAGTGATAAAAAAGCACATCAATCCACAACCGAACAACAATCATTTGATAAGCTCGGCGCAATTTTTGGCTCCAATAACGAGCCTAAAACAAGTTACGTTGGACGCATATTTAACCGCTGGTTATCGCCACCCAAAAATAATGACTGGGTACTTGACGCCGACTGGGAGCAACTGCAACAAAACCCATTGCGCGCCAGAATGTTGCTGTACTTTATCGTGTTTGCCTTTGCAGCCCTGTTAATTTGGGCCGCTAACGCAACGCTCAACGAGGTTACTCGCGGCGACGGTAAAGTGGTGCCGACCAACCAATTACAAGTGGTGCAATCCTATGATGGTGGCATAGTCAAAGAGATTTTAACCCGGGAAGGACAAACGGTGAATGCGGGTGATATTTTGCTTAGGCTTGACCCTACGCGTTTCATGTCAACCCTGCGAGAGAATCGCAGTCAGTTTTTATCATTAAGTGCAAAATTAGCGCGCTTAAAAGCGCTTACTGAAAATATTGACCCGGTGTTTTCAGAAAAACTGGTGAAACAAGCACCTGAAATCGTGCGACATGAGCGAAATCAATACGCAGCGAATGTGGAAGAGTTGGCCCAACATATCTCCATGTATCAGCAGCAAACACGCCAGCGGGAACATGAACTGCAAGAAGCCCAATCGGCAAAAGAGCAGTACACCCGTACTAAAGCACTCATACATAGAGAACTCGCGGTCACGCGTCCTTTGTTAAAATCTGGGGCGATTTCTGATATCGATATCATTCGTCTCGAGAGGCAGTTGGTTGAAATAGAGGGCGAGATAAAACGTAATGCGTCAGTCATCAGGCGCAACGAGTCCGAAATAACCGAAGCCAATTCCAAGATAAGAGAGAAAGAACTCACAACCACTAACCGCTGGCGCAATGAGTTAAGTGACGTGGCAACTGAGCTTAACTCCATCAAAGAGACTGAATCTGGCTTAGCGGATATCGTCTACCAAGCGGATCTTAAGTCACCGGTGAAAGGGACGATAAAACGTTTGTTTACCAACACTATTGGCGGAGTGGTACCACCAGGAAGCGATGTTATCGAAATTATCCCCCTCGATGACCAGCTGATCGTCGAAGCAAAAGTAAAACCTAAAGACATTGCATTTTTGCGCCCTGGGCAAATTGCTATGGTCAAATTTACCGCTTATGATTTTGTTATATACGGCGGCCTAGAGGCCAAAGTAACCCACATAAGCGCTGATACGATCACCGATGAGAAGGATGAAACCTATTATGTTGTGCGCCTGCAAACCGATTCCAATAGTTTTAAAAATGGCATGCAAATCATTCCGGGTATGACAACCCAAGTGGATATCATTACCGGTAAAAAAACCGTACTAGATTACATTTTAAAACCATTATTACGCGCCACGTCTATCGCCATGACCGAACGTTAATAATGCCACAGCAGACACATGGGCAACATATTGCAAACCATTAGCAATAAGCGGCCCACAACATAACATGTACCAAAACGCGTGAATTGTGCCAGTTAAAACTGCTGCATTAACGATATCATGCCATCAAACCCACTCTCAAAGAGTGTATCGCCATCCTCTTTACTGGTCACCCCGTCCGCTATCACCACTATCCCCAGTGAATGCGCTAACGAGCATAAGCCACGCAGAAAATTCTGATTCGACACATTAATCGACACGTTATACACAAACGCACTGTCAATTTTAATGTAATCCAACCCGAGCTCTTGTAAATCAAGTAAAGTTGAGAATGAATCCCCTACTCGTTTTAAGCCTATTTTGCAGCCTGTGTCCTTGAGCGTCAGGGTAAAATGTTTGAACAGATCAAAATGCGCCGATGCAACACTTTCTCTAACTTCAAGGCAGACATGTTGCGCCAAGCTTTTATCGCGGTTTAATAAATTTAATATGCTTGTTAATGCTGGCTCGTCAATCATGGTTTCGTATGACAACAATATGGCGTAATCGTAAGCGTTTTCCTCACGCTCAATTTTTGCCAGTATATGTTCAATCATACGTACATCAATTTGCGGGATCATATTCAGCCGTCGTGCCCAGTGTACAAAATAGCCGCCTTTGCGAATATCGTTGTCCAGTTCCAATCCCATCAAGGCTTGATAATGAATAGCACTGCCATCTTTTCTCACCACCGGGAACGTCAAGGCGTGAATGTTATCAGACAAAGCGTTATTCAACGCTTTACGCCATTGAATATCATCATTAAACGGCGCCACGATTGTTAGTTTGTTGTCGATTAACGCCATAGCTCGCTCTTTTGATGCCTCAATAAGTAAGGCCTGAACCCGGCGCATTAATACAGTTCGTGTTTCGTCTGGGGAGAGATAGACACCCGCATGCAAAATATACAGTTCATACATGTCGCGAGAACGGCCTTTAAAGGCACGAACGGCCTCAACTAATACATCACTAAGCTGTTGAATATCTTCTGCTTCAGTTAACAAAATACAAAATTCAGAACCATTTAAACGCCCAAAGCGTACATCCGTAAAACGCCCTTCAATTTGCTTGGTGAAGTCAAATACGACTTGGGTGAACTCCACAATAATTTCATCTACCCTTTGCTTTTCAAGGCGCAATGAAATTTCACTCATGCCGAAAATTTTCAACATAAACAGAACGTTATGCCCTTCTCGATCCCGATATTTTAACTGGGCGTCGAGTAACGTCTCAAATGCCTCACAATTAGCCAATCCCGTTAACTCATCATGCTGACCTCTATATCGCAGCTCATCCAGGCGTTTATTACCATCTTCAATAATGCTTTTAAAGCGCTTGGCTAATGAGTTCATGGCCAAAACGACTTTGGCAAATTCTTTGGTACGTGGCAGGGGCAATGTCATAAAACGCTTTTCCGAGAAGCGGTGGGCTTGCTCTACTACCATGTCCAGTGGCTTCAAAATAAAATGCAGCACTAATGAGCCTATTAACCCTGCAACGAGGCTGATAATGATAAAGCTCACAAAGAAGGCTTGGGTACGGTGCCATAGTGCTTCATGTACATACTGAGTATGACTTTCTAGATACAAGGTACCAATTCGATTCCAACCACTGCTGACTTGAGCGATACCAGGCTCGACCTCAAAGTGAAATACCTTTTGCGCTAAAGCAGGCACGTCAGTAGTGAGCTCACCTCTATACTGGCGTTTAAATATGCTATCGCCCGCTGGATCAATTAACTCAATCCGTTGGTAATGCCCAGCATCAAAGGTTGCAGCAATCAATAATTCAATATCGGTGAGTTGCTTATCATCTTGGGAGAGCATCAAGGCCAAGGAATTGACATCATCGACATTTTTTAAATACAACTGCTCTTGCAGATTTTTACGTTCAAAGTAAGTACTGATGAAAAAGTTGGTTAGCGAGCTAGCCAGCAAAATTAAAATGACTGATAGCCATAACTGCCTGACTAACGACATGTATCATTTACCTTTGTGTTGATGAGATAAATTACCCCCACGAGATCCCCTCTAGTTTTATTTTATCCAGGGCATTTCGCCATCTAGACAAACGTGCAGTGGGACTCGCTACTGAGTTTGTTGAGCCTTTAGCCCACAATCCTTGGGTATTAAAACTAAACACAGGCAGTAGGTCTGGGCGTTGGGAAGCAGGCACCACATCGGCCAGTAAACTATCCAAAATAAGGGGCTCACTTTGTTTAGGTAAATAGTAGGACAATACCATATGTGCTTGGGTAATTTTACTTCTAGGTCCACCGATTCTTGCTTTGACGTAGACTAAACGCAATTGGCTTTCGGCCACGCCTAAGTACCGCAACATAAAGTACTTAATAATGGCGTAATCTTCGCAATCGCCTCTGCCCTTTCCTAAGGTCTCTAACGGCGTCGCCCAGTAATCTTTTTCATGCCATAGGGCAATATCGGTCTGGTAGGTAAGTTGATTATCGAAAAACGTATTGACGGTATTCACCTTGTCTATTTCAGACGCATTATGCAAACCTTCCAGCATCTTCTGAAGTTCACGTCCCACATCTGCACGCATGGGATCGTAACGCTCATGTAACAGCGAAATGAATAGGTCAAACTCCACATTGACTTTTTGCGCGCTGGTTAGCATTGATGCAAACAGGGCCACAATGCAAAAACGAGTAATATTTGTCTTTTTGAAACCGGAAATAATATAACCGGATACTACTTCAAAGGAACATGCTCGCTCCAGCCAAATTAAAAGATTAATCCCCATCACTCCACATTAGTCTCGAATATCACTACCTTTATAAGTCATCCGAATTGATAACTGCAAGTTAAATCAGGCAGATAGTTAAGTTAAATTAACTTCACCCATAACTCAAATGCGAATAGCTATTATTTACATTACCTTTTTGATATGTAACAATCTTTGTCTCGCAATATTTCAACTTGATTTAATATAAAGGCACTGCTCAAGATCATGACCAACCACAGATTCAGCTATTTCACACTGTTCACACTGTTCACACTTTTTTCCAACATAGCACTTGCGCAAACAACAGATAACAACGACTCAAAGGCGATTGAGAAGATAGAAGTAACTGGTTCATATATTGATGGCTACGGTGCTCACTCCGCGAGCGGCGCATCACGCCTAGATTTGGATATATTTGACATTCCCCAATCGGTTTCAGTGATCACCAGCGCGCAGATGCAAGATTTCCAGTTAAACGATATTAATGACGCCCTAGACAGTGCGACCGGGGTGAACGTACAGCGTATTGAAACCGACCGTACCTATTACACCGCTAGGGGTTTCGATATAACTAACTTTCAAATCGACGGCATTGGATTACCGTTAACCAGCGGCAATAACCACGCAGATGAAGACACCGCAATTTATGAAAGGGTTGAAGTCATACGCGGGGCGAATGGCCTGATGACCGGTGTAGGTAATCCATCAGCCACTATCAACTTTATTCGCAAACGGCCCACGGCTGAGACACAAGCCAAGGTAAACGCCACGGTAGGCTCATGGAATAACCACCGTATTGATGCAGATGTATCCACCCCCATTACCGACAACATAGCCGCTAGAGTCGTGGCGGTTAAACAAGAACAAGACTCGTACCTTGATCGCTACGAGCAAGATAAAACGTTAGTTTACGGTTTTGTTGAGGCCAATCTAACCGACAGCACTAAGCTATCGTTTAGCCACAGTTATCTTGATAACAAAGCAAAAGGCAACAACTGGGGTGCCCTACCCTTATTTTACACAGACGGCAGCGCAACCAACTATGATACGTCGACCAACACGTCTGCGGACTGGTCAAACTGGACGGTTATCAAAAACAATACCGTGATAGAGCTGAGCCATTATTTCAACGACAATTGGTCCCTTCGCAGTACGTATTCCCATAAGACCACAGATGAAGATACTGAATTATTTTATGTGTTTGGTACCCCTGATAAAGAAACCGAGCTTGGCTTAACCGGTTATGGCAGTGAATATGACTTAGACGATGAACATAACTTATTCGATGTCTATGTGAGTGGCGATTTCAGCTTATTTAACCGGGATCACCAAGTGGTATTTGGGCTTAATTACGCAAAAATGAGCTACACAGACTCATCATTATATGACTACACCACAGGTAATGGATTTCCTCCCATCACCAATTTGAATACTTGGAACGGCAACACGCCTAAACCCACCTTCGCCGATGCCTTAACTGGCAGTGACGTACAAACGAAGCAAAAAGCCGCTTACTTTACCGGACGTTTTAATGTTGCCGATGGCTTACATATCATCGCAGGCGGTCGTTTTAACGAATGGCAGGCACAAGGGACATCTTATGGAGTGTTGCAAGATGTCAATAACGATGAATTTATTCCTTATTTAGGTGCGGTATATGAATTCATGCCCAACACGGTAGCCTACGCCAGTTACACCGAAACCTTTGTGTCGCAAACTCAAGTGGATATTAATGACAACATTCTTGCCCCCATAACCGGTGAAAGCCGTGAAATCGGGGTTAAACGTCAATGGCTAAATGATTCACTTATCACCTCACTTGCGTACTTCGATATTGAACAAGTCAATGTGGCCATTATTGATCCCGCCACCGCGGATTTTCCAATCGCGGCACAACGCTATATTGGCGCAGACGGCATAAACAGTAACGGATTTGAACTGGATATTGCTGGGCAACTGACCGATGGCTTACAGGTCAGTTTCGGCTATACCGATTTCGATATTGACGGCGATGAAACAGTAAAAGCCTATACCCCCAGTCAGCTATTAAAGCTCGGCGCTACCTATCAGTTTCAGCAATGGGATCAATTCAGTGTGGGCATTAACATGCGCTGGCAGAACAAGACATCACGCGATCAAGGTGTTGTCGGGGAAGGGTTCACTAACGCGGGAGACACCATAACCACCACACAAGATGCCTATAGCGTAGTGGATTTAATGGCCCGATATCAGTTTAACGACGCCATTACCTTAACGGTGAATGTCAACAATGCCACAGATGAAAAATACATTAATAGTTTGTATTGGGCACAAGGCTTTTACGGCGCACCGGTAAATTACAATGCCACCTTGAGCTGGAAATTATAAATAGTTAACGCGATATCCGATATTTACATTACACAAAGAGCGCTTTTTAACTCAAGAGGCAGGCTCGATTGAAAACGATATGGCACCTAATGCATATCGTTTTTTTTGCTTAGTTAAGGATCTAACATCATGCGAAAAACACTCCATAAATGGCATGCTTATAGCGCCCTGATTGCGCTTATTCCCCTGCTGCTTATTTCCTTAACCGGCAGTATTTTAGTCTTTAAGTCTGAAATCGACAGTCTACTAATGCCAGAAAAATTGCAAGTCAATGCAGCAAACACTGCTGAACGATTACCCTTGGACACGCTTATCCGTTCAGTGAAAAGCGCGCATCCCAATTTTGAGGTCGGCACTTGGGAATTATTTGACGACAAGCAACGCTCTGATGCCGCCTATATTATTCAGCATAAAAGTAATGACTGGTTTAAAGTGTACGTTAACCAGTACACTGGGGATCCGCTATCAACACCAGTAGGCCTGCACAGTGATTTCACCGACTGGTTATTGGACTTACATTTCACCCTATTATTGCATGACGCAGGCATAGCCGTAGGTTTTGTGGTGTCGTGCATATTGCTGTTTTTAGCCGGTAGTGGCCTGATTATTTATCGTAAGTTCTGGCACCGCTTCTTTACCTTACGCTGGCAAAGCGCGAAACGCATTTTGTTCAGCGACATGCACAAAATGCTCGGCATTATTGCCTCCCCCATTTTATTGATTTTAGCCATCACCGGTGGTTACTGGAATATCACCGAACTGATACATGAGTTCACCGATCATGCCCACGACGACATTCCTAGCCAAGTGGCCCCCAGATACAATGAGCAACTTTCCATTCAGCGCTTACATGACAAAGCGAAAACTCGGATAAATGACTTTACCCCTACTTACTTGGTACTGCCGTATGAAGACGGGATGCAGATCACCTTCTTTGGTGATGTCCCGACAAATAATCCCCTTAACAGCGAATACGCCAGTACCGTCACCTTCGACAGCCAAACAGGAGAATGGGTCCACCAGCAAGATGTTCGCAATAACACCACCAGCGCCGTAATCATTGACAGTTTTAGAAAACTGCACTTTGGCGATTTTGCAGGCTTGTTGAGTAAAGTCGTATGGTCTATTTTGGGTTTAAGCCCATTGCTGCTTGGCTTCACCGGCGGCTATTTATTTTATAAAACCCGTAAAATGAAAACCCAGTCCAAGCGTAATCGCCAGCAAAGGCAAAGCCAAAAACAATCATGACCAGTCGACCTTCCTAGGGACAGCATACACGCAGCTAACTGACCTTAATATCCATAGACTCACTCACCAGCGAATTTACCTGTCACTGGTGAGTGTATCTTGCCCAATATGACAGACCATCTGTTTGTCATGACATTCACAACGCAATTCCGCTATAATCCCCGCAATTGGCAAACGCCGCGATACACTACTTTATTTTGAGCATTTGATGACTGTTGAAACCTTTAATCCCAAGCAAACTACCACCCTAGAAACACCGGTAAAGATCCTAGAAGCCGACAAGCCAAACACCTTATCGACAGGTTCACGAATTGGTTTTGTTAGCCTGGGCTGCCCAAAAAACCTGGTTGATTCTGAGCGTATTTTGACCCAACTTCGCACCGAAGGGTACGACGTGGTAAACACCTACAATGACGCAGATTTGGTCATCGTGAATACCTGTGGTTTCATCGATACGGCAGTACAAGAATCACTGGATACCATAGGTGAAGCATTAGCGGAAAATGGTAAAGTGATCGTCACTGGCTGCTTAGGTATAAAAGAAGACGAAATTCGCGAAGTACACCCAAATGTACTCGCCATAACCGGACCTCACGCCTACGAAGAGGTGGTTAATCAGGTTCACGAGCACCTGCCACAACCGAGCCATAATCCTTATTTAAACCTAGTGCCAGATATAGGCGTGAAACTAACGCCTCGCCATTATGCGTATTTAAAAATATCTGAAGGCTGTAATCACAGATGCACCTTCTGCATTATTCCATCCATGCGCGGCGATTTAGTCAGCCGTCCTATTGGTGAAATATTAGATGAAGCCAAACGTTTAAAAAATGCCGGTGTAAAAGAATTATTAGTCATTTCACAAGACACCAGTGCCTATGGCGTTGATGTTAAAAATAAAATGGGTTTCTGGGACGGCATGCCAGTTAAAACCAACATGACTGAATTGTGCAAAAAGCTCGGCGAAATGGGCATGTGGGTACGTCTGCATTACGTTTACCCCTACCCGTCAGTAGACAAAGTCATGCCACTGATGGCGTCTGGTAAAGTGTTGCCTTATCTAGATATTCCATTTCAACACGCCAGCCCACGTATTCTAAAATTAATGAAGCGCCCTGCTGCTGCTGAGCGCACCATGGAGCGCATCAAAAAATGGCGTGAGCTATGTCCCGAGTTAGTGATTCGTTCAACCTTTATTGTTGGCTTCCCTGGTGAAACAGAAGAAGACTTCCAAATGTTGCTGGATTTCTTAGATGAAGCGCAATTAGACCGAGTGGGCTGTTTTAAATATTCTGATGTGGAAGGCGCCAAAGCAAATGAATTGCCAGACCCCATAAGCGAAGACGTTAAGCAGGAGCGTTTTGAGCGTTTCATGCAAAAACAATCACAGATCAGCACAGCTAAGCTAAAAGAAAAAATTGGTTTAGAATACCAAGTAATTATTGATGAAGTCACACCAGAAGGTGCTGTGGGTCGTTGTTACGCAGATGCCCCTGAAATTGATGGCAATGTGCATTTAACTGATGGGTTTGATGTAGAGCCAGGCGATATCATCTGGGCACAAATTATTCATAGCAACGAATATGATCTTTGGGCAGTAAAAGTAGAAGAGTAATGCCGGAAAAATATAAATGAGCGTTAACTAAAATCGTTTTTTTGTAGAATTATTAAAAAGCCCGCAATAATATATTGCGGGCTTTTTGTTTTATTCGAGTTGCGGCTTGCAAACCTTAGTAGCCAGAAATACACCAGTATAACCTGTGATTTTGACTACTCATTTTATTCCTGATATTTATAGCTCGGCTGAACCTTTATTAACTATCTCAAACGATTAAAAGCTATACGTCCCTTTTAAGTAATACGTACGGCCTAGTTGGTCAACATATCTTGGGTCATAACCAACTTGATAACCACCACCTGAACTACGCAGAGATAATGGAGGCTGACGATCAAGTAAGTTCTTGATACCGAAACCTACACTTGCACTGTCGTTAACATCCCATTGAGTCAGATAATCAACTGTCAGATAACTACTTACATTACGTTCAATTGCCTGTTCAAAGCGCTGATCAATATCAGACTGATAGCGAATTTGTGAAGCGTTAGCCGAGTAAGTTTGATCCTCGTAACCACTGCGATAGTTTAGATTAATTGAGTGTGCAAAATCCCCATGACTAAAATTATTAGTCCACTGGATAATGTGTGGAAAAGTTACTTTACTATCGGTACCAAATTTACCTAGACTGGTGTCATAGATATCTATCGTACCCACTCGTAAGGTTTCACTCTCAAGGATATAAGCACCTCGCAAAGTTGAACGAAGGTATACCATAGAGAAATCATGCCCTAGGGAAACAACCCAATCTATCCCCTGGTTATTCGATTTGCCAATGTTTACTGGCGCTTGCAATACTTGAATTTCCAACTCCCCACTTAGCTCATTTAAAAGCGTGCCATAAAGGCTATTGTAGGTAACTGGATCCGCAAATATTTGCTGTTGAGTCACTTTCTTAACCTGATTGGTGAGATTAATCTGCCACCAATCAACACTAACGCTAAACTCATTGGAAGGCGCATAAACAAAACCGGCTGAACGTTGTTTTGAGGTCTCTGGCTGCAGTTCATCATTACCTGAGGTTGCAATCGCATACTGCGATAACTGCGGGAAACAATATTGCGCTAATGGATGTGACGCGGCGAGAGGACAATCATAGTTTTGAGATGTGACCCCTGCATCTACTTTTGGCCCTGCAATATCGATCATTGACGCAGATTTAAAGCCTGTTCCAATCGAGCCTCGTAGCAATAAATCATCATTTGGGCGATATGATAAAGATATTTTATAAGTTGTGTCTGATGCATCATCGTTAACTTGCTGCGCATTCGCGGCACGTTTACCATCATTAACCGCACCGATATTATCGTAACGAACCGCAGTGGTAACTTCTAAGCCATCAATAATAGGCGCAACAGCTTCAAGGTAAACACCATAAGTCTCTCTAGACAAGTCATACTCGGCGTCTGGTGAGCCTGTTAATATCGAGTCCTTATTAGCCTGACTGGTAACACTAATAAACTCATTTTCCCGGTAGTCAAATCCCCCTCCGACATAAACAAGACCAGCTGGCAATTCAAAAGCTGGAGCTGAGGCACTGCCTTCAATAGCACTTGTTTTAGTTTTGAGGGTATCCCAGTTACCACTGTAAGTAATCGCGCGTAATGCTTCATTCATGCTTTCGGATAATTGTTCAGGTCTGGCAAATACATCAATCGCCCCGCTATCTAGCAAAGCAGATAGTTGATCTGTAATTAAATAACCGGAAACCATGTTTCTGTCACGGGTACTATTTGCTTGGGTTAACGCAAAATCATAAGAAACATCGCCATAGTCACCTCGTAAGCCAGTTGTAAAATTGAAAGTATCAGTGTCATATTCGTTAGAACGACTGCCAGCAGGACGCGTACGCCAGCGGATTTTAACATCAGCAAGTGCATCATATTGTGCATCAGTTAACAAAGGTTGAACCAAGTTAGTGACAAAAGGCGAGTCCAATTCAAACTTGTAATTATTGAGTGTATTAGCCGCAATGCGGGTTGTTATACTGTAGGTTGAATAACTACCTGAGGCATATAATTCGGTATTATCATTTAAATAAACACTGCCTTGTAGATACAAGTTATCGCTTTCACTTTCAGGCGAGATTTCTAGATTCTCAGTATAGTCATAGATACAAGTAGAGCCTGAAGCGTAGTTATATTGCGCACATTCACCGTTGATTTCTGCATATGGATTATATGCTTTACTGGTTGAGCCATCGATTTCTTGATCAAAGGTTAAATATAAATTTGCTGGAATGGCATTCGATGAAGCGCGTAATAAAAATAAATCTTCACCGTTGTAATTAAACGGCACAATACCGGTTTTACCAAACTCACGATCAAGCGAGCGTAAATTTTCATTTTCTGAATGACTATAAGTCATCAAAACATTGAAACCATCCGAATTTAAGTTACCAAATCCCCCCGTAATACTGAATTCAGAACTTTCGCCGCCAGTTTCTTGTGGTTTGTCAGCTCGCGCACTGACCGTTAGGCCCTGAAAATCATCTTTCATGATGAAATTAACCACACCCGCAATTGCGTCAGAGCCATATAACGCTGAGGCGCCATCCATCAACACGTCTACTCGTTTAATCGCCGCGAGCGGAATGGAACTAATATCGACTGTGCCGCCACTATCTGCAGAGGCCATACGACGTCCATTGAGTAACACTAGCGTATAGGAACCGCCAAGGTCTCTCAGTGACACAGTTTGTTTACCATTGTTACCACTGCTATCCCCGCCACCAACAGACTGAGCTCCGACTTGATACCCTTGCATCGCAGGTATTTTTTGAATTAACTCTGATACTGAAGTGACGCCAGAATTGGCAATGTCTTCTGCAGAAATAGTTGCTAAGGGTAAAGCTCCCTCGATATCTGTTCGTTTGATACTAGAACCAGTGATTTGAATTCGTTCAACCGCAACCCGATCATCTACTGCACTTTCGTCAGCTGTCGCTGTACCAAGTGCGGTTAATAGTGATATAGTGATTAAGGATAGTTTTTTGTCCATTATATTTATTTTTTTTCTGTACATTTTAATCCCCAAAGAATTACATTTATTTTACTGCTTTACCTTTTCCCAGAGTTGCTTTTATTGAGCACGTCAATTTAACCCACACCAGTAGTAATTCGAACGAAAGTAAAACTCAAATATCGAGTCTCTTTTTAAGCTCTATTGTATGTCTTTTATTTATCTTTTTCTTTTAATACAATGAGTTAAAGTTGTTCTCAAGATTGGCTCTGGATATTTACAATCACAAAATAGTTAACTGTGACTAACATCTCCGCACACCCGTATTGGTTTTCAAAAGGTTTTAAGTGGAGATGAGGAATGACAGTTTTCGATCGAATGTTTTTGCTGCATTCACTCAAAGGTCATTAATACAATGAATCAACGACTGGGATAGAGGTAAAAATTTTAAACTCTCCCCATACATTGAGCTGCCATTAGACTTTACTTTTGAGTATTTACACTTTTTATAAACTTGAATGAGATAACTGTTTTATATCTGTATTAACAAATTCTTGCTCGGCAATCACAAGTTTTTTGAGATTAGGAATATAAGTAATGGATGACTTACGGGAAATGGTGCCAAATGGCAGTTTTACCAGCGTTATAATTTCTTGGGTATTAAAATTAAAATACTGTATTTGATGGTAATTAGCGTAATCATGCTGGAAAAAAACGCCATCCTTGGTTAACTCCCAGTGATGTTCAACCTGAAACACCTTATCGCTGAGTACCTGTATTGGCTTATCTGCTTTATTAAGTGAAGAATACCGCCACAAGCCAAGATTACGGCCTTTAGAAAACCATATATCACCGTTTTCCGCTTGCTCTGCGTAAGTTATCGATTGATTTATGATGACGTAAGGTGGACTTTCATTTATTGGAAAACCATAAAGCGCTGAACTGCCCTTAAACTTAGCGCCCGCAATAAGCCCGCTATCGTCTCGTAACCAAGAAGGCCTAAAGTACTGTTCAAATTTACTATCCATCTGGATCAGGTTACTTTCTTTAAGATTAAGTACAAACAAGGCACTGCGCTTAGTTTCTTTATCTGGCGCTAAAAACGCAATATATCTACCATTATGTGACCACCTTGGAGACGACAGATGTCTTTTCAATTTAGTCAGTTGTTTTCGATTACTTCCGTCGGGATCAGCACTCCAAATCTCTTCATAACCCGATTCCGTAGAAATAAAGGCTATGCTGTTATTTGCCTCACTATAATGAGGGTCTTTATAGATATAATTGGAATGTATCAGTGGAAAAAGTGTCGCACCAGTTGCTTCACTTAAGTCCAATGTGGACAGTTTACTGATGTCTTCACGGCTGTGATAAACAACCTGATGACTGTTAGGAATGAAACTTGGATAACTAAAACCAGGAACATTAAGGTTAACTGTTTTTCTATCCCTTAAAGCAACAAGATAAGCGTTCCGTTGTCCTGACTCTTCCCCACCATAAAGAATACGTTCGCCATCTGGATGCCAAGTTAAACCGCGTAAACGCCCTTCAGTAGCGACAAGATGTTGTAATTTTCGCTTGTTTAAATTATATAGAAATATGTCTTCGTTCATGCCGTCACTTGCAGTACGAGATAAGGCTAATTGCTGACCATCAGGTGAAAAAGCTAAATCCAAATCCTGGAAATTGCATTTTTGATGACATGGTAAAAGTGTAGCTTCCATCGCATTACTATTAAGATTGATTAACTTGACGTTAAGGTGTTGATTACTTTGTTTTTTAACCACATAAGCTAAAAAAACGCCGTCAGCTGAAATTGCCAACGAAAAATCTTTTTCAGCATCACATGTGGCAATTTTTTTCTCCACCATAGTAACAATGTTTAACCGGACAACATCACAACGCTTGAAATCCCAATGTTTGCGCTGGAAGTAAACCACCTCACTATTGGGATGCCAAACTGCTCGCCCCTCATAATTTTCAGTAAAGGTAATTTGCCTTGATTTTGACAACGTATCGCTAAGGTCTTTAATATATAAATTTGGTGAGCCAGTAATGTGACGCCAAGTAAAAATCAAATAACGTTCATCAGGCGATACCATAGGATAAACCTCGCGCCCAGGCTCTGAGGTCAAGCTTACGATATCAGTGTTTTTTGTTATAATTGATTGCGATATAAGTTGCCAAAGTAAAGTGATGATCACCACTGCAACGGCAGAAACAGCAATTTTTTTGCCTAAAACACCAGCTTGTTTATTGACTTTATCTGCAGCAACACTCTCACTACAACTTTCATTATCCGGATAGATATATTCTGGTTTTGTTAATAATCGATAACCCTTTCTACGTACAGTTTCGAGATTAATATTCTCGAATTGCTTAAATTCATTGCGCAAATTCCAGATAGCATTAGTAAGGGCTTTTTCTCCCACCGGGAAATTCCCGTCCCATATCTCTTCAATTAACTCTTCTCGGGTAACTAATCGAGGAAAATGTTCGGCTAAGTAGGCTAATACATAGATAAATTTAGGTTGCAGTAATTTTGCCTGGCCATCGGGAAATTTTATAGAATAATCGTGAGGTTTGATTATGCACGACTCAAGTTTAAACGGACCATATACTGCCATGCGTAGACATCACTTCAAATCAATAGGTTAGCTAAAAGGTTGCAAAATTTTTCGCTGGATAATATATCCCAATTTGAACAAGAATAAAATTTCTACGTAGCACAACAAGTATTTAAAACATAAATCTGGAGGCTTCAAACCATTTAATAATCCCAAATAGGCAACCACACCTTCCATACTAGACTCCTCCTAAACCATTGTAATATAGAGTAAAAAAAGAAAAAGACATATAAAAGATGTTTAATTGAGCCAAAAAAGAGTTCCAATGTTTGAATACTCAAAGATAAAAATACAATAATGCGTTCGCGCTTGTTAAAGACCCATATTAAGCGGTGCCAAAAGTGACAGGCCTGCCCTATCTTAGAAATTAAAGTTGAAGGTTAAAGTGGATGAAGTTAGTAAATAAGATCCGTCAATATCATAAGTGGATGATGCTGTTTTTAGGTACTCAATTTGTCATTTGGTCAGTCACTGGTACATATATGGTAGTGATTGACCTTAACTATATTCATGGCAACAACTTAATTAAAGAGCATCAACCAAATATCGACTCTGAGGATGTTAAATTCACTCTGACTGATATTTTAGCTTTATACCCTGGAGCTACCGATATTGAATTGGCAACGCTAGCCGGCCAAACTGTTTATCATGTGATCAATGGTAAGCAACAACTGTTACTCAGTGCCCTTACAGGTGAACGCCTTGCTCCATTTGGCGAAAAGCGGGCAACGGAAATCTCAAATTACTATTACAGCGGTACATCTGCAGTAAAAGAAATTAACTTAATTACACAAAACCCACCTTACGGATTAAACAAAAAATTTTTACCGGCATATCGAATTGACTATGATGCCTTTAGTAGCCCTTCAATCTACATCTCTGCAGAATCAGGCAAATTAGTTCGTTACCGTCACAATTTTTGGCGAATATTCGACTGGATGTTTCGCTTTCACTTGGCTGATTACAATAATCGCGAACACGACAATTGGCTGCTTTTTTGGCTAACTTTATTCAGTATTGGCGCATGTTTACTGGGTTTGGGATTAAGTTACTTTACGGTTCTACGTAAAGCTAAGGAGGCGTGAAGATGCAGCTTATCAAATTGATACATAAATGGGCCTCCGTTTTAGTGGGAATACAGTTACTAATTTGGTTATTAAGTGGTTTTTATTTCAATATTATGGATGTGAATAAAATTCACGGAGACCAGTATCAGAACAAAATTCCATCAGTGGCAAGATCACTCGCCGCATACCAGCCTAAACTTAAAGATCCACAGGCTATTTTAGAAAATATTCGAGCAAACAGCGGTTCGGTTCCACTCCCTACCCAATCAATTAAGTTTATTTCTTTACAAGAAAAGCCTTACTACTTGTTAACTCACCACAAAGGATTGAGACGGCATTTCGTGAGTGATTATACCCTTGTCGATGCTTATACAGGCCAACCAAAAATGATTGATGCCGAGTTAGCTACATATATCGCCAATCGCTCATATAATGGCCCAGGAGAACTATTATCAGCAACAAAGTTGACGCCGCCCATAGACGACATGGTAAGAGAGAAAAACCAAGTTTGGCAAATCAACTTCGGCGATAATGTTAATACAAGTGTGTACGTTGACGCACGAACTGGCGAATTGATCTCCCATAGTGATGACGACAAACGTTTAGCTGACTTTTTCTTCATGTTGCATTTTATGGATTATAACGGTGTTGGCGGGTTCAATAGTTGGCATATTATTCTATTTGCATTCATTACTCTTTGGCTGTGCCTCTCAGGCTTTATTTGGACAATCCAATTAGCATTTGGCGGCAATTACCGTATTCGCTTTTTAGCTAAAAAATATCCTGTATCAGTCAAAAACCCATTAAACCAATCACTAGCTAAATTGAATATTTCTAGTCATAAAAACTTAATGGAGAGCCTAAATGCACATGACATTCTTATTCCATCCACTTGTGGCGGTGGGGGTACATGTGGACAATGTAAGGTAAAGTTAAATCCCACTTTAAGCTGTAATTCAGCAGAGCGTGCTTTATTGACTCAGGACGAAATTGATGCGGGTCATCGACTCGCTTGTCAACATAACAGCAGCGAAGTTAAAGAAGTTGAATTATTGGCTCACAACGCAAAAAAACAAAAGTTAATATTAACTCATTCAAAATTTTTGAGCCCTTATATAAAGGAGTTACGCTTTAAACGTAATAGCGAAAAACCTCTAAACTTCAAAGCGGGTGCCTATATACAGTTTAATATTCCAGCTGCAAAGGGAAGTGCCGTGCCGCCAACACTTCCTAGTGAGTTTCAGCCACTCTGGGAACCTATTGTAAAGTTAAATTATAAACACCCAGCAATCAGCCGCTGCTATTCACTGGCTAATTATGATACTCAAACAAATGAATTGGTTTTCTTAATAAAAATGCAACCTGCCCCTAAAGCAGACTTATCCCCTGGCTTTGGCTCAAATTACATTTGTAACATGCAGCCTGGCGAAAGCATTGAGGCGATTGGCCCGTTCGAAAAATTTCATGTTAAAGACTCGCAGCATGACGTTACAAAAACAATGGTTATGATAGGGGCAGGCTCGGGAATGGCTCCACTCAAATCGATAATTCTGGAACAGTTAGAAAAACTTAAATGCCAACAAAATATGCACTTTTACTTTGGGGCACGTCATAAAATTGATTTAATTCATCGAGAGCTATTTGAAAAACTTTCCTCTGAACATCAAAACTTTTATTTTACACCTGTGTTATCAAAACCCGAATCAGATTGGCACGGTGAAACTGGTTATGTACAGCAGATAATAGAGCATTCATTTCTTACGCTTGGAAATTTAAACCAACTTGAATTTTATTTATGTGGCCCTAGAAAAATGATGTTAGACACTATTGTTATGCTGAAAAATCAAGGCGTAAAGGATTCCGAAATACTATGTGATGACTTTTCCAATTAATGGTTAAGGTAGTCGTTGCTGGTTAGGTCGCGAGAAGTTGGGACATATTGGTAGGCAAGTTAATGTGGAAGGGGTAAAGTATATGTTTTGCAAAAAAATACAATTCGAAGTGAACCTTCCAACTACATTAACTTGAGCTGCAACCAATATGCTTAGAAGTGACCATGAGTCAAACGCAAACCTAAAACAACAACGTTATGACCGTTTCATGCAAAAACAACAACAAATCAGCACAGCTAAACTTAAACGCCGTATTGGTCAAACCATACAAGTATTAATCGATGAAGTCGACGAAGAAGGCGCCATTGGTCGCAGCTTTGCCGATGCTCCTGAAATTGACGGTTTGGTGTATTTAAACGGTGATGTTGAACTCAAACCTGGCGATCTCATTACTGCGACAATTGAGCATTCTGATGAATACGATTTGTGGGCCGCTCGCGTGGCAGTTAACGACATGAGTGCCTAATTAATGGAATCGTCGATTTCTGATTTAGCCCAAGTCATTCAAATCGTCGTCGCGCCGGTCTTTATGTTGACCGGCATAGCGGGCTTTTTAAATGTTATGTCTGGCCGTTTAGGCCGTATCGTCGACAGAGCACGCATTATCGAAAGACGTGTCGCGATTTTGAAAAATCCTGAAAAATTAAAAATATCCCAGGTTGAATTGAAATATCTTTGGCGACGTATAAAAATCATTAATCGTTCAATCGGCATGTGCACCGCCTCAGCACTTTTTGTTTGCGCCGTGGTGTGCTGCTTGTTTATCGGTGAGTTCTTATTGATTAACCTTACCCAAAGTGTGGTTATTTTATTTGTTATCGCATTATTGCTGCTTATTGTTGCCCTCGTATCATTCTTAAAAGAAGTACAACTTGCTACCCGTACATTACAAATGGGTAAAGAGTTTGACGACGAATAAACCCAAGGGGCTCATAGCCCCTCGTCAATCAGCTAATTCATGAGGCGTTATGACTGAACAATTACAGCAAAAAGTGTGTATCGTCACCGGTGGTAGTTTTGGTATTGGCTCAGCGATTTGTCAGCTGTTTGCCAATAAAGGTTATCGGGTATTCAACTTAGATTTACATGCCCCGACGCCTATTCTGGGCGAGCAATCCTCTAATATCCAATGGTTACAATGTGACGTATCACAGATTAACCAAGTACAAAACGCCATGCAAAATGTCCTCGCCCTGAGCCCTAAAGTAGATTGCTTGATATCAAATGCCGGAGTACACCTGTCAGCGAATATTGAGCAAACCAGCGAAGCAGATCTCGATCGTATGTTCGCCATCAATGTCAAAGGTGCATACGGAGCCATACAAGGTGTGCTGCCCAGTATGGTCAAACATCAAGGGGGGTCGATTATCTTAATGGCATCGGATCAGGCACTTATCGCCAAACATAACTCCTTTGCCTACAACCTGACTAAGTCGGCCTTAGCATCCATGGCTAAAACCACCGCATTGGATTACGCCATGTACAATATTCGCGCTAACGCAGTGTGTCCAGGCACCATAGAAACTCCCCTATACCACACGGCTATCGACAAATATCTCGCCCAGTCTGGACGTGATGCACAAGAAGTTCATGCCGAAGAAGCCGCTTTACAGCCGCTCGGACGCTTAGGTCAGCCTGATGAAGTCGCCCAGCTATGTTATTTTTTAGCCAGTGAAAATGCCCAGTTTATTACCGGAAGTTTGCAGGTAATAGATGGCGGCTACACAGCCCAATAAGCAATAAATGGCCCCTAAAAATGGACATAATTGATCCCCACCTGCACCTTTTTAATCTTGATAATGGGCAATACGACTGGCTAAAGCCCCAGCACCTTCCAAGCTGGCCCGACAAAAACAAGATAAATCAAAATTTTGCTGAACACGATTTAAGACTTTCACCTGAACATACACTCGCCGGCTTTGTGCACATCGAAGCCGGGTTTGATAACGCACAACCTTGGCGCGAACTTGACTGGTTAGAGCAACATTGTACGTTGCCGTTTAAAAGTGTTGCGGGGGGGGGATTTATGCGCTAAAAATTTTCCAGCCGTACTGAGTAAACTACAAACCCATTCATCTTTAGTGGGAGTGCGTCACATACTCGATGATGACGCGCAAGGCCTATTAACCACGAAAAGGTTTCAACAACACCTGGCGTTACTTGCCAAGCACGGACTTAGCTTCGATGCACAATTTTCATTGCAAGATATCTCCGCCACTCAGGCTCTGTGCAAGGTTTTAGAAAACACACCTGAGCTGCGGATCATTATAAACCATGGCGGCTGGCCCCCCACTTCGAATACGAGTGCTGCGTGGCAAGTCTGGCAGCAAAACCTCACGTTATTGGCACAATATCCTCAAGTGGCGATTAAACTATCTGACTGGGAAATGCAAAACCGTACTTACTCGCGAAACGATATTCAAAGGGTACTGGTAACATGCCTGGAAACTATGGCACAAAGCCGGGTAATGCTGGCGAGTAACTTTCCGCTTAATACATTTAGCTGCTCTTACGCCGAATTATGGCGAACTTATACCGCACAGTTAGGCCTAAGTGACTCCACCAGTGAATTGTTAGTGCATAAAAACAGTGCATTTTGGTATCAATTTTAAACAATCACACCTGGCTATATCGCTCAGCAGGACACGTCAATTGCGCTGCCCCCACCAAAGCGTTTAGACTAACCCTAGATATCTAAAAAAGTGAGTAAATTTAAGTGAAAACACACACAAAGAACGTGTATACATTGTCCTTAATCCTACTCGTTGTCGGCTTATCCGGTTGCGCGAGCAATGAACCTAAGCCCATCGAAACCACAGATAAATTTAGTACCCAAATTGGACCTGAGGGAGAGACCCAATTCGCTTTTGCTTTATCATGGTTTAACTTACCCGAAGAAGAATCAACAAACCGAGGCGGCCGAGACGGTAGACACGATGGCTTGAGTAATCGCCCTGCTCGCCCTATTGGCTCCAATTTTAATCCCCAGCCAGACAACGAAACAAAACTAGCACTGGAAGACAAGGCCGTGCATAACCTTAAAAACACCCTAGAAAAACGGGATTTATGCCCCAATGGTTATAGCATCGATGACATTATTTGGGAGTCAAGACGTATCCGGTTAATGGGTGCGTGTAAGTCAGTGGCATCTCAATAGTAAATTTATCTAGCCTGTATCAATCGGCTCAATAGAATCTAAAAGGAATACACCATATGCAAAGCATTAAAACTCGTGCAGCGGTTGCTTGGGCAGCCGGAGAACCATTGTCCATCGAAGAAGTTGACTTAATGCCGCCGCAAAAAGGCGAGGTATTAGTTAAAATCATCGCCACCGGTGTATGCCATACCGATGCCTATACCTTATCGGGAGATGATCCAGAAGGCATATTCCCCGCTATTTTAGGTCACGAAGGCGCAGGCATAGTAGAAGCCATCGGCGAAGGTGTTACTTCTGTTGAAGTAGGCGATCACGTTATTCCGTTATACACCCCTGAGTGTGGTGAATGTAAATTCTGCTTATCGGGTAAAACCAATTTATGTCAGGCGATCCGTGCCACCCAAGGAAAAGGTTTGATGCCAGATGGCACCACGCGTTTCTCCAAAAATGGCAAACCTATTTATCATTATATGGGCACCTCAACATTCGCCGAACATACAGTAGTCGCGGAAATAGCGCTGGCAAAAATACCCAAAGAAGCTCCCCTTGAAAAAGTCTGCTTACTGGGCTGCGGCGTCACTACAGGTATGGGGGCAGTGACTAACACAGCTAAAGTACAAGAAGGCGACACGGTTGCCGTGTTTGGTTTAGGCGGCATTGGTTTATCTGTGTTAATCGGCGCCAAGATGGCGAAAGCCGGTCGTATCATTGCGATAGACGTAAATGAAGATAAATTCAAGATTGCCAAACAGCTAGGCGCCACCGACGTAGTTAACCCAAAAGATCATGACAAGTCAATTCAAGAAGTCATCGTCGATATGACCGATGGCGGCGTAGACTTCTCGTTCGAATGCATCGGCAATGTGAATGTCATGCGTTCTGCCTTAGAGTGTTGCCATAAAGGCTGGGGCGAATCCGTGATCATTGGTGTTGCTGGGTCCGGTCAAGAAATATCCACTCGTCCGTTTCAGTTAGTAACGGGCCGAGTATGGCGTGGTTCAGCATTTGGCGGGGTAAAAGGCCGTAGTCAGTTACCTGACTATGTGCAGCGTTACATGGACGGTGAATTTGAGTTAGATACCTTCATCACGCACACCATGCCACTTGAAGATATCAACACAGCATTCGATTTAATGCATGAAGGCAAATCAATCCGCTCCGTGGTGCATTATTAATGAATACTGCCACTAACCTGAACGAGCTGGCGGCTAACCGCTGTTTTGGCGGCTGGCAGAAACGTTTTAGCCACACTTCTAGTGTCTTAAACTGTGAAATGACGTTTAGTGTCTATGTACCCCCTGATGCCGCAAACGGAACAACCGTGCCCGTAGTTTATTGGCTAAGTGGTTTAACCTGCACTGACGAAAACTTTGTCAGCAAAGCAGGGGCACAGCGAATTGCCAGTGAACTGGGCATCATGCTGGTTATACCAGACACTAGCCCGCGAGGCGACGATGTACCAGATGCGGATGACGAAGCCTACGATCTTGGCTTAGGCGCAGGCTTTTACATTAACGCGACACAAGCACCTTGGGCTAAGCATTATCGTATGTACGATTACATAGTTGATGAGCTACCGAATGTGATCCAACAACATTTTAACGTGCATGACAAAGCCGCTATTGCTGGACACTCAATGGGGGGGCATGGCGCGTTAATGATTGCCCTGTCTAACGTCAAGCGTTTTAGTTCGGTATCGGCATTCTCCCCCATCGTTAATCCCATGGATTGCCCATGGGGCCAAAAAGCCTTTAGCCATTATTTAGGCGACGATAAAAGCGAATGGCAACAATACGATAGCTGCGAATTAATGCGTGAGCAGGGGAAATTTTTGCAGATCCCCATGCTTATTGATCAAGGTTTAGCAGATGACTTTTATACTACGCAAAAGTTGGCCAAACCTTTGGAGGACGTCGCCCTAGCAACAAGCTACCCGGCTGAATTCCGTTATCATGGAGGGTATGATCACAGTTACTTTTTCATCAGTAGTTTCATTGAAGACCATTTGCGTTTTCATGCCAAACACCTAGCCGAGTACGTTTAACTAAATCGTTCACTATTCTACACATAGAAAAAACGCCAAGTGGCTTAGGACACTTGGCGTTTTTTATTGCGTCATGACGGCGCATTAACAAGATACCTGTTAGCTATTATTTTGCTACGTGCGCATGAGCAGACGCACTAAATATACTGTTCAGTAACATGACATTCAAACCGTCTAAATACGCCCGAGTGGTTGGCTCTTGGGTGAAGCCAATGACCATTCCATTACCCCTAGGCTGATGTATCAAAAATGGTTTATACGCCAGCTGTTGCTTGTTTTCTTGCCACAAAAAGCCACTGGCTAAGACATTCTTCTCATCCGCAAACCAAGCCAGATTCTTACCGGATGCTAAACGGATAGGAGTGTAAATATCATTGCCGTACACCATAGCCACAACGTCAGGAGCCACACCTGCGGTCAACCAATGCTCTTGGTCGACTTCGACGTTGGCGAGAATACCGGCAACAAAATCAGGGCTTTCTTCCACATTTTCACTGTCTTTAACCAAGGCTTGGCGATTGGCGTACACTTTACCTGCAACCGTGGAAGATTCACTGTCAGGCTTGTCTTTGGCCTCTTCGACCTTTACCGCAAGCTCGCGTTTCACATCTAATAAAGCAATGTCTGCATCGGCGGCAAAACGTGTGGCGCTGCCAAGTGTAATAAGCACACCACCCGCTTCAACCCACTGCTTAATATTGTCAGCTCCTACTTTACCCAATCCGTCTTGGTAACGACCCGAAGGGAGAATAAGCACCTGATAATGGCGTAAATCAGCACTGACCAGTGTTGACGTGCGAATAGCGTTCACTGGGTAGCCAAATTGCTGCTCGATAACAAAACGAGTATTACCTGCGCTTAACGATGACGTTGGCTCATCCCAGGCCATGGCTATTTTGGGGGCGCTGATAACATAGGTATCATTGCTACCAAAACTCGGACCATCGGTGACCCAACTGGTGTTAACTCCATCCACTAACGCTCCGCTGTTAGCGGCTATTTCCTGCACCTTAGCCGCAATGTCACCTGAATTAGCCGCAATTTCGATAATAAGACTACCCGCAGGATACTGTGTTTTGCTGTCTAAGGTGAAAGCACGATCAGCCGTTTTTAAAACGACATCTTGTTGCAGTGCCTCAGTTAAAAAACGCCCTGCTGCCATGTCGCCCCAAGGTACAATAAAAGCGACATCAGCATCAGGATTAGTCACTTTACCCTTGAGTGTATCGCTCATGGTGACTAAACGATGTTTACCGGATGGGCTCTTGCCACAAGTGTCTACGTCAAGGTTAAACATTAAAGGCAATGACCAGCCAGTCACGTCGTATATCTGATCGCCTAGTTTACGTTCCCGGCGACGCTCTTGTTCGGTAATAAAGGATTTGTCCATATCCACTTGTTGTGTGAACGTCGTTTTTACGAAACGCCCTCTTGGTTGAGCGCTATCGATATAATAACTGCCTGGGGCGTAGTTTACTCCGCACAATTTGAGCTTGTCGGTTGTTTCATACACATCCACACCGTGCTCAGTCATCAGTTTGGCTAACTTAAAGTTGCCTGCTCGGTCGCGTTTATTAGGTAAAATAAACAGACGCTCTTTTTTGTCAGATTCACCCGCATCAATGGCATCTAGCTGATACTGATAATAATCTTTTAATAGTTTACTACGATTATTCGCTGTGGTTTCAATCGTAGACATAGAGGCAACAAAGTGACGTAACACCGTATCTTCGTAGCTTAAATTCTTACCGTCTAAGCGACGAAATACTTCGCCGCGAGAGGACGCCACTTCATAGGTAGATGCGGCCGCACCGTAGAATGTAGGCCAACTGTCGCCGTAACCAGGGTAAAAAGCGTCAAATATTTCTCGGGTAAAATAATCGAAGCCATTGGCATCAAAATGCTTGGCATTGTTGCGTCCGACCAAATTGATATTGTCAATTTGGTCTTGGCTCATATGAGGGTTAAATGGTTGAGCTGCTGGAGCAAAGTAGTAACTTTCGTCGCCACCCATTTCATGTAAATCAATGACCACTAACGGGCGGTATTTATTCATACTGGCAATACGGCCTTTGGTTTCAGGCTGAGTAATGGCTAACCAGTCGCGGTTCATATCAAACAAATAATGGTTTGCACGGCCACGGGGCCAAGGCTCGTTGTGCTCAGCGGTTAAACGGTCACTGCTGTGCACCATGCCAACGGTAGCATAATAGTTGGCGATAAAACGACTGCGACCATCTGGGTTTTGCAGGGGGTCGATAAATACAATACTGTTTTGCAGCGCATTTTTGACAATGGCATCATCGGTAGCGGCCAGTAAATGATATGCCGTCATCATGGCGGCATCAGTGCTACTGATTTCATTGCCATGCACGCTGTATTCTAACCAAACTGAAGCGGGCAAATCAGTCATAAGATTTTTAGCTTGGTTTTTATTGGTCACTCTGGGATCAGATAACGCCTGCATATCAGTGGAAAACTGGGCTAAATTAGCAATATTCTGCTCACTGCCAATCGCCGCAAAAATCAGCTTTCGCCCTTCCCATGTTTCACCGTACTCGAATATTTTAATCCGCTTGGGCGCAGCTTGTTGCAACGCTGCAAAAAAACGCAGCATATCACTGTGAGAGGTAATACGTTGCCCAGTCTTATAACCCAATACCGTTTGTATATCAGGGATCTTGTGGTCGTATTGTACGTCAGGCCATTTAGCTGGCGAGTTGTCCGTGCGGTTATCTGCCGCAAGCGTTAGCGCGCTAAAACACGCCAGCGCGCTGAATAACAGTGGTATAATAAAGTGTTTTACGTTCATTTTGTTCCCTGTTTTTTATCTACTTCTACGCGTCATTTTTATGACTTTTATAGTTCCGCCGTATCATACCCAAACTAACGAATGATCCTAAGTCAATCGGCGAAATAATCCCTAACTAAACTATTTTTACTGCAAATAAGCTGAGTTACGTCGCTGACGAACTGATTTTAAGGGAATTTATATGAGTAAGTCGCTTTGAACTCTAGGGTCAAAAATCGAGCGCTTTTCCTAAATGCTCAGATAGATTTCTAACGGTGCCCTTAAAACCAAGCAAATAAAAATCGCCTGCTCTTAAGCGACGCCAAGTCTTTCTTCCTAATTTCATCGCATTCAGCCGTGCCTTATCGTAAGCCAATTAAATCAGCAATAAACATCATATGTTTGACCTGTTAAAATGTTTGATTCTGTTAAATTACACGCCATTAACAACTGAGTACCATTTGCACAACGCGTAAATGGTCTGAATACATAAGGATCCTATAATGATTTTAGCCAGCCACTACCGTTTATTGCCGTTAAGTATTGCCGTTGCAGCGGCGCTGTTAAGTACCAGCAGTTTTGCCCAACAAGACGAGCAAACCGAAGTGATTCAAGTGCGTGGAATAAGAAGCAGTCTTAGCGAAGCCATGGCTCTAAAGAAAACGGCCCCCTCAATTCAAGACAGCATAGTGGCTGAGGATATAGGTAAGTTTCCCGACCAAAACGTAGCTGAGTCATTGCAGCGTATTACTGGCGTGATGATTTCCCGTAACAACGGTGAAGGGTCAAAAATTTCAGTACGCGGTATGGGGCCACAATTTAATGCAGTAAAAGTAAATAATCGTACGATTGCCACCACAGATCGAGGTCGTGAATTTGATTTTCAATCCTTGCCGTCTGAATTAATTTCTGGCGCAGATGTTATCAAAGCTTCTCGCGCCAATATTGCAGAGGGCAGTTTAGGCGCCTATGTCAATATCAGTACTGCCCGCCCCCTTAATAGCACCGGCTTTCATGCGGCTACATCGGCAAATATCAGCTACAACGATTTAGCCGAAGATTATGGCAATAAAGTGTCGGCGATTGTGAGTAACACCTTTGCTGATGATGAATTTGGTGTGTTATTTGGGTTTTCTCGCCAAACAAGCACCAACCGCATTGATGCAGCGGGCACCACACACTGGGGATCGTTCCAAGCAGACAACGATACCTGGATCACCGGACCAACCACTGACGTCAATGGCCAAGCGGTTACGCAAGGCACCATTTGGTATCCTGGACGCGGCACCTTCACCCTAGACACTGAAGAGCGCGAGCGCACCAGTGCCAACCTAACATTTCAGTGGCAACCGAATGATGACACGATACATACCTTCGATGTGCTCTACACTGACTTGAGCCGTCAAGCGGGCAGCAATGGTATTCAAGTACCATTACAAGGTTCTGGTTGGAACGATGTAGTGGTATCGGAAAACTATACCTTGCTTGAAGGAGCGCGCAATCAAAAGCCCATCGATATTTTGATGCAAGAACGTGGTCAAGAATCAGACACCTTAGCCCTAGGCTTAAACAGTCAGTTTTATCGCGGTAGTTGGAAATTTGCCACTGACTTCGCTTATTCTAAATCAACTGCAACGCCGAAAGCCAATACCCTGGTTGCCCATGCAATCAATCCTAATTACGACGACACATTAGGCATTTACGATCCCAACTATATCGACGGACAGATCAAAGGGTTAACCGCCCAAGACTACTTAAATATTGATAACTATGGCGATATTATGTCGATCGACACATCCGTTGAATACGAGGATCCAGCCGCCATCCGCACCCATTGGAATGATATTCAACACAAAGAGCTCGAAGATGAGATATTCGAAGCCAAACTCGATGCTAGCTATACCCTCGACTCAGGTATGTTGACGTCAATTGACATGGGCGCGGCCTATTCGGATCGAGAGAAGTCCCAAGCTGTGTATAAAATTAATCACGGTTGTTACAACACCGAATTATGGGTTCAACCAGACATTACCACAGCACAAGAGCAATACGACTTTGACAATACCCTTCTACCGTATAATACCTGTGGTCAACATATAGATTTAGACGACAGTTTATTCCGGGTTAATAGCGGTAACTTTTTGGCCAATGAAAGCGGTGATTTTCCCCGCAACTTCGTCTTACTCAACGATTTTAACGCGTATAAACAAGCCATCGCAGACATCCGTCAGGAGCCAAACTGGACACAAGAGTACCTAGCTCCGGCAGAATCCGTGGCAAACACCGAAGAAACCATGGCGCTGTATTCTCAATTGAATCTAGAAACCGACTTTGACGATATTAGCGTTACCGGCAACGTAGGGCTGCGCTACGTGAAAACCAAAACGTCATCGACCGGCCATCGTAAATTCCGCGATTCAATTAACGATGTATACGAGCAAAACGAAGGGGTAATTGTTGAGATTCAGTACACCGACCCTGAAGCCTTAACGGTAGACAAGGACTATTCCCACTTATTACCTAGCGCGAACGTTAACATTGATTTAGCCAATGGCTTCTTTATAAAAGGAGCAGCAGCAAAGGTGATTACCCGACCAGCCCTGGAAGATACCGGAGTGAACAGTACCTATCCACTTAGAATACGCGCTGACCAATACAATACCAAAAGTGGTAACCCGTATTTAGAACCCTATGAAGCGACCCAGTATGATTTATCATTAGAATATTACGCTGATAACGGCAACGCTTATTCCGCGGGTTTATTTTACAAAGACATTGGCACCTTTATTTCGCAAAAAACCGTGCAAAAAGACACAGGTTACGTCGCGGTAAATCAAAATTGGGGCACCTTCTATGAATATTCAGAAGAGCAAGCCAATCGCAGTGGCGGTAAAGTCAGCGGCATCGAAGTTGCCGCATTGCATTACTTCGATTACCTACCCAGTTGGTTAAGCGGTTTTGGTGTGCAAGCAAACTATACCTTCACCGACAGCAAAGATGATGAAGCCGCCAAGGACGAAATAGCCCGTGAAAATGTTCTTTCAGCAGGCAGCGGCTTAGAAGGATTCTCAGAAAATGCTTACAACATTATTGGCTTTTACGACAAAGACGGTTTCCAGGCACGATTGGCGTATAACTGGCGTGACAGTTATCTGAAATATCGTTCAGGTCCGGTGATTGGCAGCAATGGTTTACCACAACACGTGCAAGATTATGGTCAGTTTGATTTCAGTACTTCTTATGACATTAACGAGATGTTCACCCTAAGCGCTGAGGCAATCAATTTAACCAATGAAAAAATTGTCGAATATGCAGATGTGCGTGAACGAGTAACCTTAGTGCAGTATTCAGGACGTCGCTTTCAAGTGGGAATAAAAGCGAAATTCTAACCCTTTGTGCCCGATGAGCCCCAGCGTCCACTCAACCTGGGGCTTATCATTCTTATTCAGACATGCCCCTATTTTATTAAGTCAAACATGTCTGTGTTTTCATGCCTTCTACCCTACACTGGGGATAAAATGCTATTAAGTATTCGATTTAGCTAACAAATCATAAAATGCCATCGTGACGCCATTGGTCCAACCAAATCCGTGCTGCACCTCATATTCGCCACCGTCAGCCAGGCTATCCAGAGATTGAACGTTATATTTCTCCATGATATTACCGCTTGCCGCAAAGTGCCCCTGCACGGTTTTTAACCAGCGCTGCATAATGTCATCGCCGTCCTGTATATAATCATAATTGCGTAATCCGACAACGGCGAACCACTGCAACGGCGCCCACCCGTTTGGCGAGTCCCATTGCTGACCACTGGTATTAAGCGTCGTGACTAAGCCCCCATCCCGTAAAAATGTAGACATGAGCGAGTGCTTCACACATTTGGCTTGTTGTTCGCTTGCGATATTAACATACAAGGGCAACGCCCCCGCTAGGGAGCGCACAGGTAAAGGTTGTTGTTGTTCAAATTGATAATCAAAATAATAGTTTTGCTCAGCAGACCAAAAATAACGGTTTATCGCCTCTTTGCGTCGATTAGCAAGGGCAACGAACTGTGCCCCTTGAACATCTTGACCTAACAGTTTGTGATACTTACCCAAGGTCACTTCTAAGCGATACAGCAAGCAGTTTAAATCCACAGGGACAATTTTTGTCGTTTGAATGGATGACAACGTGCGTTCATCTGCCAACCAGCGAGAGCTAAAATCCCAACCGGATTCACAGGCTGCGCGAATATTACGATAAAACTCCGGACGCTGGGGCGCTGAAAATTCGGCCGCTAATTCGACATCTTCTAAATAAGACTCACTGCGCGGCGTAGCCAAGTCATCCCAATAACGGTTTAACACCGCACCACAAGGCATGCTTACTGTTCGATAACATGCTTCTCCTGGGCCGTTTAGCTGGTCTTGCCCGCGCATCCAGAAACGGTATTCTTGCTCCATGCCAGTGAGGCAGCGCTGCATGAAATCATGGTCAACCGAGTCGCTGTTTTCCATGCACAAGTCAACCATCATAGCCAATACAGGGGGTTGAGAGCGGGAATAATAATAGCTGCGATTACCGTTTGGTATGCAACCAAGCGTGTCTTGTAAGTCGATAAAATTCAGTACCATGGATTCAATCAGACGGGTGTGCGAGGATAGTTTAAGCCCCAACGCGGTAAAATAGCTGTCCCAGTAATATATCTCGCGAAAACGACCGCCGGGAATAATATACGGGTGATGTAACGCCATCAATGTACTGTTGCTTTGATTGTTATCCGGTGCGCGGGTCAATTTCGGCCACAGGCTTTGAATATACTCAGCCAATGAGGCCGGACTACCACTGGCATTTAACACGATTTCTTGTGGCAAGGTAAAATGGGCGCCAACAAACTCGCTAAGTGAAAAAGCAACTTGATTTTTGTCTTTTTCGTACAGGGTTACCAGCTCTAACCAACTGCTGTTAGGCTTGGCATCGCATATGGTTTTACTGTCGTTAAATAACCCTTCAAGTTGAATTCGTTTAAATAATTCCGTTTCGAAAAAGGCAATGCTCTCGTGGTGAAATGAACTGGAGTGACGCATTCGATTAGGCTCCTTGAAGACAATTTTTATTCGGCCCTGCCGATAACTTTTTAAACAAATACAAACTGATAATGATCATCACTATGGGGATAAGCGACATATAAAACGCGTGCTGGCCACCGAATGTCTCGAAGATAGTACCGGTTAAAATGGAGCCAAATGTACCACCCAAAGCCGAGAAAATAACGATAAGACCGGTCATTTTCGCATGCTGCTGATTTGGTAATGCACTGAGCATGACTGAATTAATCAAAGGGTAAATGGGCGCCATAAATAACCCGATAGCAGGTAACAGATACGCGGCAAGTGGTGCGTCGAATATACCGCTGACCACCCCGTGCGGGAGGTTTTCAGTCATAGGTAAAGTCAAAATAATGGTTAGAAACATCATGACTAAACAGCCATTAACAAATATATACCAAGGCACAAATCTTAAAATGACGCCTGCTAACAAACGGCCAATGGCAATCATTGCGGCAAAAATACTGGTGATTTGAATACTAATATCCACCGGTAGACCTAGCACTTCACGATTAAAGGTCGGTAGCCATGAGCCTATGCCTTGTTCAACCAGTACATAGAGAAAAATCGATATAACAAAAATCAATACTAAGGGCTGGTAGGTTAACTTGAGCATATCGGTAAATTCGCTCAACGCCCCGGCTTCATGTGGCACAAACGGTTCCCGCTCAATCGGTGCAAAGTAGACAAACACTGCCGCCAATACGATTAAACCACCCAATAAATAATACACATTCAACCACTCAATCGAGGCTGGATTATCCGCATTAATGAAGCCGCTGAACACCCAATAGCCTGAGAGCACGCCAACCATAAAAATCCCCTCTACCGTGTTCATCAGCGATGAATGACTTTTAGTATCAACGCTTAACTGACCGATAAGGGAATAGACAGATATTTTAACCAAAGCGAACGCCGTGCCTATGGTGGCAAAAAGGATCTTTATAAAGAAGAATTCGGCAAAAAGAGGGGTCAAAAGGCACACCACAGCAACCATCGCTAGCCCGAGACATAACGCCACTTGATAACCAATACGGGGAATAAACGAGGCCACAAAAAATGATACAAAAGCGATGGAAAGATCCTTAAAGCCTTCTAAGGTACTCGCATCGGTTTTTGATACATCAAAACTGGTGATCGATTGCAATATCACCGTGCCCACACTGTTAAGCAAAACAGCAAACACAAAATAACACAGTGAGATAGCAACAATGGTGAGCATTCGATTCATAGTTTAGGTCTACGCTGGAGTGATTATCCTAAAGTGTAAAGCGTAAGTTAAAAAAATGCAAACGATTGCATTACTGATAAAAGCAGTACCTATGTAGCGCAATTTATACCTTGTGTTTCGTCGATTGTCGCGTCACAAGTTCTATATCCACCACAGATGAGTTAACTTCTTGGCCGTCGAATTGCGCAATGAGCTTGTCTACCATGATCTGGGAGGCACTTTGGGTATTTTGTTTAATCGTTGTTAATGAAGGGTAAGACAACTCAGCCATCAAAATGTCATCAAAACCGACCACGCCCACATCACTTGGAATACCGACATAACGTTCTTTCAATGCCCGCATAGCCCCTAATGCCACCATGTCGCTACAGGCCACTATACCGTCAAAAAATAACCCTCGGCTTAAAATCAACTCACTGACTTTTTCATAGGCGGCGCGGCTCGTAATGTCGATGGCGACCGTAAAGGTAGGGTCAAATATCACGGCATTTTTTTCTAACGCGTCTTGATAACCGAGATAGCGTCCGGTCATTTCCATGTGTTCAGGATCACCCAAAAATAAGATATTTTTGCATCCGCCTTGCAGCAAGTGCTCGGTTGCAAGCTCTCCGCCAAGTCGGTTATTACTGCCCACAATAGGGTAACTTGACTCACGTAGCGGATCGCCCCACACCACCATAGGCACAGCCGTTGCTGCCACTTCTTGCACTTTTTCGTCGCTCTTGCCCTGCCCTACGACGATCAATCCGTCGGCTCGCTGACTATTGATAAAATAGTTAGCCCAATTATCCGTGGCCATAAACGAATTAGACAACAATAAATCATAGCCTTTACTGTTTAGGGCTTGATTCAAGTCGGCGACAATTTTTAACAAAAACGGATCACCGATGCTTTGTTCTGTGTGATCGATTAAATTAAGGATCACCGCCACAACCTTGGTCTTTTGTGTACGCAAACGACTGGCCGCAGTATTAATGCTGAAGTTATGTTGCTCGGCTAATACTTGTATGCGCACCCGAGTTTCTTTCTTGATCAGCGGATTATCACTCAGGGCGCGTGACACAGTAGACGTAGACACTCCGGCCAGTTTCGCTAAATCGTTCAAGGTTAATTTTTTATTGCTTTTCAATCGATTACCTAAGCTAAATTGTGCGCTACACGCGCAAGCCTTCTTTTACCAAAAGGCAAAACTACGCACTATCAATAACATCTGTTAGCCCTAGTGTAATCGTTTTTCTATAAGACTACACCTTCCCCCTGAGCCAAATAAAAACAAATTTCTAATTAAATCAATTGATTCCATACGAAAATGCAAACGATTGCAAAATACCAATTGCAAACGATTGCATTTTTACATATCGTTTACAACACATTAAGAAACAGATGGCTATGCACATGAATTTAACAACACATAAACAACACTCTCTTGCGTTAGGCGTTGCACTGGCATTGATGGTGCCTAGTGCAGTGTTTGCACAACAAAAAGCCGAGCAGCAAAAACAAGACGAAAATAATTTTATCGAGCAAATCGTAGTAACAGGTAGCGCCAGTGGTACTGCGGTGCGTAAAGTCGAAGCCAGTTACGCCACAACACTTATCAGCGCAGCCGACATTAAAAAGCTCGCTCCCAAGAGCACCGCTGATTTATTCAAAGCCATACCTGGTGTGTGGGCAGAAAGCTCTGGTGGTGTGGCGGGAGCTAACGTATTTGTACGTGGATTTCCGGGTGGCGGCGATGCGCCATTTTTGACCTTACAAGTTCAAGGTGTGCCGATTTTCCCGCCTTCTACTTTGTCATTTTTAGAAAACTCATCCTTGTTTCGTATTGACGAAACCATCGAAATTGTTGATGCCTTACGTGGTGGCCCGGCGTCGGTGGTATCCAGCGGACAACCTGGACTAACCACTAACTTCTTACTCAAAGAAGGGTCTGATGAAACCGAAGGCTCAATCAAATATTCAACCTCAGATTACGACTTACAACGTATAGATGCAGTGGTCTCAGGCAAACTAGCCGAAGATCTTTACTTTATGTTTGGTGGCTATGTACAGCAAAGCCCAGGGATCCGTGATGCGGGTTTTAACTCTGAAAAAGGCAATCAGTTCACCCTAAACATCACTAAAATTTTAGACAATGGTAAAATTAACTTCTTTACCCGCAGCACAGATGATCACGGTGCATGGTACTTACCCACGCCTTTGGTTGATGGGGTTGATAATAACTACACACAATTAGGCACCTTAAATCGACAAGCGACCATCCAATATGGCCCTGATGGTACTTCTGAGTCGGTAGATTTTGGTGAAGGACGCGGCTGGAAAGGAACTGTTACTGGCGGTAGCGTCAACTTAGAATTTGCTGAAGGTTGGACATTCGTTGACCGCTTCGCTCATCTTTCAGGTGATGCAGATACCTTGGGCTTAGTGCCAAATGGCAATCCGGCTTTGCTATCAAGCGTGGCAGACAACGGTGTGTCAGCAATCGGTGCCGTGACAGGTGACGTATATGACGGTGACACACTCGTTCAACAAGTTGGCCGTTGGGTAGTGCGTAAAGACATAGAGTCATTCACCAATGATGTGGCAATCACCAAGCAAACAGATAAATTCAAAGCGTCTTTGGGGTTATATGTAGCGAACTTCTCATCCAATGATTGGTGGAGCATAGGTAACCAGTCGTATCATGTTATTCGCCCTGGCGGAGAAAACCTAACAGGTATCGCGTGTAATGACAGCCAAGACAGCTGTGACTGGAACTACGACATAAACGCCACTGGCGATGGCACCACAAAAGCCATTTACGCGGCATTCGAATATAAGTTAACTGATACGGTCACCGCAGACGTGGGCGTGCGCGATGAGAACCACACCATTGATTATACTGTAGATGAAGGCTTAGACGGCGTTATCACCAAAGCCGTGCAATATGACGAGTCAGATGTGGCGTTTACCGCTGGGATTAACTGGCAAATACAGCCTGAGCAAGGTGTATTTTTACGCTACAGCGAAGGCAGTAAAATGCCCTACTTCGATGACTTGCGTGAAAGCTTCGATAGTTTCTCTGCTGGCGACGATTTGATCATTGACGTAACGCAATTAGAATTGGGTTACAAATTAGCCAAATCCAATTACACCCTATACGCCACGGGTTTTTATAACGAAGTAGAAGGCGATCGTTTTCAAACCGTCCCGGGCGCACCGGTGCAAACGCTGACCAACGAAGCCTATGGTGTTGAAATAGACGCTAACTACTTTGCTGACAACGGTTTTTCTCTTTCGTTAAATTCGACCATTCAAGAAACAGAAATAACCGCCAGCCCCACCAATAAAGGTAATGAAGCCCAGCGTCAACCAGGTTGGCAAGTGCGCTTAACGCCCAGCTACGATTTTGAATTCAAAGACTTCTTTGCCACCCTATACGGCACTTTTTCTATGGTAGATGACAGATTCGCCAACAATGAAAACACCGTGGTATTAGATGGGTATGAAAAATTCGACATTGGGTTGATATTACAAGGTGACTCAGGATTAACCTTCGAGTTGGCGGTGCAAAACCTCACCGATGAAGACGCTTTAACCGAAGGCGACCCACGCAGTCCAAGTGCGCCCAATGGCCGTTATATTTTACCTAGAACTGCCACCTTTAGTGTGAGCTATGCATTTTAAAGGGGTTTGATTGAGTGACAAAAGCGCGTTATGCCCAAAGCATCACGCGCTTTTTTGTATCTCCACGTTAACGCTTAGATACCATCGAGGGCAGCAATCACACGCTGTACATCGTCAACATTGGTAGCCCAGTTGCTTAAGGCGGCACGAATGATAGGTTCCCCCTGCCATGCGCCTGGGGTCAGAAATACCTGACCCGATGCATTCAATTTGGCCATACACTGTGCACTGGTAAGGTTAAGTACGGCAGCATTCGGTTTGAACAACACCACGTTTAGCTCGCAGGGCTTTAGCAATTCATACTTATCGGATTTGTCTAACCAGTTAGCGAGCTGCCGTGCATGGAGCATGTTTGCCTTAATGTTGTCGGTCACCCCTTGTTTACCATACGCCAATAAGGTCGCCCAAACCGGAAATGCACGAAAGCGACGGGAATTTTCAATGCCCAAAGACATATACGACAAAGTATTTTCCGGACTGGCCAAATACGCAGCACTCACCTCACAACACTGGGTTAATAAGTCCATATGCTGGGTTAAAAACACGCCACAATCATAAGGCACATTAAGCCATTTATGGCAATCTAACGTAATACTATCAGCCCGTTCGATACCACGGGTTTTGCCGTCTTTACCGTTTATTAAACGTTCGAATATGCCAAAAGCAGCATCAACGTGCAGCCAAGCATGATATTTTTGACACAAAGTGGCGATAGCCTCAATGTCATCAAAATCAGTGCCAGTCACTGTCGCGGCGCTGGCAATAACAATTTTACTGGCAGCTTTGCATTCAGCAAGGGCAACCTCTAAGGCGTTAATATCCATCGACTCATTATTCGGATTGCACGCTATTTTTTGCCAGCCATTTTGACCAAACCCAGCAAAACCCAAACTTTTCACCATGCTTGCATGGGGCGTCGCGCTGAATATGCCAACGTCTAAATCGGCCATACCCGCTTGGGTAATATCGATATTCTGTGCATGTCCTGCGTACTGCCTTGCAGTAAAGGCAACCAAGACATTTGCCGCAGTGGCGCCGGTGGTAAAAATACCGTTAAACGTATGGGGCAAGGCAAACAGCTCGCATAACCAACCGAGGGTTTGACGTTCAATATCAGAAGCAATGGAGTCGCCCCCTTTTGACACATTTTGATTAAAGGTCGTGACGAGCCAATCTGCATAGGTCGCAACTGGATTTGCCCCTCCGGTGACGAATCCCCAATAGCGGCCTCCATTACTGGCCGATAAGTTTGGTCGCACCTGCTCAGTAATAAGCGTATTTAGTGCCTCGAATGACACGCCCACATCTGGTAGCTCTGCTACCACTGGGCCAGTGAAAACACTGGCAACAGGTTGCTCAGTTAAATTTTGATGAAACGCCTTAAACTGTTCACCCAAGGCGGTAAGTATGATGTCGTTGCTGCGCTTACAATATTGCATAGTGTTCTCCTGTTTATCGTCATTTGATTAGTTTATGCTTTACATAATTAGATAACAGATACAGTTTTTACGTATTTATTATAAATTTTAGATAACAGAAAAATATGACCGCAAAATACATTCAAATCGCGACGCAGTTGATAGGGCAAATCGAACAACAGCTAATAGACAGTGGTGCAAAAATGCCATCGTTACGAAGCTTCTGCCAACTCCACAATATCAGTATGACCACCGCACTGGCGTGTTATCGCTATTTGGAAAAACGTGACTACCTAACACCAGAGTATAAAAAAGGTTACTACGTACAACGCCCTTTGCCCCAAGAAGGCTCTGGGATAAAAAGGCATACCTTTCCTGTTTTTAAAAGTGCCGTTTGCAACATAGACAAACGCCCAGAACAACGTCCCGTTGCTGACAGTGACTACTCATTGGCCACAGCCCAATTAGATGCAAAACTGATTGACCGAGACGCACTGGCTCGATGTCTAAAAGCAGCCACTAAACAAGCTGATTTTAATCTATTGTATGATGAAATAAACGGCAGCTTAGCGCTGCGAAAACAACTCTCAGGTCATTTCACCCAACAAGGTTTTGCCGTCAACGCAGATGAACTGGTCATTACGAATGGCTGTTTAGATGCCGTATTAATTGCCCTGGAAACGGTTAGCCAATCAGGCGATGTGATTGCGGTTAGCTCCCCATGTTATTCCGGCTTACTGGATATTTTAACCACCCTTGGCCGCGCCGTGATTGAAATTCCCAGCACTGAGCATGGTATGGATCTCATGCAGCTTGAAAATGCCTTAAAAAACACAGGCGTTAAAGCGTGTCTGTTTACCGCTAATCATCAAAATCCCACTGGGCATAGCCTTTCCCATCAGCAAAAAAAGGCTATTGCTGGGATGGGCGCAAAATACCACGTGCCTATCATTGAAGACGATGTATTTAGAGAGTTAAGCCACCAGCGTACTGTGCCCCTGCCCATAAAGCATTATGACCAAGATGGATGGGTCATGTGGTGTGCTAGCGTTTCGAAAACCCTCGCCCCTGGGTTACGTATCGGTTGGTGCTTGCCTGGGCGCTTTACGGATAAATTTATTCAACAACGCATGGTTAGAACCTTAGGAGTAAATCAACCTATTCAACTCGCGCTGGCGCAATATATTGCAAAAGGATATTACACAAGGCACCTGCATAAGGTGAACCGTGCGCTGCGTGTTATCAGTACCCAATACATTTCCTTTTTGCAAACGCATTTACCACCACAGGCTCACGTTTTCCCGCCTAGCGGAGGACTGGTTTTATGGCTCAAACTGCCAAAGGTGAACACCCAAAAATTGGCCGTAACACTTGCCCAACAAAATGTTTATGTCAAAGCAGGAAATATGTTTTCAACCACAACGCTGTACCAGGATTGCTTGCGCATAAACATGGGCAATATTCCCAATCAATCGATTTATACCCAGTTAGGTTTATTGTGTGAATTGGTTTGCGAGCAAGAAACTATCGATGATGCAGGGCCAATAGACACAGATACATATCTGCGCTAATTCTGCACACTTGATGACTAAGCAGCGAATGGAAATTACGTTATCATTCCCTGTCGTAAAATAAGACCAACAACCGAACTTATGTTTACGCTAGCGTGCCCTTGGGTTCACTATTTCACCTCTTCGAGACCAAACCAACTCGTTTTATCACAAGGTAATGTATGACAAGCCGTCACTTATTAAATTCTAGGAATATACCCTTCACACGCTCTGGCAAAAACATATGTGCTAGAGCAGGTAAAATGGCATTCGTCGCACTGAGCGCGCCATTATTGTTATCCGCTTGCGGCAGTGAAACAACCACCACAGAAGCACCATATTCAGCGCAAGTCGCCAACGCGTCACAAGTGGATATAAACTTATTTAGCTTGAACGCCTTGGCCAAGCAACCAGAAATTGTTGACTGCACACTAGAAAATGGCGATGACGCCCAGTGTGCAAAACTGGTGTTGAAGTATCTGCCTGATGACATGCAAATAGGCCCGTTTTGCCCCAAAACCTTAGACGATAAAGGCGGCATATGGGACTGGGATGGCACCAAGGCAGGTCTATACCGATTAGATAAAGTATTTTTAAGCATGTTAAATGAACAAGGCTATACCTTTTACGATGACGACGGCACAGTGCACATCGTTGATAACGCCACCTCAAAGCCCACAGTCGATCATGCCTGCATTCAAGTATCAGAAGATCGAGACGTTAAGATCACCCTACTCATACCCACCACGCCGGTCATGGCACAAAAAACAACGCGTTTAGGCGTGGTATCAAAAGTGGGCATTGCCCTCGCGGGTGTACCAATATTTTCTGATGCCCCCAGTGTAAAACAAACCGGTCACTTACCCGCCCTTGATACCTGCGCAGGTCACGTTGACCCAGGCGGCTGGTACCATTATCACGGCACCTCAAGTGATATTGATACTGTGTATGCACATGCACACGTGGATACCAGCTGTACTAACTTGCCCCAAGATCCAGCGGCACTATTTGGCTATGCCTTTGATGGCGTGCCGATATACGGCAGCGTCGATGCAAATAACTTGATGCCCACTGACTTAGATGAATGTAATGGTCACACAGGCACAATTAGCGAAAGCGGTATCAGTGCATATCACTATCATTCAAGCAATGAGTTCCCTAACTTACCCAAGTGCCTTAAAGGCGTGGTGGCTAAAAATAACTTTTCGACCACTGCCCAAGCAGGTGTGGGTGCCCACCCACCAGCGGGGACTAAAATCACTCGCAACGAACCACCCGGAGGCCGCGGTGAGCGCCCAAGCAATATGGTTCCTCCAGGCTTTGAACAAGCCGCGGAAAAACTGGGGGTTTCACAACAGAAATTGATGCAAGTCATGCGAGATGCTGGCGGCCCAGAAGCGGATCTGGCGGTCGTTGCCGATAAACTAAAGGTCAGTGAAGCTGCATTAAAGTCTGCCCTACCCCGGCGCCCAGAACAATAACGGCCATGGAATCAAGCATAGCCTTTTAACTATGCTTGATGCCAAATAAATCCTGTCACGGCTATTTACTCGAAGCGCTATGCACATGCACTGTAAGCCGACGTCGCCCGTCGCACGCCGTTTCAATAATAGCAAGCAAGCTCTGCCCCAGCATACCCAGCGATTTCGACAAAAGCACACCTCCTTAATCCCAACCGATTATATACAAAAACTAAATTCTGTTTACCTAATACCCCCATTTATTTAGACTGCAAGGTGTAATAAATTAGCGTCCTAGCCAAGGTAAAAGCGATTACCTAGCAACCTATTTGGAGTTAATTTAAATGATGTCACTTAATCCCTTACAAAGCGCACGCGCCTTAACATTACCTTCGCGAGAAGCAATGCTTTACCGCGAGCCGTCCGTAGAGCAGTTTTGGAACACAAATCAAGACTTACTCAGTCATGCGTGGCAAGAATGGGAAGTGGACCAGAAAGACGACCTACTTCCCCTCGACAGCTCGTTACTGGATAAAGATTTACGCAACGCCGTAACACAGGCATGGCAAGACCCAACAAAAGAACTAGCAGTGCAAGATTTGTTGCAAGAAGTCGCATCTGACGTTTTCCGGTTTCAATTTTTCGATCCTAAGCGTCTTGCTGACTTGCGTGATTACCTTGAAAGCGTATGGGATGCACAGATCCCCCTGCGTCCGCCCTATGGAATAGTGCTAAACCGCCGCGGAGCCATGCTCGACAGCCGCTCAGAAGGATATCTGGCGGCCCCTAGCTTTCAAACGTTTTATCGTCAAATGATTGATATGTATATGCGTCCCATAGCCCGTATGCTGTTTCCAGAAATAATAGGCTACGACGATCAAGCGTTTGGCTTTTCTATCCATTATCGACCAAACACAGACAATTCGATTCGTCCGCACACAGATGCCTCGGCAGTCACGCTTAACATTAATTTGAACCCGCCAGATGCGCTATTTACCGGCTCAACTGTGGACTTTTATGACTCAGAAACAGGCAAAATGAAAGGGATAACATTCACGCCTGGCAGCGCTATATTGCACCGGGGCAAGGTGGTACACGCGGCCCAGCCAATAACCAGTGGCGAGCGCACCAACTTTGTACTCTGGTTGTTTGGCGAGCAAGGTAGATTGCCGTCTCAAGGAGCCCAGCCTATTCCTGTCGACGCGAATGAACGCTGGACCTTACCCACAACAGCACCTGACGACTATGCCCCGTTCTAGTGGCAAATTTATTGTTTTAATCATGAGGGAATAAGTGTGAATACGGTATTCAATGGGTTAAGGGAAATATCAAGATGGGATGGTAAAAGGCGTCGCGGCTATTTGGGTTGAATAAACGAACAAAAAAGGCTGCCATCGGCAGCCTGTTCAACAATAAATTCGCTAAACTTTTCTTCTGCCCATCACCAGTGAAATCACCAGTAAAACGAGAAATACAAAGAAAATAATCTTAGCAATACCGGCTGCAGAGCCTGCAATGCCGCCGAAACCTAGCACTGCTGCAACCAGTGCGATAACGAGAAAAATAACAGCCCAACGTAACATACACATTCCTTATCATGATTTATGGACTTTAAGTAATGCTTCAACTGTGCCAAATGGCCTATGTTTAAAGAAACACGATACCCGACGCGGCTTAACCGCTCATGTCTTCACCTTAATTGAATGTCTGGTGGTGCCAGCATTATGAATAAATTTATTACCCAGTTGTAATATTTTCACGATATCGAGTAATCAAATTGTCTAGATTTTTAGAAGTGTAAGTGAAGGGTTGATTGCATTTTCTGGAGAGTAATATCGCTAAAGATAGATCAAAAAAGCGCCTGAAAAGAGACTTCCCCGTATTTTGGGATCATCTCCGTCAGGCGCTTCATAAAGGCTATTTAAACTAAATATTAGTTACTATTGTAGAAGTCGTCTACCTCTCGCTCCGCCTCTTCCTTGGACTTGCCGTACTTCTCTTGAATTTTTCCAACCAGTTCAGTGCGGCTACCTTTCATTTTATCCACATCATCGTCAGTTAAATCACCCCATTTCTGCTGAGCTTTACCTTTTAACTGTTTCCAATTTCCTTCAACTTGATCTTGATTCATGAGCATCTCCTTCATGGCGAAAATTGTCTGAACACCCGCTGTGTGCAGACGTACTTCAAAGGTTAAAAAGCAAGCAACGTGCCACTGGAGTCAAAATAGGTAAACACGCTTTACCGAGCAAAACGGTAGGTCAGTATGTCCATCTGCCGTTCACTGCCATTATTTGTGTTTGCCAACACAGTCGTAATGTCGTGGCATCAGGTTGAGAAGTGAGTTATGTGGTGGTCTTTGGAGCAATGACTATAGGTGGATCAAAATCGACACTTGGTCTTTCTTTGGCAACTTATTGACCACTAACATGTATGAGTTGTAGATCATGCGCTTAATCTCACCTTGCGGTAAGCTGCCATCCAGTTTCACCGTGTTCCAATGTTGCTTGTTCATGTGATAGCCAGGTATGACGGCACTGAATACGTCACGCAGCATAATTGCTTCTTGTGGGTCACATTTGAGATTTATCCAGTATTCATGCGCGGCATTACTATCTCTTGCTGGTGTGTTAACGTCTTTTTCCTGCTTATTGCTTTTATCCTTTTTCCCTAAAGCGAGCGTCGCATACATTTTTCCTTTAACTTTAAACACGGCTACATCGGGCCCGAACGGAAAGTCCTCCGCGGTTTCTGGAAAGTCTAAAAGCCACTGGCGAGCGTCAGCGTGCACTTGACTAAGATCTTGATGATTAGGGTGAATGTTCATATTCAATTAAGTACAATGTAGGCAGAATAACGGTCTTTTACTATAAACCTTATTTTAGATATTGACCTATAACAAAGCCCATAAGCTTTCGTATTTCCCCACCTTTTTACCTTTTGTGTATAGAGCTTTTTACCTAGTCTTTGCAAGATTATTGCTGCTTACCTTGTCTCTACCAATACAAAATAACAATTCTTCCAAAAAGGACTCTAAAAGATGTTCAGTAATAAAT
>NZ_BAER01000014.1 GCF_000315055.1 Paraglaciecola polaris LMG 21857 | reverse complement strand
GAGTGACCATATGCAGGCAAAATAGCGGATTAATTAGACTTTTCACTAGACCAACAAATTGTAATCGATTACAATTTTACAAAGCATTAACTTTTGACTTGTTATCTATGTTCACAACAAAATGAAAGCTGAACTTAGATGGTGGCGCTGAAATGCCAAAGAAAATTTACTTTCATAGGTATAACTAAATGAATTATAAGCTTATTTTTTCCATCCCCCTGTTCTTGCTATTGGCATCTTGTGGGGCAACACCTGATAACAAGGAAGCGTCGACGGCCACTCCTACAGTTGATTTGGTCGCATATGTTAATCCGCTCATGGGCACAGATTCCAAGTTCAGCCTTTCAAATGGTAATACTTATCCAGCGATCGCCACTCCATGGGCAATGAACTTTTGGACACCTATGACCGCCCCTATCGGTGACGGTTGGACCTATAAATACGATGACGATCAAATTCGAGGCATTAAACAAACTCACCAACCTAGTCCTTGGTTAAATGACTATGGTGCATTTTCATTAATGGCCGTCACAGGTGAAATGAAATTCAACCAAGATGACAGAGCATCCTGGTTTTCCCATAAAGCTGAACAGGCAAGTCCTGATTATTACAGTGTTTATCTGGCATCATATGATGTAACGGCTGAGGTCACCCCGACCGAGCGTGCCGCGCAATTTCGCTTTACCTTTCCCGATGCGGATAACGCGTACATTATCTTAGATGCTTTTGATAAAGGCTCTATGGTTAAAATTCTGCCTGAGCAGCGTAAAATAATCGGTTATGCCCGTAATAATCACGGTGGGGTACCTGATAACTTTCATAATTACTTTGTGGCTGAATTTGATAAAGATTTTGAAATCAGTCGCACTTGGACTGACGAATATCAGTTAAATGATGATGCACTGCAAAGTGAAGGTGAGCACGTTGGCGCCGTTATTGGCTTTAAAACTAAGCGAGGCGAAAAAGTATCGGTAAAAATAGCGTCTTCCTTTATCAGTCCAGAACAAGCCCAGTTAAATTTAAGCCGTGAGATTGGTCAGGATGACTTTGATACGACTCGCCAAAAAGCCCACCAAAATTGGCAAACGGAACTCTCCCGTATTGAAATTGAGGATCAGAACAAAGACAACTTACGCACATTCTATTCAGCACTTTACCGTGTGCTGTTATTTCCTCGTAAATTTTATGAATACAACGAGGCTGGCGAAGTCGTTCATTACAGCCCATACAATGGCGAAGTGTTACCGGGTTACATGTTTACTGACAATGGCTTTTGGGACACATTCCGTGCAGTCTTCCCGTTTTTCACTCTGATGTATCCTGAGTTAGACGCGCAAATTATGGAAGGTTTAGCCAATACTTATAAAGAGTCTGGCTGGCTTCCTGAGTGGGCAAGCCCTGGCCATAGAGGGGTCATGATCGGCTCGAACTCTGCGGTGAATATTGCGGATGCCTACTTAAAAGGCATAACCGATATTGATATCGATACCCTGTACGAAGCTATTTTGAAGAATGCGCAAGTGGACGAAGGACGTCCCGTGAGCTCAGTGGGCAGAGAAGGCGTCGATTACTACAACGAACTGGGTTACGTCCCCTACGATGTGGGTATTCATGAGAATGCAGCGCGTACACTTGAGTACGCTTTTGCAGATTTTAATATTTATCGTTTGGCCGAACGCTTAGGTAAAAAAGACGACGCTGCCAAGTTCAAACAAAAAGCCCTTAATTACCAACACCTGTTCGATCAGCAAAGTGGCTGGATGCGCGGTAAAAATGAAGACGGTAGCTTTCAAAGCCCATTTAATCCGCTCAAATGGGGGGATGCTTTCACCGAAGGTAACAGCCTGCATTACACCTGGTCAGTCTTTCATGATATTGCCGGATTAAAAAACCTAATGGGCGGTGACCAAGCGTTTGTGAACAAACTTGATAGCGTGTTCAGTATGCCGCCTGATTTTGATGACTCTTATTATGGTTTCACCATCCATGAAATTCGCGAGATGCAGATCGTCAACATGGGTAATTACGCCCATGGCAATCAGCCAATACAACACATGAGCTACCTATATAACTACGCAGGTCAGCCTTGGAAAGCACAATATCATGTACGTAATATCATGGATAAGCTCTACTCAGCGACCCCTGACGGATATTGCGGAGATGAAGATAATGGCCAAACCTCCGCTTGGTATGTGTTCAGTGCGTTAGGCTTTTATCCGGTAACTCCAGGTAGCGACGAATACATACTCGGTAGCCCTCTTTTTGATAAAGCGACCTTGCATTTACAAAACGGGGAGCGCTTTACCATTAATGCCAAGCAAAACAGTGCGCAGAATGTCTATGTTGATGATGCGATGCTTAACGGCAAGGCATTTAATAAAACCTTTTTATCCCATCAGCAAATTTTAAATGGCGGCGAAATAACGTTCGACATGACAAATAAGCCCAACAAAACATGGGCGACAAGCAAAGACGCAGTGCCCTATTCAATGTCGACGGCTGACGTAGCACCCCATTAATCAACGTGCCAGCTTCGGCTGGCCTTTAAAGAGTACATAATTATGGCAGGACCGATTGCCCCATCATCCGTAACCCTAAGTGAACCGGTGAAAAATAGTCATTTTGCATTTGCTGCAATGACCACATTGTTCTTCATTTGGGGTTTCATAACCGCTTTAAATGACATTTTGATCCCCCATTTAAAGGCCGCTTTTGACCTAAACTATACCCAAGCTATGTTGGTGCAGTTTTGCTTTTTCGGTGCCTATTTCATCGTCTCTCCGATTGCTGGAAAGCTCATCGAAAAGATTGGTTATATTCGCGGCATTATTACCGGTTTGCTCACCATAGCAGCAGGCTGCGCGATATTTTATCCCGCAGCTGAAGTTGAGGTGTATGCGGTATTTTTACTCGGCCTATTCATACTCGCCAGCGGGGTAACTATCTTACAAGTCTCAGCCAATCCCTATGTAGCGGTGCTGGGTCCTGAAAGCACAGCAACCAGTCGTTTAAGCCTAGCTCAAGCAATCAACTCGGTAGGGCACACCCTTGGCCCTATGTTTGGTGCAGCATTAATTTTCGCCACCATAGGCGTCGCCTCTGAAGACGCAGAAATCAGCGCTAAGGCTGTACAGTTTCCATATTTATTGCTCGCCGGTGTGATGATTGCTACAGCCATTGGCTTTAAGTTTTTAAAATTACCCGCTATTCAATCCCAGGAAAGCGAACATGAAGTTAAAAGCACTGACTCTATCTGGTCTCATAAGGCATTGGTCTTTGGCACAATCGCTATCTTCTTTTATGTTGGTGCTGAAGTCAGTATCGGTAGTTTCTTAGTGAATTATTTTTCACAGCCTGATATCGCGGGGCTAAATGAGCGCCAAGCCAGTCAAATGGTATCTTATTATTGGGGTGCAGCTATGATTGGTCGTTTCGTCGGCGCGGCGCTGACTCGCGTGATTGCACCAATCTATGTCTTGGCGTTCAATTCTGCCATTGCCATTGTGTTGCTGTTTACTACCATGAATACCCAAGGCGATGTCGCCATGTGGACGGTAATCTCAATTGGCTTCTTTAACTCGATTATGTTTCCTACTATTTTCACACTGGCTATTCGCGGACTCGGACCCCTTACTGGTCGCGGATCAGGCTTGTTATGCCAAGCAATCGTAGGCGGCGCTATTTTACCGCTAGTGCAAGGTTATGTTGCTGATATGACCAACGTACAATTTAGCTTCATTGTGCCTGTAGTGGCGTACATTTATATCGCCTGGTATGCATTGGTTGGTTCAAAACTTACAAGCCGTTCCGCCACTGTAGCCAAGTAAACTGAAGAAGTGTACTTGGCTAGATAACCAGCCATAACGACAAGTAACTGATTTCAATCGTTAACGAATGAGTAAAATTTTATGAACTACCACAGCCCAGCATTTTTAATGACACACTGCCAAGACATTCTAAATTTCTATGACCCTCGGGTAAAAGATTCACAAGGCGGTTTTTTCCAAAACTACTTAGACAACGGCGAATTGTTCGATGCTGGTTTTAAGCAATTGGTCAGCAGCACACGCATTGTCGTTAACTACGCTTCGGCTGGCGTGTTGTTTGAACGTGACGATTATTTAGCGATGGCTCGTCACGGTTTAGATTATGTCGAGCAAGTGCACTGGCAACCCGCAGCAAACGGTTACGCATGGACATTGCAAGATAATAAACCACAAGATATGACGCAACAGGCTTATGGTTATGCTTTCGTATTATTAGCTTATGCAGCGGCTCGTAAGGCGGGCATTATCACTTCGAATGAAATGTTAGTGACTACCTATCAGCAACTTGAATCACGCTTCTGGCAAGCAGATTATGGCTTGTACGCAGATGAAATAAGCCCTGAGGGTGACTTGAGCCCTTATCGTGGTCAAAACTCAAACATGCACCTATGTGAAGCTATGTTGGCCGCTTATGAAGCCAGTGGTGAGCAGTTGTTTCTTGATAGAGCACAAACACTTGCAACAAACATCGCTTTTCGCCAAGCAGACCTCACCGATGGTTTAGTGTGGGAGCACTACACCACTGACTTCCAACCTGATTGGGAATATAACAAAGACGACCCCAAGAACCTTTATCGTCCTTGGGGCTTCCAGCCAGGTCACCAGACCGAATGGACTAAATTACTGCTTATTTTACACCGTCACGCGCCTAATCCTAAGTTAGTAGAACGTGCTAAACAGTTATTCGACCGAGCCTACGATAAATGCTGGGATGACGTCCATGGTGGGCTAATTTACGGCTTCGCTCCTGATGGAAGTTGGTGTGACGATGACAAATATTTCTGGGTGCAAGCAGAAAGCTTTGCGGCAGCGGCCATGTTGTTTTCAGCCACGCAAGATGAAGGTTATTTGGAACAATATAATGCTTTGTGGAAATACAGTTGGCAGCACATGGTCGATCACAAATACGGTGCTTGGTTCAGAGTATTGCAGCGTGACAACAGCAAATACAGCACGCAAAAAAGTGCTGCAGGTGCAAAATGTGATTATCACACTTTGGGCGCGTGTTTCGAAGTACTGCGCACATTGGGCAATACACGCTTAAAATAAACGGATACCAGTATGATCAGACAATTATTATTCGCCAGTGCAGTGCTGGCATTAAGCGCGTGCTCAGATCAAAAACACGCTGACATGCCAGAGCAAGGAAAGGTGTTCGACCCATTAGGCTACGTGGATCCATTTATTGGCACCGACGGCAAGGGAAAAACCTATCCAGGTGCCACCGTGCCCTATGGCATGGTGCAATTAAGCCCAGATAATGGTCGCACTGGCTGGGATTGGATCTCTGGCTACTTTTATCCTGACAATATCATCGCTGGCTTCAGCCATACCCATTTATCTGGCACAGGTGCAGGAGATTTATACGATATCTCTTTTATGCCACTGACTCGGCCATTTCATATTGAAAAAACCGAAGGGGGCCCAGAAGATGGCACAATAGTATCCCGCTTCAATCACCAGAATGAACAGGCATCTCCGGGCTACTACCAGGTACATTTAGACAATTACGCGATCAATGTAGAATTAACTGCTGGCCTGCGCAGCGGTTATCAGCGCTATCAGTATGCCAAAAACACCCGTGACGCCGTTGTGCGAGTCGATCTCGGTTACAGCCGCAATTGGGATAAGACCCTAGCCACTCATATCGACGTGATTGATAAGCAGACAATAGGCGGTTTTCGTAAATCTACTGGTTGGGCAAGCGACCAAAGAGTCTATTTTTACAGTGAATTTTCTCAGCCGTTCAGCGCCCATACTTTGATAAATGATAAAGTAAAAAGCGGCGAAGTGAGTGCCTCAGGAGTCAATTTAGCAGGGGAATTTGATTTTGACTTAACTGAGCTGCCAACCGATGAAAAAGTGGTTACCGTGCGCACAGCGATAAGCTCGGTGAGCATAGAAAATGCCAAACATAATTTATTGGCTGAAGGAAAAAATAAAAGCTTCTCCCAAGTTAAAGATCAAGCGCAACAGGCTTGGCGCAAACAGCTTAGCACAGTAGAAATCAGTGCCGAAAAAGATGACATGACGCAGTTTTATACCGCCATGTATCACACCGCTTTGGCCCCTCGGGTGTTTTCTGATAGTAACGGTGAATATAAAGGGCCAGATGGCCAAATTCACAAGAGCGAAACCTATCCTAGGTATGAATTTTTCTCTTTGTGGGACACCTTTCGCGCCTTACACCCATGGAAAACCATAGTCGAACCAACGCGAAGCAAAGAATTGATGGCATCTATCATGGATCACTATCAGGTTGCTGGACGCTTACCTGTGTGGAACTTTCAAGGTAATGAAACCGATATGATGATGGGGTACCACAGTGTGCCAGTGCTCATTGATGCCTATTTTAAAGGCTTAATTGATGCCAGTGGTGAACAAATTCTCGAAGCGGCCTTGCAAAGTGCAACTCAAAAAGAGTTTGGCCTAGAGAGCTACCAAAAGCTCGGATATGTGCCGTTTGAAGAACGCAGCTGGAATGTTTCTTTAACCTTGGAATATGCCTTTGATGACTGGGCAATAGCGCAGTTGGCTAAATCCTTGGGTAAAGTCGAGTTGTATCAAGAATTTCAGGCTCGGGGGCAAAACTATCGCACCTTGTTTGATCCGCAAACTGACTTTATGCGCGCAAAAGGGAAGAACGGCGAGTTTCGAACTGATTTTAATCCTGATGCCTATCACCCAGAAGATTACTGCGAGGCTAACGCATGGCAGTATAGCTTTTTTGTTCCCCAAGATGTGAACGGTTTAATCGATATTATGGGGGGCGCTGAGCCTTTCGAAGCCCAATTAGACGCTATGTTTGAAGCACAGCAAACGGTTGGTGAATTTCCAGAATGGATTTCCGGTTACATAGGCCAATACGTGCACGGTAACGAACCCAGTCACCACGTGCCTTATCTCTATCAATATGTGGGCAAAGGCAGTAAAACACAGAAGTACGTGCGTCAGATTATGGACGAGCTTTATCATACCGCCCCTGACGGCCTGTCAGGCAATGAAGATGCAGGGCAAATGTCAGCGTGGTACTTATTCAGTGCCTTAGGATTTTATCCGGTGAATCCGGTATCAGGCGAGTATGTATTGGGCAGTCCAGAAGTGTCTTCTGCCACCATACATCTTGAAAACGGACATGGCTTTCACGTGGAAGCGCACAACCAGTCTAAAGACAATATATATGTGCAGAGTGTTACGTTAAACGGCAAACCATTAACGCAGTTCTCTATCACTCATCAGGACATTTTAGCTGGGGGGGAGTTGGTATTTGAAATGGGATCACAACCGCAATGAAAGCATTACTCACTATCACTTTAAGCCTTTTCGCCCTATCAAGTAGCACTCTCTCATTGGCGCAAGAGCAGCAACAAAGCCCAGCGGATTTCGTCAATCCTTTTGTCGGTACGTCTAACTTTGGTGCCACACATCCAGGCGCTCAGTATCCCCATGCGTTAACATCAGTGGCGCCTTTTAATGTGGCTTTTGAGCACGAAAAACTAAATAAATTTGAGAAAGACGCCGCGTGGAATTCCCGCGTATATATTCACGAAAATAAATTCTTAACGGGCTTTACCCATGTGAATTTAAGTGGCGTAGGCTGCCCAGAATTAGGTGTGATCAATATCATGCCTACCGCGGGAGATTTAGAACTAGATGCACAAAAATATGGCTCAACTTACTCTGACGAACACGCTAAACCTGGTTATTACCAAACAACGTTAGACAAGTATGACATTAAGGCTGAAGCCACCAGCACCTTACGCACAGGGTTGAGCCGTTATACCTTCAATGCAGGTCAGGGAAATATCATACTTAATCTGGGATTGGGACTGACGAACGAAACCGGTGGTTCCCTTAAGATAGTATCCGATCATGAAATTGAAGGTTCTCGCACCGTAGGGACATTTTGTTATAACCCACAAGATGTTCGGCCAGTCTATTTTGTCGCCCGTTTCAGCAAACCCGCTAAGTCGCTGGGAACCTTTAAAAAGATGCCCAAATTTACCGGTGTCGAAGGGGAGTGGATGCAGAACAATGACAGCATCAAGTCATACCCAAATTATCGCCATGTGATGAGTGGCGACAATATTGGTGCTTATATGCGCTTTGATACTGAAGCAAAGCAGCAAATTGAGGTAAAGGTTGGTATTTCTTATGTGAGTATCGAAAACGCTCGGCAAAATCTAGCGACAGAGCAACCCACATTTGCGTTCGACGAGACTCGCTCAAAAGCGAAAAAGGCCTGGAATGCATTGTTATCGCGTATCGAAGTACAAGGCTCCGACAACAATAAAACCCTACTGTATACGGGTTTGTATCATAGCTTGATTCACCCTAGCATCATCCAAGATGTTAACGGTGAATATCCGATCATGAGCCAACAGCACACAGCTCAAGTCGGTAATACCCAAGGAAAAAATCGCTATTCGGTCTATTCGTTATGGGACACAAGCCGAAACCTGCATCCCTTATTAAGTTTGCTTTATCCTGAGATCCAGTCGCAGATGGTTGATTCGGCGCTGGCTATGTATCAAGAAAGTGGCTGGTTACCCAAATGGGAGCTCCTCAGCATGGAAACCCAAACCATGGTAGGTGATCCAGCAACGGCCATGATTGCCGATACCTACTTACGCGGAGTCGATACCTTCGATATCGAGCAAGCATATCGAGCCATGCAGAAATCAGCAGATACCCTTAACAACAACCCTATACGTCCTGAAAATCAAGACTATCTCACTTTGGGTTATGTACCGGTAGATGACGAAGAACCATACGACGGCAGCGTGTCCACGAGTCTTGAATACTATGTGGCAGATTTTGCCCTAGGCAGCCTGGCAAACGCTTTAGGGCATGAGCAAGATGCCCTAAAATATTTAACCCGAGCGCAAGGGTACCGTCATTTATTTGATAACGACACTGGCATGTTACGTCCCAAAAAACGCAGTGGCGAATGGCCAACACCTTATGATCCTGAGCTTGGCCGTAATTTTGAACCTGCTCCGGGTTACATTGAAGGTAATGCATGGAATTACCGATTTTACGTACCGTTCGACATTCCCGGCATGATTGACTTATTAGGCGGAGATAGCCGCTTTATTGATGCTTTAAACGCCACTTTTGCAACGAACAACTTCGATATGGGCAATGAACCCGACATTACCTATCCTTACCTGTTCAACTATGTTTCAGGTCAAGAACACCAGACCGCACTGAATGTGCAAAAACTGATGGCCCAACACTTTACGGATCAGCCGGCAGGTTTGCCTGGCAATGATGATGCAGGCACTATGTCGGCTTGGTTAGTTTTTAGCATGCTGGGCATCTACCCTGTATCACCTGGAGATATGGACTACGCTACCTCCAGCACAGCGTTTGATAAAGTGACGGTTCATCTTGATCAGGCTTATTACCCGGGTAAAACCTTGCTCATCACGCCCTTAGCCAAAGACCAGAAGCAGCCAATGCTTAACAATAAGACACTCACAAATGGCTTTGTGACCCATCAACAACTTACCCAAGGCGGCAGCCTAAAACTGCTCGCCCCTGTAGAGTAAAACTTCAACGCCAAACATCTCTCACTTTTTATCAAGGCGTGAGGGGATGTTTGGCTTGATTTTCATCGCGCATTTCGCCCCTGCAGATCCCTTTAAACAAGTGTCGAAATTGCAAGATTCAGTGTGTATCCGCCTACAATCAAAAATAGAAATAAACAGCCTGCTAACAACAAGGGCTTCAAGCCAGCTTGACGAATGGCCCCAATGTGAGTACGCAGCCCCAATGCAACCATGGCAATGGTCAGTAAAATTCCATCCAAATTAATAATTTCCCCAGTCACCTGAGGTGACAACATCTGAGTTGAGTTGATGCCACTAGCAAGGATAAATAGCACAGCAAACCAGGGGATCCTGATTTTACTACCCTGAACCGCATTGGGGGTTGACCCTTTGGCTAACGTTCCATTGTCACTCGCGTGCTTTTTGTTTTGCCATACGGACAACACCATCAGAAAAGGCGCTAACATCATCACTCTAAGCATTTTCTCGATCACTGCAATATCCGCTGCTGCTGGGCTAACCGCACTGCCAGCCGCAACCACTTGGGCGACCTCATGAATAGTCGAGCCGACAAAAATCCCGTAGGCATGTTCGCTTAAACCCAAATAACGATACATTAACGGGTAAAGAAACATGCTTAATGTGCCAAACACAACCACAGTCGCGACGGCGACAGACACTTTGTGCGCCTGTGCTTTCACCACGGGTTCTGTGGCCATTACTGCCGCCGCGCCGCAAATAGAGCTACCCGCACCGATGAGAATAGTAGTTTGCTCATCGAGTTTGAAAACGTGCTTACCCAGTTGCATAGCCAGCCAAAACGTCAAGCTAAGCATGGCAATATCGGTGAGCAGACCTTGCCAGCCCACTCCTGTTACTTGTGCAAAGGTGATACGAAAACCAAATAGCACCACGCCTGCTTTAAGTAACATACTTTTCGCATAATCCACCCCTATGTCCGTGTGCGTTGCCATGGAAGAAAACAAGGTATTACCGATTACAACTCCTAACACTATGCCTAAGGTCAGTGAGCTTAGACCGGCTTGTTGAATGAAATCGACTTGGCTTAAGTAGATAGCCATAAATGCAATGGTAGTGACTAACACCAAGCCCAACCACCAACGACGATCAACGTATAGGCTGACATCAGAAGAAATGCCCTGACCACCATGAAAGAAAAAATGCTTAACCGCGCTGTACATGGAACCGCTCCTAACTAAGTGGTTTAAAAGTTGACTTAATGATAGGTAGCGGCAAAATATAACTCCAATACATTAAAATCATGCATTGATAACTACAGGTTAATAAATTGAATTTACATGCACTGCGAGTGTTTCATACCGTTGCCCATTTAGGCAGTTTTTCTCAGGCTGCAGAGACCCTTTGCATAAGCCAACCTGCGGTGTCTAAAGCCTTGAAAGAATTGGAACATCAATTAGGAATGCAGCTTATACAAAGAGCATCAAGAGGAAAGAAACTTGCCCTGACTGAAGGTGGTCAAGAGCTGTTTAATCACGCTCGTAGCATTTTTGCCATTGAGCAGGCAGCATTAGAAGCAGTACGGGCAAGAACGGGTTTAAAACGCGGCGCCTTATTGATAGGGGCCAGTACTACGATTGCGGGCTACTGGCTTGCACCTTATATTGCCCGATTTTGCAGTCAACATCCGCTAATCAACGTTGAAGTACAAGTGGCCAATACGGCACAAATAGAACAGGCATTATTAGCTTGTAGGATCGATCTGGCATTAGTTGAGGGCAGCGCAAACGAACCACATATTACCAGTCAACACTGGCAGCATGACCCCATGAGTATAGTGATCCCAAGCACACACAGTCCCTCAGAAAATATAGAAAATTGGCTGAGTGAACAATTATGGTTACTGCGAGAACCAGGCTCAGGCACTCGGCAAATGTCTTTTAAATTACTTGCCAAACAAGGGATCACCGTCAATAACAACATGCAACTTGGCAGCAATGAAGCCATTGCACGCTGCGTGGCACAAGGTATGGGTGTGGCATTACTGCCCGACGCCGTCACGCAAGATTTGCTCTTGCTCGGCAGAATAAAAACATTAACGACTAAAAAGAACGTGCTGATGACACGTCCATTGTATCAACTCCGCTATCGCGATCGCCCTTCTTCTCCCGCCGCCAAGGCATTTGAAGAGAGCCTTTTTGAGCCCCTTAATGGCTAATAGCTAATTAAATTGCCGTAACCAGCTATCTCGGGAGATTTGCTATAAAACATGCTCCCTCAGCTGGCTTTTTATTGGAACATCAGGATGCTGGAAATTAGCTAAAGTGTCGTGCATACCGATCCGTGTCATCACCGCTCGGGACGGTTTATTTAACTTAGCGGTAAAGACATCAGCTGTGTTAGTTGCAGCTGCACAAACGCATACTCAAGCGCTTTTTCAGCCGCTTCAGTGGCAAAGCCTTTAGCCCAACGGTACCTGTGAAGTCGCCAACCAATTTCTACACAAGGGGAGCCGGGCAAATTAGTATTAGCGATATGTAGCCCGACAAAACCAATAAACGCCCTATCGTTTTTTTGCATACCGCCCACAGTCCCCAACCGCGCTTATTGATAGGCGCTCGGCATTTATCGGCTAACCTATCACTTTGTACTTTGCTGTACACGGACGGGAAATAACGCATTGTCTCAGGGTCTGAGTTTAGCCCATAAAATGGCGCATAATCGCTAGCGATCCAGTTGCGTAAATTCAGCCGGTCAGTTGCAAGCATTTGCGACACAGTTATTTCCCTAACGTGAGCGAATAGCGGAGCGACTTAAGCTCAGCCAGCTACTTCTATATCAAACGTAGCTTGTTTTACTTCAAGCTGTTCTTGGGTATCTAACCACAGCATTTCAGCCTCTTCTTGGGCAACTTTGCAGCTGGCTTGATCCGCCAATAGAACTTTCAGCTCGGCTTTTTTATCCGCGTTGTAAATATCTGGGTCAGCCATTTTATGTTCTATCGTTTCAAGCTTCGCCTCAAGTTCGGCCATTTTTTTCTCTTGGGCTTGAATCATTTTGCGCAAAGGTTGTGTCGCTTGTCTAAATTCAGCCTCTAAGCGTTTGATATTTTTACGATCGAGTTTTGGCTCTTTTTTCTCGCCGCCCTCTTTCTCTAAGGATTGCCTATCCCGATCAGATTTTAATAACCAGTCACGGTAGTCATCTAAATCACCGTCGAACATAGTCACTTGCTGGTTATCGACCAAATAGAAATCGTCACACACTGATGACAACAAGAACCTGTCATGGGAAATCAACACCATTGCCCCTTCAAAACCTTGCAGTGCCATATTCAAGGCGTGGCGCATGTCTAAATCTAAATGGTTGGTTGGTTCATCTAACAACAATAAATTCGGCTTCTGGTACACAGTGAGCGCTAATACCAGACGCGCTTTTTCACCACCAGACATAGGTGCAACCCGCCCAAGCGCATCATCGCCTCGAAAGCCAAAACCACCAAGGTAGTCACGCATACCTTGCTCAGTCGCTTTAGGGTCAAGACGCTGCAAGTGATCCAGCGCTGAATCATCGGCGCGTAGATATTCCAACTGATGCTGAGCAAAGTAACCAATACGTAAGCCCGCAGAAGTTTCGTATAGCCCTTTCATCGGTTGTTTTTCACCGGCGAGCAGTTTGATCAACGTCGATTTACCCGCACCGTTACGCCCTAATAAACCGATACGGCTGCCCGGTACCAAGTTTAAATGCAGCTTTTCGAGGATGACCGTATCCTCATAGCCTAACTGCACCTGCTCCATTTTCACTAAAGGGTTCGGCAGTTTTGGCGGCATGAAAAATTCGAAACTGAACTGAGACGCAGCCAGAGCAGGTAATAACGTTTCCATTTTCTCGAGCTGTTTAACTCGACTTTGAGCCTGCTTGGCTTTGCTGGCCTTAGCCCCGAAGCGGTTGATGAACGATTCTAAATGGGCGATCTTGTCCTGTTGCTTCTGAAATTGCAGATTCTGTAGGCGCAAACGCTCGGCACGCTGACGTTCAAACGCATCGTAGTTACCCGTATAGCTCACAAGCTGTTGCTGCTCAACGCTGATAATTTCATTCACTGTGCTGTCCAAAAATGACTTATCGTGTGAAATGAGTAACAAGGTGCCTGTATAACGCTGTAACCATTTTTCCAGCCAAATCACGGCATCTAGATCCAAATGGTTCGTCGGCTCATCGAGCAGTAATAAATCAGAATGACATAATAGGGCTTGGGCGAGGTTCAAACGCATGCGCCAACCACCTGAAAACGCCGTAACGGGTCTGACAATAGCATCGTTGCCAAAGCCTAACCCGGCAAGGATGGTTGCTGCTCGTGATTCAATATCGTAAGCACCAGCATGGTCTAACTGGCCGTGTAAAGCAGCAATTTTAACCCCGTCGTGAGCGTCTTCTGCCTTTTGTAACTCCGCTTGTAAGCGACGATAAAGCTTGTCACCGTCTATCACGTAATCAAGGGCTGAGCGCTCCACAGCTGGCGTTTCTTGCGCGACCGACACCACTTGCCAGTCTTTAGGAATATTACACTCCCCTTGCTCCGGGTGTAGCTCACCTCTGATAAGTGCAAACAAGCTGGATTTACCACAGCCATTGGCACCGATTAGGCCAGCTTTGTGTCCTGGGTACAGCACAGCATTGGTTTCATGTAGCAAGGTCTTGTTGCCACGCATAAGGGATAAATCAGAAATTTGGATCATGAATGCCTATTGACGGATAACTTAGTCGGTCGATTGCGGTATGATAGCAAGATGACTGACCGAAGAAATCCTCTTGATTATGACGACTAAGATTAAAAAACGTTTTATCGCTGGGGCCACTTGCCCTCAATGCAAAAGCATGGATACTCTGATGCTTTATTTCGAGAACAATATTGAGAAAATGGAATGCGTGCAGTGCCATTATCATCAAACTCAAACCGATACAAAAGTAACAAAAGCCTCTCGCCAAAGTGAGAACGTCATTGGCGTATTTAAGCCAGAGTAACTATTGTGGTGTGAGTGATCACCTCAGTAATGAGGCGGAGGCGGTTCGATTTCAGGTGAATCGCCGCTTGGCACCTCTATTTCTTTGACCTTATTGATTACGTGAGATAACTGGAACTCCAGTAACTCCAGTTGCTTTTGTTGTTTTATCAGGGCCTTATTCAACTCTTCTATCGTGTCTTCTTGAAAGGCGACTTTCATTTGTAGTTGTTCTATATCTGCTTCTATATGTTGCATAATTGACTCTAATTACTGATTCATTTGCCAGAACTCAGCTAAACCACTGCTACTTTCTGACACGACTTGATTGTTCTTAGCAAAACCGACGCCATACACCACTGCGGTTTGCGGGCGGCTGCCTTCTCGTGGTGACACTTGCCATTCTTGTAATTCATTACCGTCAGACACGCGCCATAAATTCAATCGCTTAGCCGGTGATCCGGTCAATAAATACTGTCCGTCTTGGGAAAATACTGCTGTGCTAAATATTTTCTGCCGAGCAAGATAATGTAAATTACTGACTTCTGCACCTGTGGCTAAATCCCATATGCGTGCATCGCGCTTGCTATCAGCCGTAAACCCATAACGCCCGTTGTCATCCAGCGCCACTTTCGTCACCCGACTAGAGTGGGCAAAACGATGGATAACTTGCCCTGTTCGGGTGTCCCATAAATAGGCAGTGTAATCATTCCCACCCGTTAGAGCATAAAAACCGTTAGGGGATATATCGACGCTATTCACTTTCTCTTGGTGACCCAAAAACTCCAACCGGCGACCCGTTTTAGGCTCAAAAAACATCACCTTGCCGTTCCCCCTAGCCACTAAAATACCACGCCCTTGATTGGATACCGCTACATCACGAATGCTCGACTCATCAATCCGCCAAAATCCTTCTGGATCACCGCTGGCAACATTCCATAGGGCGAATGCCTCTCGATCAGACGTCACCACGTAGCTCTTATCGAAGGCGATATGTACATTGGCGACCAAATTATTGCCTTCGCCTTGGTGTTGCCAGGTATAGCGCTTAATATTCTGCTCAAGATCCCAAACCGATATCCCCCCCGTCACACTCGAGACCACAGCCAACGAAGCATCCGCGGAAATATTCGCCGCATAAGCGCCCTCTTCAGCATGCCGCCAAGTCTGCACTGGAGTTGACGATTGCCCAGAACAACCGCTTAGAAATAAAAAAATTAAACTTAATCTTAACAATACGGTCAATGGATTGTTCCTAATTGGGTTTCTCTTTTCACTCAGGGCGTTTAGTATAAGCGCTTTATCAAGTTGAAACACTTCACAAGTCATGTATTCGACACAAATTATCTCAGGGGAGAAGTAAATGAAAAAAACTGCTATCGCGATTCTAATTACCTCAGCCATTGGCCTTACCGCCTGTGGTCAACAAGACACGGATTTACTAAAAGTTGAAGAGCAAAAGCTTGATACCGAAGCACAGCAACAATCTTATGCAATGGGCGCGAGTGTGGGTCAGTTTATTGAGCAAAAAATGACTGAGCAACAAGCAATAGACGTTAACCTTGATAAAGATTTAGTGGTTAAAGGTTTTGTTGCAGCTCTGCAAGGTCAGTCACAGCTTGATATGAAAGAAATTCAAACTCTTACTCTCGCTATGGAAGCCGCTTCTCGCGAAAAGCAAAAAGCCATTTCTGACGCAAAAGCTGAAACTAATGTTGCCGATGGTGAAAAATTCTTAACTGAAAATGCTGAGCGTGAAGGCGTAACCGTAACCGATTCAGGTCTACAGTACGAAGTATTAACTGCTGGCGATGGTGTATCGCCTGTGGCAGAAGACACGGTAACTGTGCATTACAAAGGCACTTTACTTGACGGAACTGAGTTTGACTCATCCTACAGCCGCGGCGAACCAGCTACTTTTCCACTATCACGGGTAATCCCTGGCTGGACTGAAGGCGTACAATTGATGAAAGTGGGTTCTAAATTCAAGTTCTTTATTCCGTCTGAACTTGCTTACGGTGAGCGCGCTACGGGTAAAATCACACCAAACTCAACCTTAGTATTTGAAGTTGAGTTATTGGATGTGGCTCCAGCTGAAGGCGCAAGCGAATAAATTTTTATTCGTAAGATCAAGTCGCACATAAAAAAACCGAGCATCTACGATGTTCGGTTTTTTCGTTACTCACCAGCTTCTATCCTTGCTGAACCTTATTCCCTCGGTTTTAGACCCTTCGAAAGGGTTATTTGGCCCAGAATATCCGGGTAATTTTAGAACTTGGTATGCTGTATCTCTGCAGATGCCCTACCTTAGCACCAAAAAATAAGGGTGAATTTGGTCTAATCAGATAGTCAAGTAAGGCGTCTCGGCCCATCAACTACTTGATGTTCTAAGCTTAGCCCACAAAATTAAAAGCGAAACCTATAAGTGCACTATTTGATGTAATAATTAGTGCTAATAAAATATTTTTTATTCCGGTTAGACGTAAGAAAACACCCACTATTCAGCTGCGTGAGCCGTTCGAGAATGAAATAATAAAGCAATATCAGCAACTAACATTTAACATCCTAAGAGCACGCTTCTTGATAACGACTATTCAAGATACGATTTTGCAAAGGAATACGTTTGAAAACTAAACTAATTACCCCTGAAGGCTATAAAAAGCTGAACGATGAGCACGACGAACTTTGGCTGAAACAACGCCCTGAAATCACAAAAATAGTGACATGGGCGGCGAGCTTGGGTGATCGAAGTGAAAATGCTGATTATCAGTACAACAAACGAAAACTACGTGAAATTGATAGGCGTGTTCGTTATTTAAGAAAGCTTTTGCCTGAACTGCAGATAGTTTATTACTCTCCCCAGCAGGCTGGAAAGGTATTCTTCGGTGCATGGGTTGAGATTGAAAACGACGAGGGGGAAACAAAACAGTTTCGCATCGTTGGCCCAGAAGAAATCTACGGCGACGCCAAAGGCTACATATCGATAGACTCCCCAATGGCTCGTGCATTAATCAAAAAAGAAGTGGATGACGTGGCAAGTGTCAAAACCCCTGCAGGCTGTAAAGACTGGTATATCACTTCGATTGAGTATAAGAAGTAAATGAAGTGAGAGGTTTTCTCCCAAACGTAGCGGATGAATTTCTATAAAAATCAAGTCACCTAAGCGTGAGTAGTTAATCCAATGTACTGCGCTTGAACGTTTTAGATCTTCGGTCTCCGCCAGAAGGTAAAGGCTCGGCCCTTCTGCCAGATTGTATTGTCACCTGTTGCTTAAATCTGTCATCCCCTAATACCCACGCTTTATTGGTGACATCGCGGATTTCCACCAATGTGTGCGATGGGATTATTTCATCGAATAACGCCCTATAGGCGCTTCGCCGTGCTTGAGCATCACGTCCCAAAGAAAGGTAACAAGTATGGCAAGTGAGGAATCGAATAACACCGCCAAGTGCATTACCTCTGTAACTCGACCATGAGTATTGTGCCGGGTGTAACACTATATTCGCGCGAACAGGGTTCAGCTCAATGTAGCGACTCACCGTGAGAAAATAACGCACACTGTCAACGAGGGTTGATTTATACCGTCCCTCCCACAGCGTACCGGTTCTGCGGTAGGTTTTGTTGATATACAAAGCATAATATAGCACCAAAGACTGCATTAACTGGCTGTCACCTTTTTCGGGTGAAGGGGTCAGCAATAAATGTACGTGATTGGTCATTAACACAAAGACATGAGCCTGCACTTGGTACTTAGCTGAATATTCTTTGAGTTTATCTAAATAGACAGCGTAGTCCCCCTCAGCCATAAACGTTACTTGCCGATTATTGCCGCGCTGCGCAATAACTGCTACGTAACTTCACACCAACTTTATCCGCTACGCTTGACGTCACCGCAATGTGTCCCGAACCCTGTTTAAGCATAACCGGCAAAACAGCTTTGGTTAAGGCAATTTGACCAAACACATCTACCTCAAACAGGGTGCGATAGGCACTTAGTTCAGTATCAATACACAGTGAACGTTGAAAAATTCCAGCATTATTAATCAGGGACCTGCGGGGTCAGCCGTGGTCAATAGAGCGATAAAGTCTGGGTCGCTTTTCAGCAAACATTAGCGTTTGTGTACTCTGTAGCATGCCCCGGTTTTCATTCGCTAATATGTTTTTCTATTGGTTGTGCTTGATAATTTATCCGCAACAGCCATCATCTGGCTCTAGTCTACAAGGACAAACATCGTAAGAGAGCAAGACAATCGGCTTTGTCGATAACCTGTTTGGGGGCAACGTCACAGCTTTCCCGCATTTAAAGTTTCAGCTCCCAAAAGGAACGTTTTAGGGGTAAATAACGTTTATTTGCTGTTCTCAGTGTCACTCTGAAGCGGCAGTTAGGACCTGCGGGGCAGAGCCGATGAAATAAACGAATTTCAGGGACACCCATTGTACGGTAGCTCTTTTAGTTTAAAGGTAGGGTGTTGTTTTGCATATAAAACTAATATGCCCGTCCTGCTTTACATTATTACAGGCTCAAATCCATTGTATTTTATACGGATTCAAATACCCATAATCTGCTAAGGAAATTGGATTCGATGTAAGCTCATTTAAGTATCTGAGCAAAATGGACATCTGTATTACCAATCGTTTTTTCTTAAATATCCTCATGGTTCACATTCGTTTCTCCCACGAGCCATCCCAAAATTTCAGCAAAATTTATTGGTGTCTGGTTATAACTTTAAAAAATTGTATAACCTAAGTTTTGTCGCTTAAGCCTTTCGTGTAGCGGTAATTAAGATTACCGCGCTTACAACCTGTTAACTTGTGTAACAAGTTGTAAACAAAAAGCTTGAGGCTGCTCTAGCTTACCTATAGTATCGGGTGGTTTTTTACACGGATCCACATGCCGTTAGCTACCTAACAATATGGATAAAGGCTTTCCGTTGGCTGCTTTATAACGGTATTTAATTAACTTAATTCCAATAAAAATAATAGGTAAAGAATGAAAATTATAAAAAGAAATGCATTACAACTTTCACTTGCTGCTATTGCAGTTGTCACAGCACTGCCAAGCACTGCCGCTCATGTATGGGGAACAGGGACCTCTGCAAGTTCAGCTTATCACTGGGACACCACCGAACTTTCAGTCATTGATAGTGTGAGTGGTGAGTGGCAAGGTTACATGGAAGAAACAAATAGTTGGTGGAACACAGGTGCTGATACCGGCATATCCTCACCTTTATACTTAACCGTGACGGCTATCGACGATGGTTCAACAGCTCGAAATAACTGCTCAATATCTACAGGTAACATTCGAATATGTAACGCTTCTTACGGCACCAATGGCTGGTTGGGTTTAGCGTCTTTGAACATAGATAGTAGCAATCATATCTTGTGGGGTACTGCCAAATTAAATGAGAGTTACTCTATGACAGTTAACGAAAAACGGGGAGTAATGTGCCAGGAAGTTGGCCACTTATTCGGTTTAGGTCATACCAGTGAAAATGGTTCGAGTCAGGATACCTGTATGGATTATTCTAGCAATCCAGATGATGGTATTGACCCTAATGCTCATGATTTTGAGTTGTTAAACGAGATTTATGCTCACGTTGGTGGTGGCACTCCACCTCCTCCTGTTACTTCATGTGACGGGGACGCTGGCGATCTTTGTAATGGTGATGTAAAAACAGGCCTTTCTGGCACACGTCGTTCAGAACAAGACTTCCATATGCACGTCCCATCTGGTTCAACTAATGTCACCTTTTCTATCAGTGGAGGTTCAGGTGACGCAGATATGTACGTTAAACTTGGTAGTGTGGCACAAACAAATAACTGGGATTGCCGCCCTTACCTAAATGGAAATAATGAAACCTGTAACATGTCTGGTAGCGGTGATTTTCACGTGATGCTAAGAGCTTACAGCACATTTTCTGGCGTAACTTTGACTGCAAGTTTTAACGCAGCCAGCTCTAATGAAATTGTTGTTGATGCATCTGAGTATGGGCAAATGGTGAAAAGTAATCACAAAAGTCAAATGTGGGTTAAGCACAATGCCAACGGCACAAAAACTATCACACATATCCGTTTGATTGGCGACAGTAACGAAGTAGTTGCTGGCAAAAAGAATAAAAAAGATTAATTTGTATTAATCTTTTTTGTAATAATAAATTGGGCTTAAGCACATGCTTAATGCCCTTTTTACTTCTTGGAGATAATTATTCATGTTTATATGCAAAAACTTACCTGTCTTAATTCTACTGATAATAGGGACGTTTTTAAGCTCAAGCACATTCGCCTGCGTGCCTGCTAAAGTTTCACTGGAGCAGCGGGCTGCGGCCGCTCAGACTATTTATATTGGTATTGTAACCCATAAGCATAATGTCAAAAAAGAAGCTGAATCAATGGGCATTAACCAATCAATTTCCCCCTCGGTAACACCGTATATGTTAGATGTCTCGGTAACCGAAGTGCTTAAAGGAGAGGATCAGAGTGATCATATTCACCCTTCCATAGAAAACTGTGGTTCTGGTTCCGCGACTGAAAACGAAAAAGTGATTGTTTTTTTGAGTGATGGTAATTGGTTTACCAGCAAATTTGAGCCAAAAACATATGAAGCACTACTAGTTGAAGTGAAGCAATAGTTAGTTAGCTGAATTCCTAACTTTATTAGTTGGTAATACGAATTACATGGGCATCCATCGTAAGAGATTATGATTTTAGGGTTGAATTTTAGAATGTAAATTCCAAGTAATAGAAAAATTATGGAGGGTGGCCATTTTTACTAATACGGCAACTTTTCAAAGTAGTATTTTTTGGTCATCAAGTGTTCTACAGCATCCCATACGGTATATTCCTCGGTGAATATGTTAGCCATGTATTCCGCGTGCTGTAATGAGTATCCGTGTTCCTCATAAGCTTTTATTATAATTGTTTTAGAGCAACGGGAATAGTGACTCCAAAGTCAGGGTCAAATAACGTGCGAATCAACGGGGTCAGCCGTTGTCAATAGTGCGATAAAGTCCGGATCGCTTTTCAGCAAACATTAGCGTTTGTGTACTCTGTAGCATGCCCCGGTTTTCATTCGCTAATATGTTTTTCTATTGGTTGTGCTAGATTATTTATCCGCAACAGTCACCCATCGGGCTCTAGTCCTTGGTCTGTTAAGGCCAATTTCCCACGCACATTGTGCGCCACAAAAACGTCAGTTCCCCATGTTATCCAATGCGATAAACGCACAGGGGTAGTGGCTAGGCTTTCGCCTTCCAGGCCCGAATTGGCTTAACATGCGGGCGAATAAAATAGGTCCGGTATCACCCTCCATTCAGAGAACACTGGTTTGTTATCCAACCCCGCAAACTGGCTGAATGACACCGGGAAACTAACTAAAGGCGCGTGCGATATCAAAGGCCTGTTTGTTTTTTAACATATGAAATACCGCTCTGGCGATTTTATGCGCTAAGGCACGAATAGCCACAATACCATTGCGCTTTTATTTTTTACGCTCGTAAAAACGTTTAGCTTTTGCATCGAATCGAACAAGATAATGAGCGGCTTCTGAGAAGGCCCATGACAAATATTTATTGCCTGCTTTACGGTTACCCGTGCCTTTCTTCTGGCCGTTACTTTCACGCACACTGTTGACACAACGACAATAAGACGCGTAATTACCGACGGCTTCAAACCGATTGATGTCGCCTGTTTCTAACATGATAGTCAAACCTAAAATTGGACCAATACCGGTCACGCTGGTCAACAGTTTGAATTCATCTTTAAGCTCCACCGCTTCCAGTGTTTGTTGTTCAATGATGGCAATCTGTTTGTCTAGTGTCTTAAGAATGGTGAGATTGCTATGGGCTGAATGATACAAAAAGCGCCCTGGCTCGAAAGGCAGTGTGAAGAGCTTTTTACGAATATCGACACAGTTGACTCTATACCCTAATGAGCGCCAGATTTAATTTTGAATACTTATTATATGACTGGATGCATGTTTCACCAATTGCCGCCTACGGCGCAATAAGTCACGTATTTGTCGATATTCAGGCGGATAAATATGACCAGTAGGCAATATTCCCAAGCGCATTAAATGCGCAAGGTGAAACGCATCTTGATGGTCACCACTGTATTTTAAGCCGTCGTATTGTTTGACGGCAGCAGTATTGACCAGTTGTATTTGATAACCTTGTTCCATCAGGCCACCTACTAACCAATACCAGTTAAAAGTGGATTCGACAGCCACGGCTTTTAACTGCTCTTTGTAAGGTGCAAGCAGCTCGAGCGTGATGTTCAAATTGTTGTCGATACGCTTATCCACAACCTTATTTATCCTTTTCATCGATGACGACCACGACGTGATTGTTTGAATGTAAGTCAATGCCGCAGTAAAATGGCATAACAGCCTCCCGCTTTTGATGGTTTGAGCACCTTTCAGCATAGCTGAGCATGAACTCGGAGGCTGGCTTGAGGATTTTCAGAGACGCAGAATCCCACGCTTTATCTTGTCACCTTACAACCCATTTCGACAATTTAAAAAATAATCGGCAATAATGCTCGTCTACTCTGGTATTTTGCCTTCAAGGCCATATATTGCCTTGTTGAGCTATTTGTTTAATACGTTAAATCTGCATAACTTCGCCAAAATAGGGCCGTTACATGATCATTGAAAAAATCGCGAGTGAACTTCAAGTCAAAGCCACTCAAGTACAAGCTGCCGTTAAGTTGCTAGATGAAGGTTCAAGTGTGCCCTTTATCGCTCGTTATCGTAAAGAAGCGACCAATGGATTAGACGACATTCAGCTTCGCCTGCTAGAACAGCGCTTGGTTTATCTGCGTGATATCAATGACAGACGCAATGTGATCCTCAAAACGATTGACGAACAAGGCAAGCTAACGGATCAGCTTAAACGCAGCATATTAGGCTGTGATAATAAAACCGAATTAGAAGATTTATACCTACCCTACAAACCCAAACGTCGCACCAAAGGCCAGATCGCCATTGAAGCGGGTTTGCAACCGTTAGCAGATAGCCTTTTCAATGACCCGAATTTAACACCTGAGACAGAAGCCACTAAGTTTGTTGACGCTGACAAAGGCGTGGCAGATGAAAAGGCGGTGCTAGAGGGCGCTAAATACATATTAATGGAGCGCTTTGCAGAAGACGCTGTATTACTGCAAAAAGTCCGTCAGTACTTGATGGCAAACGCCCACATTAAAAGTCAGGTCATCACCGGCAAAGAAAAAGAAGCCGCTAAATATACTGATTATTTTGAACACAGTGAGCGTTTAAGCAAAATACCATCCCACCGCTGCTTGGCTTTATTTCGTGGTCGGAACGAAAATTTTTTACAAGTTTCCATGGATGCCGATCCACAAAAAGAAGACAGCGACAAAGGCTCTCATTGTGAGCATATTATTGCCCAGCACTTCGCTTTAAATTTCGCTAACCGTGCTGGTGATGCGTGGTTAATGACGGTTGTTCAATGGTCATGGCGGGTAAAAATAGCATTACATATGGAAACTGAGTTATTTGGTGTGGTCAAAGAGCAAGCCGAACAAGAAGCAATTCAGGTATTCGCTAAGAATTTAAACGATTTACTTATGGCTGCCCCTGCTGGCGCGAAAAATACCATGGGCCTTGATCCTGGCCTTCGTACTGGGGTAAAGGTCGCGATAGTGGATGCTACAGGCAAGGTGGTTGCTACCAGCACTATATTTCCTCATGTGCCGCAAAATTTGTGGGACAAAAGCCTACGTACCCTAGGTATGCTGTGTAAGCAACATAAAGTCAAACTAATCAGTATCGGTAACGGAACGGGCTCACGAGAAACGGACAAGCTAGCAGCTGAAGTGATCAAAGCCAACCCTGAACTTGGCCTAAGCAAAATTATGGTTAGTGAAGCTGGCGCTTCTGTATATTCTGCTTCAGAGCTGGCATCGAATGAACTGCCTGATATGGACGTTTCGTTAAGAGGCGCAGTTTCAATTGCCAGACGTTTACAAGATCCACTCGCAGAGCTAGTGAAAATAGAGCCAAAAGCCATAGGCGTAGGTCAATATCAACATGATGTTAGCCAAAGTAACTTGGGTCGCTCACTGGACCGAGTCATTGAGGATTGTGTTAATGCCGTTGGCGTAGACTTAAATATGGCCTCAGCTGCGCTACTGAGCCATGTTTCAGGTTTAAACCGCACATTAGCTACCAACATTGTTAACTTCAGAGATACCAATGGCGCATTTGGTAGTCGTAAAGACTTACTCAAAGTGGAACGCTTAGGCCCTAAGGCCTATGAGCAGGCAGCAGGCTTCTTGCGCATTGTAAATGGCAGTAATCCGCTTGATGCTTCATCGGTCCACCCAGAGGCTTACCCTGTGGTGCAGGCTATAGTGAAAAATTCCGGTAGTGCGGTCAACGACCTAATCGGTAACACAGAGTTGCTCAAGAAGCTTGAGCCTCAGCAGTTTGTTGACGACACCTTTGGATTACCCACAGTAACCGACATTATTAATGAGCTACACAAACCTGGACGCGATCCGCGCCCAGAGTTTAAAACGGCGACCTTTAAAGAAGGCGTTTCATCGTTAAGTGATTTAAAAGAAGGCATGATTCTAGAGGGCGTGGTAAGTAATGTGGCGAACTTTGGTGCTTTTGTTGATGTTGGCGTGCACCAAGACGGTTTAGTACACATCTCAGCTATGACCGATAAGTACATCTCTGATCCTCGTGAAATCGTTAAAACCGGCGATATCGTCAAAGTTAAGGTCATGGAAGTTGACGTCTCCCGTAAGCGAGTGTCTTTCACCATGCGTTTAAATGACGATATCAAGGCGCAAACTAATCAGGGCCGTAATCATGATGAGAACAAGCCTCGTCACGGGAATAAGCCAACAAATAAACCCCAGAATAAAACGCCTAAGCCAGCCTCGGCAAATCTAGCTATGGGTAACGCGTTTGCCGACGCATTTGCTAAAGCTAAAAAAAGTTAGGGTCGTAAACCTCTTATGAACTAACCCAGTTAAACCCAAAATCATAAATGCTAATACACATGAAGGGTTAGGCGGAGTAATTCAATCCGTAACTTTTAGGCTCGCTCACGCTTTGATAAAAGCGCCGCACAACCTGTTCAGCAATCAAGGTATTGCCGTTACGTTGTGTACTAGGGAGTTCATCACCATTTGCCAATAATTGTACGCTGCTTTTTAGCGACCCTGTTGCTACATCTAAATCACGAATGGGTGTGCCTTCATCAGTCCCACGCACAATTTCGTCTAACTCAGGTCCAAATGCGGCTTGAGGGGTTGTTTGGCTTTTAGCCTGTTCTACCCCTTCAGTCCCAGAAAGTCCCTGGGTGTTATCACTCTTTTGTTCAGCAAGCTCTTTACGAGCTTCAAACATTTTTTGGCTAGCTTCTGCGGCCACCCGCAGATCTTGTGCGGAAGGTTCTGCCGGAGCCGTAGCGGCGGCTTTAACCTGTTGCATCTTACGGATGGTTTCTTCTGGTGTGTCACCTTCAGCTACATCAATAGATACTTCGCCACCTGTTGCGTAACGCTTACCATCAGGACCGGTCGTATATTCGTAATTCGGTGCTCCTGCGTGCTGTCCTCCGGTATTAGCGTGAGCCTGCTCGTGAGTACGCACTTCAGTATCGCGTTTTTTAAGCTCATCTATTTCTGCTTTTTCTTGTTGCTCTTGCTGAGTTTGTTGTTCTTGTTCAGCGCCTTCTTTGCCTGCACTTTCTTGCTGGGCGTTGTCTTGATCAGCGTTTTTCTGAATATCCGATGCGGGCTCACCTTGAGTTTGAACCTGAGGGCGCTCATAAGTGAGGGGTTGGGCGGGCGTTTTTACTTTGTCATGATCACCTGCTAAACCCGATTCTGCGGCTGAGTTTTCAGACCCAGTTAACGCTGGAACTGTTTCACGCAAAGTATTATCTCTGCGCGCAGCTTCAGTGTTTATGTTTGCTGTTGTAAAAACAATCGCTGTCGGAATCGGCGTAACAATGTTCATTTTTTGTCAGTTATTGTCCGTTAAATATTTGTTTTTAAGCAAAGGTATCTAATAAAGTGCCTACCGTGTCGTTGGCTACATCTACCACCTTGGCCGAAGCCTCTACCCCTAAAGCAGCCGTTTTCAAATCGACTAGGCTATCGGTCAAACTCGCACCGGTTGCACTACTTGGCTGTTCAAAGTCACCGTTTAAATTGGCAATTTCATGTGCGGCCTGCGTGACCTGCTTACTCGACTGCTGAACACCTTGAACCCCACTGGCAAATGCTGCATTAATGTTGCCGTTATTTGATATATCCATTTGAGTACCTCTACCAATCTCTCATGCTTAATTATTAACCAAAAACGTGAAATTGAACAGTGACTTTTTACACTGATATCTTTGCCAACAAATCTGCCAGAAATTCCTCGGTATGGGAGATGAAAGGTGCATGTGAAGCATGCGGGAACACAGTCACACTATGATTATCAGGCAATGTTTGCTTAATATACTCACCCAGTTTTATGGGTACTAAGCTATCTAATCGGCCTAACATCCAATGCACTGGCATAGCAAACTCAACCAGTTTAGTGCGTAAATCAATCTGCTCTAATAGCGTCAACCCCGCTGTTAATGCGAGAATATTGGCTTGGGGATATAATTCGATACTGCTTTTTATTTTTTTGATATCGGTTTTTGCCGATTCACTTCCCATCGCTTGGATCGCTAAAAAACGCTCAATGGTTTTACTTAAATTGTTCACTAGCTGAGCGGAAAACGTCTGCAAAATGGCAGGATCGATGCCCGGCCATTCATTCTGCTTTTGAAATTTAGGTGACGTTGCCACCAGCACTAACTGTTTTATTTTATCTGACTCACATACGGCAATGTGCTGAGCGATAAGCCCGCCTAACGACCACCCGACAACAATACTCTGAGGTGGTATTACCTTAGCGACACACGCGGCTACCGATTCCATATTATAAGTTTTTGGGAGCACATCATTATTCTGGCCGAATCCAGGTAAATCAATGTAAGTCACCCTAAATAGCTGCTCTAATTGCTCTGCAATCGGCTGCCATACACCGCTGTTAACGCCCCAACCATGCAACAAAACCAAGTCAGCTCCTTTACCTTCTGTTCGAGTATTCAGTTTAGAGTTCATTTTATTCATCTACGCTTATTACATGGCGTGTCAGTTTAGAGATGCAAAACTTGAAATCAAGCAGAAGCAGGGAACATGTGGGACTTTAGTCGGCTAAGCCTAGTAAAAACACAGCTTTGTTTGTTATGTCGCCAAAGTAGCGAGGTATTAATATGTGATTTTTGCACTCGTGATTTGCTGTTATTTGACTGCAAAAGTTACGACTACAACTTGCTGAATTGGCCTAAGGTGCGACGCGGTCTTAAGCAGTTAAATGCAGAAAATGTGCTGGCATTAGCGGATTATCAATGGCCCTTATCGCGCTTACTGACTGGCTTAAAGTTTTCAAAAAAAATCATGCATGCGAATGCTTTAGCCAAACTTTTTGTAACCCATGCACTTGGCGACTTGCACCCTCGCCCTCAAGCTATTATCCCCGTGCCATTGCATCCAAAACGCTATCAAACAAGAAAATACAATCAGAGTGTTGAACTCGGTAAGTGTATATCCGCTTTAACTGGCATCGAATTGATTTCCGGCATGCTTACCCGTCATAAAGCAACCCAAACCCAAACATCACTCTCCAGCAACCAACGTAAAGCTAATGTAAAAAATGCCTTTTCACTGCATAGTGCGATCAAATATCAGCACATTGCCATTTTAGACGACGTGATAACCACAGGTGCCACGGTTGAGGCGATTTATCAGCTCATTCGCCGCCAGTATCCAGAGATACGAATCGATATTTGGAGTATATGCCTTACCCTGGAGCATTAATAAGATTAGACATAAATATCGCGTTGCTTAATAAACGTCGTGTTCCTCGCCAATAACCACGAAAGTTTGGGTCGTCAACAAAGGCTATAACTTTGCCCTTGCCAACACTGTGCGCTACAACCGATGCGCTATTGCTAATAAGCTCTTGCAATTCATCTGCTGCGTACCCCGACATTAAGGGTTTAGAGGTGTAACGCCCTACTGTAATAAAGGGCGTTTTGGGCACGCGCATAATCACAGTACTGTTTTTAAATGAGGGTAAATGCTCTCTGGGGAATCCAAAAGTAAGGGGGTGACTCATGTCAATTTGAGTGTCAAAAACCGCCCCCGCAATTCTTTGTTTTGCGGCAAGCGTATCACGGTCGCCATAGGCTAGGTCTGCACTGGAAAATGCACGTTTAATTTCTTCCTGACTGATGAAAGATGCTTTTAACCAATCTTTATCAGCAAACCATTTCGCTGCCGTACGCTGGCCAATCATCACGCCGCCCGCAGACAACCATTTATCTAATGTACGAACCGTCTTTTCTGGTACATCCGTGTAATTACCGCTTGCCCATATAATATGGCTATAGCGTGTTAAATCGATCTGAGACAAGCGGGCTAAATCGGTAATCGTCACAGGCATCGCCACTACAGTGTCAAGATAATGCCAAGCTTCTCCTACTTCATACTGAGACGTGCCTTCACCGCCCACCAGCAACACCTGAGGAGTCTTAAGTGCGTGCATATCACGGCTACCTAGGTCTAAGCCCTGCGCCGTTAAACCGGATAATATAGGCCATACTTTTATCTTGCTTTGGGCTGCACCATCACTCAATAACGAGACTAAATTGTCGGGCTGTTTAAGCGCTAATGGGATCAGCACTGAGCCAGCACTAAAGCTAATATTGCCTTGATCTGTTGTAGCGGCAAAATCTGAGCCGGCAATTTTGACTTGTACACCCGCCGCCAGTAAACGATAAAGCAACTTGGGAGCCATTGAGTCCTGCCATGAAAACCCATAAGCGTAAACATCATCTTTAGCACTTAGGGCAGTGATCTGGTTAATGGGCGAATTGCTATTCTCGTTAACGGGGATTCGACCCCATAACTTACGCTCAACAGGTGAGTATTGAATATTGAATGCCAGTGGTAAATTCCAACTTGATACGTCGTAAAAACTGTTGTCATTGAAGCTTTGACGCTCGGAAAAAAATGATTTTACTAAGCGATACTGACGTTGAGCCAATGGTACAAAAATACTCGACAAAGGCTGATAAATAACATCATCTACCCGCACCTCTTTATTCAAAAAATTAAATTTAACGTTATGCTGCTGCAGTATCCACTTTAGCTGAGTAAACCGAGTCGCATCTTTAGATTCACTGAGAAGATACCCAGCAATTTTATCGTCTTTAATGAGTTTATTCGTTTGCTCGGTAAATTGCTCGGGATAAGCCAGCAAGGCAGCTTTATTAGCTTGCGCACCGGCAAAAGTTGAGAGGGACGTAGTTACCTGATTTTGGATAGTATCACTAAAGTTCAGCACCCCATTGATGGATTCTTGCTGGTGTCCACGGCTGCTTGCTTGCTCAAAGAGTATGCCAATACTGCCTTGGGCATCTGGGTAAGTTGAGCCCTTCCCATAATAAAAATCATCATATGCTTCTTGGGTGAAGTACAACTGTTTAGTTTTATCTAACGCGGCGGCGTGAAATTTTGCCAGCTCTGCGGTGAGTTCAGTATTGCGTGCAGGTGTCCAAGGATTATTACGCGAAGCGATGCCCGGTTGAAAAAAATAGCTACTGTTAGTGCCCATTTCATGGAAATCAGTCACAACATGAGGTCGCCAGCGATGGTATTGCGCAATACGCGCTTGAGACTCAGGGTGAGTGAGTAACAGCCAATCGCGATTTAAATCAAATAAATAGTGATTTGTGCGGCCACTCGGCCAAGGTTGTTGATGCTCTCTGTGATTTGGATCCGCCACTAGTTGTTGGCCGCGATTACCGTTGGCCCACTGTGCAAATCGTGCTAATCCGTCGGGGTTGATACTGGGCTCCATAAGCACCACATTACTCTCAAGCAAAGCTTGCACAACTTCACCTTGGGCAGCAGCGAGGTAATATGCGACCAACAAAGCGGCGTTAGCCCCTGATGATTCATCACCGTGCACACTGTAACCCATCCACAAAATCAGAGGTGCATCGGCTACGCGCTTTTGCCCGAATGACGACAAGTGTTGCTCACGGAGAGATTCGATATTTTGCTGGTTCTTTGCGGCAGTAAACGTCAGCAATAGTAGCGGACGATTTTCATGGGTACGACCCGTTTCTAGTATGCTAACTCGGTCAGACTTTGCCGCTAGAATACGCATATATTCCACTAGTTGGTCATGACGTACATGCCACTCGCCTACGGGCGCACCAATAACTTGAGAAGGACTGGGAATATCATCGCGAAATTGGGTATTGGCAGGCAAATAATCGTGGTCGGAGAGTGCTTGGGCCGAAAAAGAAAATAAAACAAGGCATACGGAGCCCCAAAACCAACCGAATTTCATACAGATAAACCTTTTATTACACTCAAAATAGCCTAAAAGGTTCGCATATTTTAGCTGAAATTAACATAAGTAAACTCGATTACTTGAGTGTTTTAGTCAAGTAATTTTGATACAATCTTCATATGTTTCTACAACAGGACCTTTTATATGATTTCTATTTCAGATACAGCCCAAGCGCATTTTTGTAAACTGCTTGAAAAACAAGAGCCTGACACTAATATTCGGGTTTTTGTTGTTAACCCAGGTACACCCAGCGCAGAATGTGGTGTCTCTTACTGCCCACCAGACGCGGTTGAATCAACGGATACTACCCTTGAATTCAACGGTTTTGATGCCGTGGTTGACGCCGAGAGCGTACCTTTCTTAAGCGAAGCAGAAATTGATTTTGTGACCGACCAAATGGGCTCTCAACTCACGTTAAAAGCACCAAATGCCAAAGCGCGAAAAGTCGATGATAACGCCCCTCTTGAGGAGCGTATTAACTACATGATCGAATCCGAAATCAATCCACAGCTTGCCAGTCATGGTGGAAAAGTGATGCTGGCGGAAATCACCGATAAAGGCGAAGCGATATTGCAGTTTGGCGGCGGCTGTAACGGCTGCTCTATGGTAGACGTAACGCTTAAGGATGGCATTGAAAAGCAAATGCTTGCACAATTCCCTGGCGAATTAACAGCAGTGAAAGATGCCACCGAGCACGAAGCCGGTGAGCATTCGTACTATTAATTAGTCGACGCCCACAATGTTTAAAAAGCCGTTAGCTAAATTGGCGGCAGATCCACAAAAAAGCTGGGGACGTTTCAAATACGGCCTCGGTTTTTTTGTTATTGGAGCCGCCTTGGTACTGCTGGGCAGTAAAAGCCTTGTGTGGCTACAAGTTCCTGGGCTAATAGCCCTTGCCATTGGTTGTATATTTGCACTCTATGGTTATATCGGTATTCTTGCTTATCGCATGAAAAGTGCTTTTACCCTAACAAACGCCGACCGCGATAAAGATAAGCAAAATACCCACCAAGACTAAGCCCTCGCCCCAACATTAGCAGCAATAAAGCAATCCACAATGCATAGTTTTGATAACCTTGTAACAACCACCAACTGGGAAAAAAGAAACACAGCGCACTCAGCAGCATACTGTTTTGCATCGCTTTTGCCCGCGTTAACCCGACAAAAACACCATCTAACAAAAAGCACCAATGACTCACAATGGGCAGTAGCCAAATGATCAATAAATATTCCGCGCTAAACGCTCTTAATTCAGGTAAATCTGTTAATACTGCAATAATTTGCTGACCAAATAACACAAAACATAAACTGTAAAGCGACGCAATCACACCGGACCAAAACAAGCCTCTGACCACAACCCGTTTAATTTCTTCAGCGTCTCTTTTACCTTTAGCCTCCCCGGTCAATGCCTCAACTGCATATGCTATTCCATCGAGCCCTAATGCGATTAAAGCGAAAAACTGCATGATAATCGCATTACTGGCCGCTGTGAGCGGGCCAAATCTCGCCCCTTGGAAAATGACGAACGCTAAACACAGTTGTAGTGCCAAATTACGCACAAAGCTGTAGCCATTCAGACTCATTAACTGCGCAAGCGATGACCAACGCCACAACGCCCAGTGGGGTTTTTGTAATCCCATACCGTTGAACGCAACCCATACTCCCAGTAACAAGATGCTATATTCAGCTACGACACTCGCCACTGCCACCCCTTTCACACCGGCATCGAACACGAAGACAAGCAATACACTTAACCCCGCATTAAGCAGGTTGGCAAATACTTGAATATAGAGCACTTGCGTGGTCTTCTGTTGACCAATTAGCCAGCCTATTATGGCAAGATTTACTAATGCCGCAGGTGCGCCAGCGATTCGCACACTGAAATACTGCTGGATCACCTCTAATAGTTGAGTTTCAGGCTGAGCAAAGTGGATCCCCATGGCCAATAGCGGTTTGTGCGCCGCCCAAATTGCTAAGCCTAAAACAAGCGCAACACTGCAACTTTGCCAAAATACTCGGCTTTTGCTGTGACCGTCTTGTTGACCTTTTGCTTGAGCACTCAGTCCAGTGCTCGACATGCGAATAAAGCCACAAAGCCAATAGGTTTGCGTCAGAATGAGTGAAGCAATTGCTGCACCGGCCAAATAGTGACTGCTGCCCATATGGCCCAACACTGCGGTGTCAACCATACCGATTAGTGGGGTAGTGATATTACTCAGGATCATGGGGAGCGCTAAAAATAATAACTGTTGATGAGATGCGCGATGCCAGAATCGTTGATGTGTTAAAACGTGGGATTGAGCCAAGTCACTGTCCGTCCAATAAAGAATAATAAAAATGTATCAAAGCCAATTCAGCACACATTATGCTGGAGGAATTCAATGTTACAATTGCTTGCGCGATTAGCTATGCAGCACTGCTTACCAAGTTGCGCAGTGCCAATTGAACTTAACCATATTTGAAGGTAACTCTATGGATCGTATCATTTTTAGTTGTATTAATTTGCACATGGCTACTGATTGTGAGCAATAAGACACAAGCTGCAGACAATGCGGTTATCTTACTCTATCACCACGTCAGCGACGCCACACCAGCTTCAACTAGCGTTTCGCCTGAGACTTTTCAACAACACATGAGCTACTTAGCTGAGCATTACAATGTATTGCCATTAAAAGACGTCGTCGTTGCTCTAAAGAATAAACAGTCGCTGCCAGACAACGCAGTTGCTATTACCTTTGATGATGGCTTTAAAAATATTTATCAAAATGGCCACCCCATACTAGCCAAGTTGCATCTGCCGTATACCGTATTTATCAATCCAGATTTAGTCAATAAAGTGAATTATCATTTGAGCTGGGATGATATGAAAAATATGGCGAAGCAAGGTGCAAGTTTTGCCAACCATAATTTACGCCACGAACACTTACTCACTCGCTTACCTGATGAGAATGATGAAGCTTGGTTAGTTCGGCGCATAACCGATATTCAACAGGCTGAAACGCTACTCGAAGATAACTTAGACGTAAAAGATAAATTCCTTGCCTACCCTTATGGTGAGTTTTCACCCGCGCTACAAGCACGTATTACAGAGCTAGGTTATGTTGGTTTTGCCCAATACTCTGGCGCCATCGCGAGCTTTAGTGACTTCTCAGCTTTACCGCGCTTTCCTGCCGCTGGTATTTATGCCAACTTAGATCGCTTGAAGGTCAAAATTGCCAGCTTAGCCTTACCCGTGTCAGAGGTTACACCCGTAAGCCCCTTGGTCGATGGTAATGCATTTACGTTTCAATTTAAGGTGCAAAGCGATGATATAAATAACCGCCAATTAAGCTGTTATTTTCAAGGTAGCTCACAGCCAATAACACGAAAAAGTGAGTATGTCAGCGTTTCTTTTGCTAAAAAGTTGCCTGTTGGTCGCTCCAGAATCAATTGTACTGCGCCAAGCATAAGTCAGCCGTCACGTTATTATTGGTATTCGAAACCTTGGTTTATTCCTACTTCAGAAGGCAAGTGGCTAGACTAAAATTACGCAAGGTAATGGGCCTAAAAAACAATATCGTGGTAGCTAGCTACAGTAGCTTGCACATATGCACATAAGTACCCAGCGACATAATGCTTGTGTCTTGGGTGATGCGTACCAGCTCAAACCCAAATTGCTGGTAACAATCGATGGCGCCGGCATTATCTTGTTTAACATCCAAGGTAAGCTTTCGCTTACCTAAGGTGTACGCTGTAGATTCGAGGTGCGCTAATAATTGACTGCACAATCCTTGACGTTGAAAAGCCTCAGCAACCCCGATATGACCTACACAAAGTTCATCAGCTGCGGGACGAGCAAAGACCGGTTGCAAAGCCTGACAGCGATGCAATACCTCAAGTACATCGACTCCTTGGTAGTAACTCGTCATACTTTCAAGCGTAGCTTTTACATAAGCTTCGCCCATCTCGAATTGCCATCCACATCCTATAGCAGCAATCTTATTGTCTATCTCTATAACCCAATGATTTCCGTAACCAAACTGTCCAGCTTTTTGCGCAAAAGCACGTATTAAAAAGCTTTTGGCGTGGTAATTATTATGCTCTGTTTGCTGACTAAACAAGCGCTCTAACGCAACAGGGGCAGATGAAAGGACAAGTGCTACCGCATCGCTTATATCATCCGCATTCGCTCGACGAACCCCAGGCATTAATTTTATTCTGTGGCCAATATAGACATATCATGCAGAATACGTTTACTGTCGCTAACGGGGACCTTTCCTGATGTAAAGTCAGGCTTGAAACGCCCAATAACATTGCCTTGGGGGTTAATAAGCACCACCGAGGAACTATGATCGACCAAATAATTTGGATCATCTGTGCTTTGCGAATTGGAGTACATCATACCCATGGCTCGTACCAAGGGGAAAAGATCTGCATGCTGGCCTGTCGCAGCGATGAAATCAGGTTCAAAAAAGTCGATATATTCCGCCAGCCTTTCGGTAGTATCACGAGCCGGATCAACGGAAATAAACGCCACCTTAATCGGGTATTGGCTGTCAATGCTCTGAAGTTGCGGATAGATACTGCTTAAATCAGCGAGCGTTGTGGGGCAAATATCGGGACAAAATGTATATCCCACAAAAACCAAGGTCCATTGCTGCTGCAAATTTTTATTGGTTAGTACTTGACCGTCGCTATCGGTTAACGTGAATTCAGGTAACGCGCGAGCTTGAGGGTACAGCTTAATGTATTGCACTTCAGAGCCCTTCGGCGGTGCAATATTTATAGCAATGACAATACCAATAACCAACGCCACTAAGGCGATTAACGCTACACTTAATCTGCTCAAAAAGTAAATCTCATATAATGATCGACCAACAAAATTACAAATAATGCCATTAAATGAACAATCGAAAATTTAAACGTTTGCATGGCTGTATTCTCATCGCTGGCGAATTTCAGTTTCCATGCATAATACAAGAAGCCAACATTTAATGCGCTAGAACCAACTAAATATATGGCCCCCGTCATACCAATCAAATACGGCAGTAAACAGATCAGTCCTAATAATACGGTATACAGCAAGATAGAGGTCTTAGTGAACTCAATACCATGGGTGCAAGGTAACATGGGTACTTTTGCCCGTGCGTAGTCTTTCTCTCTATGAATAGCCAAAGCCCAAAAGTGTGGAGGCGTCCAAATAAAAATAATCAGCACTAATAGTAGCGCGTGAGCATGAATATCATTTGTTACTGCCGTCCAGCCTAGTAAAGGTGGCGCGGCTCCTGCTAATCCGCCAATCACGATATTTTGCGGTGTAGCGCGCTTCAAATACATAGTATAAACAAAAGCGTAACCCACCAAACTTGCTAGGGTCAGCAGTGCTGTAAGACGATTAACCCATAACTCTAGGATAATATAACCTACCACCGTCAGCACCCCAGCAAACACTAAGGCACGTTGGGGGGATATTTTGCCTTTGGGTAACGGCCGGTTTGATGTACGAGCCATCTGGGCATCGATTTTACGATCCACCACATGGTTAATGACAGCCGCAGCAGAGGAAAGAAAACCGATTCCGGTCAACCCAGCTAAAAGGATTTTCCAACTTATCCAGTTTTCACTGGCTAGGCACATACCCACTAACGCGGTAAGCAGTAATAACATCACGACTTTTGGCTTGGTCATTTCATAATAATCACGCCAATGTACGGTAGATTTTGCAATGGCGTTATGCGGTGCAATACCAACTGATTTACTCATTGCTCTCTCCTATGTTTTTCGATAAAGGGTGTAGCTAAGTAACACCAAAACTTGTAATAACACTGCTGCGACGGCGTTGTGCAATACCGCAATTCCAACCGGCAGACTAAATACGACATTACTAACACCTAAGATTACTTGCATGCCAAGTATCGTCACTAAAGTGGCTGCAATTTTTCGTAGTAAACCAGAACTCGCCACAGCATAAATGCGTATCGCTAGCCAACACAAATAGATAGACGTCAATAACGCACCGGCTCGATGTACAATATGCATCGTCATGCGTTGGGCATAAGTGTGTACGCCGTATTCGTAATTAACGGCCTCAGGCAAACTGAAAGCCCCGATAAAATCGAGTCTCTCATACCAGTTGCTTTCACAAATCGGCAGCTCGGTGCACGCAAGGGCCGCATAGTTAGCTGATGTCCAGCCACCTAACGCGATCTGTCCAAGTAATATTGCTATTCCTAACAGGGCAAACTTACCCAAACGACGAGTCTGCTGGTCGCCACCTGGTATTCGATACGGCACTAAGCGTAAATACAATAGAAATAGCGATGACAATACGGCAAAACCCCCAAGCAGGTGACCCATCACCACTATAGGCAGTAAATTTAAGGTAACAGTCCACATGCCTAACATGCCCTGAAAGATCACCAAACAGAGCAGAAAAAACGGCAGTTTAATGGGCCGATGATAAGCCCGTTTAACTATACTGATGACAAAAATAATCAAAATAAGTAAGCCAAGCGCACTGGCAAAATAGCGATGGATCATCTCATTCCAGGCTTTTTGCGACTCCAATGGCCTCTCAGGGAAAGCTAACTCGGCGGCATTAATCTGATCTTGTGCAGCTGGGACCTTAAAGTGACCATAACAACCAGGCCAATCTGGGCATCCCAGCCCTGCATCGGTTAACCGTGTATATGCACCAAGTACAATCACAGTTACGGCAAGAATAAGTCCCGCCAGCACCAACTTCCTCATGTATTATCCTCTAGCCTATACGCGATAATTTCAGCAGCTTGCGCAAATCAGACAAAATGTCTCGGCTATGTAAAATAGCTTGCTGTTGCTCAACTTGAAGCGGATAACGTAAGATGACGTTATTCAAAGTATCTGCAATGAAAATAGCATTTGTTGGCTCACCTTGAAACACATTATTAACATTTTCCACGTTAGTTTTTAACAACTTAACTGCTTTTTGCTGTATCAATCGTTGGGTTACACTGGCGTCACTCTGTGGCGTACTGATCACAGTTGCACTCACTCTATCGTGCTCTTTGCCCAGCGCAGTCCAAACTTGCTCAACACTGTATAAGGCATTTTCGCATTCAATATTGCATTCGGTAGGCAGTATGTATAACAATTGCCATTTAGGCTCAGCGGCCGCATCTTGAATTGCGGTCATGTCCAAAGTTGGTGAAAGCAGTTGTCCTTTATTGGTCGATGCCTTGTTAAACCAGTCGTTATCTAAAGCTAATTTTGCCAATGCCACCGGCAAAATAAAAACCACGGCAAGGGTGATCATCATGCGTTTATTACTGGTGTTCTTCATTAGATACCTTCTTAAGTCGATTGCGTAATGCGAAAAAATAAACAAAAAATGCGGCGATACCTAAGCCAAGCCATTGAACGGCATAGGCATAGTGTTTCTCTGGTGGCATAACGACAGGCTGCCATTTACGCACAAACTGCGGGTTGTTGTTTTCGGTCAGAGTCAGCAAAAATGGCTCTAGCTTGACCTGCAACACCTGCTCTATAAACCGCATATCAATTTGTTGTATGACCTTGGGCCACTCAGCGTCTAAGGTCGCTGTTTCGGTGATAAGGGGATTATTACTTGGCAAAACAATACGCCCTAAAGCCCCGCTCACCGTATTAGGCAAGGCCACAGTCGGCAGCTCTGTGCGCACCCGCTTCCCAGCTACCCACCCAAAATTAACTAATACATTTTGTCCATCACTGTTAGCTATACCTAGAACACCAAAACCCGGTCGACCTTGATGGATCTGATTATCGAGTAGCAATATGTGTGCGCGATTTAACGTACCTGAAATAACGATAGGTAAATCTTGAATGTCACCCTGATAGAATTTAATTTGTTCAAGGGTGAATGTTTCACGGGAAGACGCAGCGGCAATGCTTGCAACACGTTGCGCTTTATTTAGCCCTCTTTGCAGTTGCCAATTGGCAAGAGCAAACATAATGACAACAGCACATAAAGTCACTAGGGTAGAAACCACGGGCAATCGCTTAATGAGCCTAAGCATGCTTAATCAACAATAAAAATAACAGCGAGCGGGAGAATAAAAGTGCTAATTAAGATAATCATCGGAATACTACTTATCGTTATGATCTTTAATTTGTTTAAAGCCATGGTGGCAATGCTTAAAGATGAGCCTAAACAAGCGAATATGAGCAAGTATATTGGACGGCGCGTATTGACGTCCGTGGCGATTGTAATAGTGATCCTCGTCGCCTTAGCCACAGGACTAATTGAACCGAACCCAACCCCTTATTGACACATTTTAGTAACTTACTTGTGCGCCCATTGGCTTAAATATCCAGCCAATGGGCCATTAAGACTGATTACAAAATATATACAAAGAAGAACAGCATGACCCAAACCACATCGACAAAATGCCAATACCAACTACCAGCTTGAAAGGCAAAATGGTCGTCAGGGGTAAAATGTCCTTTAAATATTCTGAGCAACATGATGAACAAGATAATTGCCCCTAACGTCACATGCAAGCCATGAAATCCCGTCAGCAAAAAGAAGGTGTTGCCATACACGCCAGATTGCAGCGTAAGTCCCATTTCTTGGTAGGCATGGATGTATTCTTCGACCTGCAATGACATGAAAATGGCTCCTAATAACACGGTGATCCCGAGCATTAGTTTTAAGCGTCCACGCTTGTTCTCTTCAAGAGCCACGTGTGCAAAGTGGCAGGTCACTGAGGATATTAGTAGGATAACAGTATTGATTAACGGTAACCCATACCAACCCATTGCTTCCGTTTTTGTGCCACCAGGGGTTTCAATTAAAGGCCACATCGCCTGAAACGTTGGCCACAAGACTTCATTAGTCGCCCCATTATTACCAGAGCCGCCCAACCAAGGGATTGCGATCATACGGGCGTAAAACAAAGCCCCGAAGAAGGCTCCGAAAAACATCACTTCTGAAAAAATAAACCAAGCCATACCTTGTCGATAAGAACGGCCTAATTGGGCGCTATATAAGCCCGTCATTGATTCGTGAATTTGGTTTCTGAACCAACCAAATAACATAAAAATTAAGGTTGCAAAACCAGCGATCAAAATATATCCACCATATCCTGACGTGCCCTTAGTTTGCTCAATAACAAAATTCCCAGCACCAACGGCAATCAAAAATAGTGCCACTGCGCCGACTATAGGCCAAGGGCTACTATCAGGAACATAGTACTTTTCATACTCTTGCTGAGCCATTATTCGTTCTCCTATTCACCACTATTCATTGTCAGATCACCTGACGTCGCTGTGACGTCGTAGAGGGTGTACTGCAACGTAAAATAGGTAATGTCGTCAGGTAATTGGGGGTCCACATAAAACCGCATAGGCATAACCACCGACTCACCTGCTTGCAAAACCTGCTGCTCAAAACAGAAACATTCTGTTTTATTTAGAAATAACGCCGCTGTCCCTGGTGATACCGAGGGCACTGCTTGCCCAACGACCGAATGTCTTGTTGGGTTTTTTACCGTGAAGTTAACTTCGTTCATTTGACCTGGATGGACTTTTAACTGACGTGTTTGTGCTTCAAATTGCCACGCCATACCTGAGTTAGTGCGAGTGATAAAATCTATCGTTATGGTGCGTGACTCATCAATGTCCATCACTTCATAAGTCGCCGCTGAATTTGCTGTTTTACCGTTTAACCCAGTCAAATCACAGAACACATCATAAAGTGGCACCAATGCAAACCCGAAACCGAACATTCCAAGCACCACTACTAGCAACTTACCCACCATTTTGGAGTGATTAATTACTTTATTGGTACTTGTGACATCAAGCTCATCGGGTTCTTTTTTATTATCGGTCATAGCGACTGCCAGAACATTCCTGAATAGGACTGAACTAAGCCTCGCTGGGCCATTTCGACATTAAACATTTCGCCTTGAAGAGCAACATAATCAATGCCATTAAGCGGCGCATAAGCATCATTTTGTAGACTATTGCAGAAACCGAATGCCATGAAACCTAGGCTTAATGCGATAATACGCTTAAGCAGCCGTTTTTTAGAAAACCTCAATTCACTTAGCAACATAAAATGCTCCTTTGCCACCTACTTAATCACAGGGGGCGTTTCGAACGTATGATATGGAGCAGGTGAAGGTATTTCCCATTCAAGGCCTTCAGCTCCTTCCCAAACTTGGTCACTCACAGGTTCACCTTTTTTGCGGCACGCTTTAATGAGAAGAGCCAAGAAAATTAATTGCGATAAGCCAAAGGCGAATCCACCAAGACTTATCCATTTATTAAAATCTGCAAACTGCAATGCGTAATCAGGGATCCGTCTTGGCATACCCGCCAAGCCAACGAAATGCATAGGAAAGAACAGCACATTGACCGAAACTAACGAACACCAGAAGTGCCATTTTGCCAGGGTGATATCAAACATTTTCCCAGTCCATTTAGGTAACCAATAATAAACGGCTGCCATAATGGAGAAAATAGCCCCTGTCACCAGCACATAGTGGAAATGGGCAACGACAAAATAGGTATCGTGATATTGGAAATCCACCGGAGTAATCGCCAACATCAGGCCGGATAAACCTCCTATGGTAAACAGTACAATAAATGCCAGTGCAAACAGCATAGGCACCTCAAAGCTCAACGAACCACGCCACATGGTTGCCACCCAGTTGAATACTTTTACGCCGGTGGGCACTGATATCAACATGGTTGCCAGCATAAAGAACATTTCAGCAAACACTGGCATACCTGTGGTAAACATATGGTGAGCCCAAACGATAAATGATAGGAGCGCAATTGACGCAGTGGCATAAACCATAGAGGCATAACCGAACAGTCGCTTTCGGGCGAACGTGGGGACAATCTGCGAGATAATCCCAAACGCTGGCAGAATCATGATGTAAACCTCTGGGTGACCAAAGAACCAGAAAATATGCTGGAACATAACAGGATCACCACCACCGGCCGCATCAAAGAAACTGGTACCAAAGAACTTATCGGTTAACACCATAGTCACCGCGCCAGCTAATACCGGCATGACCGCAATCAACAGAAAAGCTGTGATTAGCCACGTCCACACAAAGAGCGGCATTTTCATCCAGGTCATACCCGGCGCTCGCATGTTGAATATAGTAACGATGACGTTAATCGCTCCCATAATTGACGAAATACCCATAATATGCACTGAGAACACAAATAGCGCTGTGCTGTCGCCACTATATGTAGTGGATAAAGGCGCATAGAAAGTCCAACCAAATGCTGGTCCGCCACCTTCCATAAATAAGGAAGACAAAAGGATTAAGAAGGCAAAAGGCAGGATCCAGAAACTCCAGTTATTCATCCTTGGTAAAGCCATATCCGGCGCACCGATCATCATGGGCACTAGCCAATTAGCTAACCCCGTAAATGCCGGCATCACTGCACCAAAAACCATTATCAGTCCGTGAACTGTGGTCATTTGGTTAAAAAAGTGCGGCTCTACAATTTGTAAACCAGGTTGGAATAATTCAGCGCGGATAACCATAGCCATGGCCCCGCCAGTCAAAAACATGATGAAAGCAAACCACAGGTACAAGGTACCTATATCTTTATGATTGGTCGTATATAACCAGCGCTTTATACCTGCAGGAGGCGCATGATGTTCGTGATGATCGTCATCGTGATGAAGCGTTTCAGTTACTGTGCTCATGATCGTCCTCCTATTGTCCGTTTAACGCAGCATTAATATCTTTAGCCTGTACTAGGTCCCCAGTATCATTGCCCCAAGCGTTTCGCTCAAATGTAATGACCGCCGCCAGTTCCGACATACTTAGCTGCTTAGCAAAGGCTGCCATGGCAGTTCCGGATTTACCGTTCGCTACTATTTCGATGTGAGCTGCCATATCATTCAACGCAATATCACTGCCTTTCAGAGCTGGGAAGACACCTGGTAATCCTTCGCCATTAGGCATATGACAAGCAGCACAATTGGCTGTGTATATTTTTTGCCCATTGCTCATTAGCTCGTCTTTGCTCATATTCATTGCTAATAATCGCTGCTCTTCAGCCGCAGCTTTTTCTTGTACTGCTTGTCGTTCGCTAATCCATTTGTCATATTCAGCTGGCTCCTTGGCAATAACGACTACAGGCATAAAGCCGTGATCTTTACCGCATAGCTCGGCGCACTGACCGCGATATATACCAGGCTCGTTTACTTTCGTCCAAGCGTCGTTAATAAAACCAGGATTAGCATCTTGCTTAATCGCGAAATCAGGTACCCACCAAGAATGAATTACGTCGTCCGAGGTAATCAAAAAGCGTACGCGCTTATCGGTAGGGATCACAAGTGGCTGATCAACCTCTAATAGGTAGTTCACTCCCTTATCAAGCTTGCCGGATATTTCATCGGCTTGGGTCGCTAAGCGAGAATAGAATTCAACGTCGTTATCCATATACTTGTAGTGCCATTTCCACTGAGAACCGGTCACTAACACTGTGACATCAGGTTCACTGGCATCTTCCATGGCAATCAAGGTCTTCGCAGCAGGAATAGCCATAACAATGAGGATAACAAAAGGAATTACGGTCCAAGCAATCTCAACTTTCACGCTCTCATGGAAATTAGCTGGCTTTGCGCCTCGAGATTTACGGTGAAATAGAATTGAATAAAACATCGCCCCAAACACACCAACAGCGATGACAACACAAATGATAAACATCAACATGTGTAGGTCATACACTTCGGCGCTAATATCCGTGACACCTTTACGCATGTTTAATTGATATTGATCTAAGTCAGATACCGACTCTGCAAATGCAGAACCGCTTTGAAATGCGCTTAGCACAGCCATCACACTCAACGAAATTTTCTTCACTCGACCCCCTGCTTGTCAAACGCTTAAAATAGTGGCAACTGCCAGCAAACGTTACGTCTTAATTTATTATTGTAAGGTTCAGCACAAGACAAAAATTGTTACCAACTTGTTAATCATGTAACAAGCATTACTCAAAACAGGGGGAGGAGTCCAGTTATTTTGTTTATTTTATATTCAGATGAACAAAATTTAATCAGTCTATCAGTGTGTTACGTTTACAATATTGTAACAAGGTAGGTTGTAGATATGGCCTTAAAACCTTCGATTAAAGACACAAATATAAGAGGAAAAGTGACTTTTGAAATTGAGTTTCAGGCTTCGTTGCGAAGCCTGAAATGATGTTCTATTGACAGCATGAAGTGGGATCTAGTGAGTTACCCGACTACATCCAATCGGCGTTTCGGATAACTCCTACCGCAATACCTTCAATACTGAATGGCTGGGTCGCTAGATCCACCTTGATTGGTTGAAACTCTTCATTTTCAGCATGTAAAACAACCTGTCGACCTTTACGCTCAATACGCTTAACTGTGACATCTTCGTCAACACGTGCCACCACAACTTGCCCATTGTGCACCTCGGTCGTTTTATGCACAGCCAATAAATCTCCATCCAAAATACCTATATCTTTCATGCTCATACCACTGACTCGCAATAAAAAGTCAGCGCAAGGTTTAAATAAATTTGGGTCAACCTTGTAGTGCATTTCAACATGTTCTTGGGCCAAGATGGGCTCGCCAGCGGCCACGCGACCGATAAGAGGTAGACCTTGATCTTCCAATTGATCTTCCAATGGCTCGGTAAGCCGTATACCTCTGGAAGTGCCAGGAAGAATTTCAATGGCTCCTTTACGCGCTAACGCTTTCAAATGCTCTTCAGCAGCGTTTGCAGACTTAAAACCTAGATGCCTAGCTATTTCCGCACGTGTAGGCGGCATACCGGTATCGATCATAGTGGTTTTAATCAATTGCAAGACTTCTTCTTGCCTGGGAGTTAGTGGACGCATACACAGCCTGTTGTTTCATACAGTTTAACTGTGAGTATATACAGTCGTTGTCAAATCTCAAATCTTTATTACCAAGATCTAATCAAGAGAGCTTTCTATAAGACATCAGACCTGTAACCTGATTACTCGGGGTGGAAAAACTGAATAACGTGGTATCCTTGTATGGTCTTTCACTATCTAGGTACCGCACTTATGGCATGGCTGCATAATTTGCTGCTAACAATTATATCTGTTCCGCTTAAATGGCTGGTTAAGGTCAACAGCATCCCCGCAGATATAGAAACTGAACTTCGAATCGATACCACTAAACCTATTATTTATTTATTGCGTACGCATTCAGTTACAGATCAATTTGCCTTAAAAATGTCAACTAAAGCGCTCGGCCTACCCAAACCAAGTGTCACCGTACACATTGGTGGCCAAGAGTTACCCGCATGTTTGTTCTTACAACAGCCGCGTTCGGTACTGACTAGAAAAGTTAAAATTACTAACATCGCAGATGATGTCACCCGGTTATTTCAAATTCATCGTGAACACCCGGAGTTGGATCTGCAAATTGTGCCCGTTTCAATATTTTGGGGCAGAGCACCTGGGCGTAAATCATCAGGCTGGTCAGATATTATCGCCAACCAAGTGTCACCCAGCTGGCTACGTAAATTCTTTATCGTTTTATTTTTAGGTCGTGATAATTTTGTTTGTTATAGCAAAGCGGTTTCGTCACGCACCATGGCGGATTTGCAGGGCAGTGACGAAGAAATAGGCCATAAGCTTATTCGATTGGCAGGTACGCATTTTCAACGCAGACGTCAGAATTTGATCGGTCCTATGCTACTGGAACGTCAAGCGCTGTATAATTCAGTTTTAGGCGCAGATTCAGTACGCCAAGCGGTGAGTGATGAAGCGCGCGGAAAAAAACGCTCGAATCACCAAGTTCAAGCCAAAGCAAAAAAATACGTCGACGAAATAGCCGCCGATTATCGAGAAGGCCTGGTACGGATTGGTGCTCGCTTGTTAACCAAGATTTGGAACAAGGTATATAACGGTATTGAGGTAAAGCATGCCGATAAAGTGCGCGCGCTTGCCCAAAATGGTCACGAAATAATATACGTACCCTGCCATCGCAGTCATATGGACTACCTACTTCTCACGTATGTGATCTACCACGAAGGTTTAGTTACCCCGCATATTGCAGCGGGTATAAATCTAAATTTTTGGCCTGTCGGCGGCATATTACGTAAAGGTGGCGCATTTTTTTTACGTCGAAGTTTTGCCGGAAATAAACTCTATACCGCCGTATTCAGAGAATATTTAGAGCTATTATTCAACAAGGGATATTCGGTGAAATATTATCCCGAAGGTGGACGTAGCAGAACAGGTCGCTTGTTACCGCCCAAAACTGGCATGCTTGCCATGACACTCCAGGCGCTCGTCAAAGGGATTAATCGCCCCGTTAGCATAGTACCTGTTTATATTGGCTATGAGCATGTGATGGAAGTATCGAGTTATTTAAAGGAACTTAAAGGCACGGATAAAAAGAAGGAGTCTTTTTTCCAGGTTTTTTCTGCGGTTCGTAAGCTTAAAAACTACGGCAGCGGCTTCTTAAACTTCGGCGAACCGATTAATCTAAATAATTTCTTAGACACGCAAGTGCCAGATTGGCGTGATGCACAAAGCTTAGCGGCCGATAAAAAACCTCGATGGTTAACCCCAACCGTAAATACCCTAGCCAATGATGTTATGGGCCGTATTAATCAGGCAGCCGCGGTCAGTGGTATGTCTCTGTGCGCCATGTGTTTATTATCCGCTAAAAAGCATGCCATGGCACAAGATGAGCTTGAAAGAGCGATAGATGATTACCTAGCCCTCCTAAAAGCGGCACCCTATAGCGATTTATCAACCATCCCGCCAACAGATGGCAAAGCATTGCTGGAGAGTACCCTCAAACTCAACAAACTCAGCGTGTCTCAAGACAGCTTTGGTAAGATAATCTCATTGAAACGTCACGATGCAGTGGCGCTAACCTATTATCGGAATAACATTCTCCATCTTTTTGCACTACCCGGTTTAGTCAGTGCCATCGTATTCGCCTATAAGGGCTTAGCTAAAGATAAAATTATCGTGTTGGTTGGGCAATTATACCCCTTACTGCAACGTGAACTGTTTATGTATATGAGCCATGCACAAGCGATGGACTACACTGACCGCCTATTGAGTACCATGCTTGATATGGGTCTATTAAGGTCAGAGCAAGATGCTATCTTGCCTCCCGCAGCCACCAGCAAAGCATTTTATTCGTCCTGGCTACTCAATCGTAGTATTCAGGAAACCCTACAGCGTTACGCTGCCGTACTGACGATCCTCAAAAAGGAACAAACCATTAGCCGTGGACGCTTAGAAAAACAAAGTCGAGAGTTTGCTGAACGCTTAGCTGCGTTACATGGCATCAATTCACCTGAGTTTTTTGATAAAAACGTCTTATCAACTTTTATTCATGCATTGAAAGATAATGAATTAATTAATGCATCCAGCGAAGGGCAGTTAGAACATTCCGAAGCGAGTGAAGCATTACTAGCAACCGTGGAGAACCTGATTTCGCCTGAGATCACCCAGCGTCTTCAACAGATTTAACGCTCAGGTTATGGTGATGATTTGCTGAAAGTAAGGTGAGTGTGTTGGGCCTATTGACCCAACACGTCTTTTTACGCTTTGCTGCCGATTAACTAAAAACGCCGTTCACGTCCGATAAAAAAAACTTATAAGCAGGGTTTTCCGTTTCTTCTGTGTATTGATAGCCCAACTGCGCCAAATGCTGTTCGAAGTCAGCACGATCTGCATCAGGGAAATCAAAACCAGCTAATACTAAGCCTTCTGCCGCCCCATGGTTGCGGTAATGAAACAAGGTTATGTTCCAGCGCTCACCCAGCGTTTTCAAGAACGTCATCAGTGCACCAGGTTGCTCTGGAAACTCAAATGAGAACAAATGTTCATGCAGTAGCGCTGGTGGGCGCCCACCCACCATATAACGCACATGCAATTTCGCCATTTCGTTATCCGACATATCTAAACATGGATAATCACTGGCGCTGAGCGTGCGCATAAGTTCAGCAAACTCTTCTCGACCCCGGCGCAGCTTCACACCCACAAAAATATGTGCCTCTTTCTCACTGGCAAACCGGTAGTTAAACTCCGTTATTATTTTGCCACCCAGTAGTTCGCAGAAATGCTTAAACGCACCTTTTCGCTCAGGGATTTTGACTGCAAACACCGCTTCTTTCTGTTCCCCTAATTCGCAACGCTCTGACACGTAGCGCAAGGTGTGAAAGTTAATGTTAGCGCCACACAACACCCCACCAAAAACCTTTCCGGTAACATCGTTTTGCTTAGCATACTTACGCATTGCAGCAACCGAAAGCGCACCGGCTGGCTCTGCAATGACCCGAGTATCGTCAAAAATATCTTTGATCGCTGTACATAACTCATCGTTATTCACCGTGATCACTTCATCTACATATTGCTGGCACAAACGAAACGTTTCTGTGCCTATGGTTTTCACCGCCACACCATCGGCGAATATCCCCACAAAAGGCAAGGGTGTCGGCTCACCAGCGGTCAGGGCTGCTTGCAAGCAGGCAGATTCCGATGACTCTACCGCGACAATTCGTATACTGGGCTTTAATTGCTTCAAATATACGCTCATGCCAGCCGCTAAACCGCCACCGCCAACTGCGATAAATACCACGTCTAGGTTGGGATTCTGCTCTAACATCTCTTTGGCAATAGTGCCTTGACCCGCAATCACGTCAGGATCATCAAAAGGCGGGATCATGGTATAACCATGCAATGCAGCTAAACGTTTTGACTCTTCGTTCGCCTGATCGAAGCTAGTGCCGTGCAAAACCACCTTGACGTTATCACCACCAAAATTTCGCACCGCATCGACTTTAATATCCGGTGTGGTTTCAGGCATGACGATCGTCGCTTGAATATTTTTGCGCGCCGCGCAATAGGCAATACCTTGTGCATGATTACCCGCAGAGGCCGTAATAATGCCAGCATTTAGGGTGGCCTCGTCCAGATGACTTATTTTATTATAAGCACCACGTAACTTGAACGACTTAACTGGCTGCTGATCTTCACGTTTAAGCCAAACTTCGTTACCCACCACTGCTGAGAACTTATGCAAAGGCACAAATTCACTGTTTACCGCCACGTCGTAAACCGGCGACATTAAAACCTTCTTTAAATACTCTTGGGCACTGGTCGTCATTAGTCTTCCAATTTGCTTGCGTCGCGAACGGCGCCTTTGTCGGCGCTGGTAGCCAAGAGTGCATAAGCTTTTAGCGCTAAGGACACTTTTCGCTCACGGTTTACCGGCTTCCATGGGTTCGCTTTTTGTTCCATTTTTTCGCGTCTAAGTTGCAATTCAGCATCCGTAATATCCACCCCTATCTTGCGATTAGGAATATCAATCGTCATGCTATCGCCTTCTTCCACTAAACCTATACCACCGCCACTTGCAGCTTCAGGTGAACAATGGCCAATAGATAAACCAGATGTACCACCGGAGAAACGTCCATCGGTGATCAGCGCACACTCTTTGCCTAGACCTTTAGCTTTCAAGTAAGTGGTCGGGTAAAGCATCTCCTGCATACCCGGACCTCCTTTAGGCCCCTCATAACGGATAACAACTATGTCACCGGCAACGACTTCATCGGCTAAGATGGCTTTTACGGCTTCATCTTGACTTTCGTAGATGCGCGCTCGGCCGGTAAAGACATGAATTGACTCATCCACACCCGCTGTTTTCACAATACAGCCTTTCTCGGCAATATTGCCGAACAATACCGCTAAACCGCCTTCTTCACTAAATGCATTTTCGCGACTACGTATACACCCATTTTCACGATCAGTATCTGCCGTTGGGTAACGACAATTTTGACTAAACGCTTTTGTGGTACGTATACCCGCTGGGCCCGCTTTATAGAAAGTTAAAGCATGTTCGTTGGCAGGATTGGTTACATCCCACTGAGCAATCACTTCACCCATGGTTTTACCTAATACATGCATATTGTCGCCATGTAACAAACCCGCTTTATTCAATTCGTTTAAGATACCTAATACCCCACCAGCGCGATGCACATCCTCCATATGATAAAGCGGTGTGGAGGGTGCGACTTTACAAAGATGCGGCACCTTACGTGATAAGCGGTCAATATCATCTAAGGTGAACGGCACCTCGCCTTCAATGGCTGCAGCGATTAAATGTAAAATGGTATTGGTTGAACCACCCATCGCAATGTCTAGACTCATGGCGTTTTCAAATGCTTTAAAATTAGCAATATTACGTGGCAATACAGATTCATCATCTTGCTGATAATAACGACGGCACAACTCAACAATTTGACTACCGGCTTGCTTGAACAAACCTTCTCGATCCGCGTGAGTGGCGAGCATCGAGCCATTACCCGGTAGCGATAAACCAAGCGCTTCGGTTAAGCAGTTCATTGAGTTAGCAGTGAACATGCCTGAACATGAACCACATGTAGGACAGGCTGAGCGCTCAATTTCATCGCTTTGTTCGTCGTTAACGTTATCGTCAACACCAGCAACCATAGCATCCACCAAATCTAGCTTAATAATTTGGTCAGAAAGTTTGGTTTTTCCGGCTTCCATTGGCCCGCCTGAGACAAAAATAACCGGAATATTTAAGCGCATTGACGCCATCAACATTCCAGGAGTGATCTTGTCACAGTTGGAAATACATACAATGGCATCAGCACAATGTGCATTGACCATATATTCAACCGAATCAGCGATGATTTCACGAGATGGCAAACTGTAGAGCATTCCACTGTGGCCCATCGCAATACCATCATCCACCGCTATAGTATTAAATTCTTTTGCCACGCCGCCAGCAGCTTCAATACTGCGCGCCACAAGTTGCCCCATATCTTTCAAATGCACATGGCCTGGCACAAATTGAGTGAATGAATTGGAAACTGCAATAATGGGTTTGCCAAAATCACCGTCTTTCATACCAGTGGCGCGCCAAAGGGCGCGAGCGCCGGCCATATTTCTACCTTGGGTTGTGGTTGCAGAACGTAACTTGGGCATTGTCTCTTCTCTCTAGCTTAAATAATTTTAAATTGCGCGCCGAGGTCGCATTATTGATGCGTGAAAAACCTCGACTCATCGTCGAATCGTTAGAAAATTGCGTCCTAGAACGCAAAAACCCCCCGTACTTTCGTGCGGGGGGTGTAAATAAGTCTGACGTTTATCCAGATCTATCCCCGCGGAGAACACCTCTCCACCACTGTCACCAAAATAATTACTTTGCTGCACGAGTAGGAATAGAACACTTGGTTTAATTTCTAGTTTAATTTGGATATATCGTCACTGCTTATATAGGTAACACAAACCCCCGCTAGGGATCAAGCAATGCTATATGCTTTTTTTGTGTCCTTTATATACAAACACTGTACTTTGGCTATTTAGAATTTGTCATTTATCGGTATCATTCAGCCTCAAATTAATGCGAGAAAAATATGAGTACCTGGTTACACTGGATTGACTTAATGGGCGTCGCCGTTTTTGCCGTTTCCGGCACATTAATGGCCTATAAAAAGCAAATGGACGGCTTTGGTGTCGTCGTACTTGCGTCGGTTACCGCAATCGGCGGTGGGACGTTGCGCGACATCATTCTGGATCTACCGGTATTTTGGGTTCAGGATCACAGCTTTTTCTTCGCTATCTTAGCCGCGGCTTTTTGTACCATTATTTGGTTGCGAATAAGCCACCGATTTCCCCTGCGTTATCTGCAATTTGCCGATGCTATAGGTTTAGCATTTTTCAACGTCATGGGCTTACAAAAAGCCCTTACGTATGGGACGTCACCGTTTATTGCTATCGCACTTGGCACTATGACAGGTGTATTTGGTGGATTAATACGTGATGTTATATGTCGAGAGATCCCTTTGGTGCTTAAGGGGGAACTCTACGCTACTGGATGTATCGTTGGCGGAGCAAGTTATGTCACCGCTCTTTACTTCGGCTTATCAACATACGGTTGCATGGTACTTGGCTTTGTCGTGACCTTGAGTATTCGCTTATTGGCAATGAAATGGCATTGGCATCTACCCGTTTTTAATCCTAACCACATGGAATAATAACCAAACCAGGCACTAACCAATTCCTTTACGACTGAAAATATTGAACACAGTGGCTTTAATTCCATGACTTGACTAGCCTTATGACATTCTAGTTTGACTCGCAAAGGACTTTGCTTATGTCATTGGCAGTGGTGTTTTCTAGGGCGAGTGTTGGTATAGATGCTCCGCTCATTACGGTGGAAGTGCACCTAGCCAATGGACTGCCATGCTTTAATTTAGTCGGTTTACCCGAAGCCTCTGTTCGCGAAGCCAAGGATCGAGTGCGCAGCGCCTTAATTAACTCAGGTTTTGAATTCCCCGCTAGACGCATTACAGTCAATCTCGCTCCCGCTGATTTGCCTAAAGAGGGGGGCCGCTTTGATTTAGCCATTGCCATAGGCATTATCGCCGCAAGCAATCAACTTCCAGCCACAAGCTTAGAGGGCATTGAGCTCGTAGGTGAACTCGCGCTTTCTGGCGAAATACGTTCCGTAAAAGGCGCACTGCCTTTTACTTATGCATGCTTTAAAGCAGGGCGCACCGCCATTTTACCTTTGGATAATGCACAAGAAGCGGCCCTAATCAGTGGTGCTCATGTTATTCCTGCTTGCCAACTACTTGATGTTTTTCACCATCTAGGAAAACAAAAAAGCCTGGCGCTATTTAGCGCTGACAACATCGCACTAGAAGCAGAATATGACGTAGATTTACAAGATGTTGTGGGTCAAATATCAGCTAAGCGCGCCTTAGAAATCGCCGCAGCAGGGGGGCACAATATACTTTTTACTGGTCCTCCTGGCACAGGAAAAACCATGCTCGCCAGTCGTCTAATCACTATTTTACCCCCAATGACAGATGAGGAAGCGCTGGCCAGTGCGGCTATTCACTCTATAGTTGGCAAGCCCGTTAACCCGCAAACATGGAAGCAACGTGCATTTCGTCACCCCCATCATACTAGCTCAGCCGTAGCGCTAGTCGGCGGCGGCAGCGTTCCTCGACCTGGGGAAATATCACTCGCTCATCACGGCGTATTGTTTTTAGATGAGCTTCCCGAATTTGACCGTAAGGTACTCGATGTTCTTAGAGAGCCCCTAGAGTCAGGTTCGGTGTCGATTTCCAGGGCGGCGCGCCAAGCACAATTTCCGGCTCAATTTCAATTAGTAGCAGCAATGAATCCAAGCCCAACAGGGAGTCTGAACGATGGCCGCTGCACTGCGGATCAAATTTTACGTTATTTAAACCGTATTTCAGGCCCCTTTTTGGACCGCATAGATTTACAGGTCGATGTGCCTAAGATCAACAGTAATGAATTCTCTGAGCAAGTAAAAGAACGTGGGCAGAGCAGCAAAGCGATACGTCAACGGGTCATCCGAGCCCGGGATGTTGCCCTTGCTCGCAGCGGCAAACCAAACACGCGATTAGGCAGTAAAGAAGTACAGGAATATTGTTTGTTATCGACGGATGATCAGCAATTTTTGCAAGGTGCAGTAGAAAAATTAGGCTTGTCATTGCGCACCTATCATCGCGTTTTAAAGGTATCACGGACCATAGCCGATTTAGCGGGTGAGCCCCTGATAACACGTCGACATCTGGCCGAGGCCCTCAATTATCGCGCATTTGATCGCATGCTTGCCCAACTTGCCTTTAATTAATTATCGGCGACTAGCAATTAAATAGCGCATGAATAGCAGCTTCACTCTGGCGTTTTGCAATACAGCAAAGTCCTATTTCATAAGGCTCGATATCATCGAGTCGAATACGATTTACTCTCTGACTAATTGTTGAGTTATCCAGCACCACTTCCGGCACTATGCCTAAACCACACCCGAGAGCGACCATGCTGACAATCGCTTCATTACCGGCAACGGTGGCATACACTCTAGGCCGTATACCTTGCTCAGCAAACCAATGATGAACAATACGTTTTGACGGACCTGACTCAGGTAAAACGACTGAATGTTCACGCCAGTCAACTTGATTTAAACGCGTCAGTTGCGTGTCCTTTGAAGCAATCAGCAATAGCGGAATTTCACCTAATGGCAAAAAATTAAGCTCGAGCGGAAAGTCAGGAGTATGGATAGCGATAGCAGCATCAACCTCTTGTTGCATGACTTTACTCACAGATAACGCAGGATCCCCGGTACTCAGTTTTATCTCGACTTGAGGATACTGATGACGAAAACTATCGAGTAATCTCGGCATGTGACTTTGGCTCGCTGTTACTGAACAATATAGACTTAACTCGCCTTGAATTTGCGCGTGATCCTCTTGAAGCTCCCACTTCACTTTCTTCCATTCAGATAAGGTTTGCTGAGTAAACCTGAGTAATTTAGCTCCTGCCGCCGTCAGTTTCACCGAACGATTATTTCGCACAAACAATGTGGTACCACAATCCTCTTCGAGTCTTTGTATGGCGCGACTTAAGGTTGAAGGGCTAACGAACAGTGCCTCTGCGGTCTTATTGAAACTTAAACTGCTTGCAAGATGTTGGAAAAGCTCAAGGCTACGAATATCCAATTTTCTACTCCCGACCTCGTAATTGCATAATATGAAACGTTAAGTTGCAAATATATCATTTTAAACAACAGAAGAAATACCCTATTGTAAGCATCACACGAGATCGTCACTGACTTGTTGCACTTATAGGATTGAATACAATGGCAAATTATTTTAATACATTATCTTTACGTCAGCAGCTAGACCAAATTGGTCGTTGCCGATTCATGCAGCGCAGCGAATTTTCTGAAGGCTGTAATTTTCTTAAAGGCAAAAAAATTGTCATCGTTGGTTGCGGCGCCCAAGGCTTAAACCAGGGTCTTAACATGCGCGATTCAGGCTTAGATGTATCTTATGCATTACGCCAAGCTGCTATCGATGAAAAACGTGATTCATTCCAGCGTGCAAGCGGTAATGGTTTTACCGTAGGCACTTATAAAGAACTTATTCCAAGTGCTGATTTGGTTTACAACTTGACGCCGGATAAACAGCATTCAAGCGTAGTTGAAGCCATCATGCCTCTAATGAAAGAAGGCGCTGCACTGGGTTACTCCCACGGTTTTAATATCGTTGAAGAAGGTCAGCAAATTCGTTCAGACATTACCGTTGTAATGTGTGCGCCGAAATGTCCAGGTACCGAAGTTCGTGAAGAATACAAGCGCGGTTTTGGTGTACCAACTCTTATCGCTGTTCACCCTGAAAACGATCCTCAACAACAAGGTTGGGACATAGCCAAAGCACTAGCAAGTGCCACAGGTGGCGATCGAGCCGGCGTACTTGAATCATCATTTGTTGCCGAAGTTAAATCTGACTTAATGGGCGAACAAACCATTCTATGTGGTATGCAACAAGCTGCTGCAGTTCTCGGTTATGAGAAAATGCTTGCTGACGGTATTGACCCTGCTTATGCAGGCGCCTTGATCCAGTTTGGTTTAGAAGCCATCACCGAAGCACTTAAGATCGGTGGCGTGACTAACATGATGGACCGATTGTCTAACCCTGCGAAAGTCAAAGCGTTTGAATTATCTGAACAGCTTAAGGAAATGTTGAGCCCGTTGTTTGGTAAACATCAAGACGACATCATCAGCGGTGAGTTCTCACGCACTATGATGGAAGATTGGGCAAACGGCGATGCTAACCTTTTGAAATGGCGTGAAGAAACAGGGAAATCTGGTTTTGAAAACGCGCCTGAGTACACGGGTAAAATCGATGAGCAAGAATTTTTCGATAACGGTGTATTTATCGTAGCAATGATCAAAGCAGGTGTTGAGCTAGCATTTGACGTAATGGTTGAAGCGGGCATTCTTCCTGAATCAGCATACTACGAGTCTTTGCATGAAACACCATTGATTTCAAATACCATCGCTCGTAAGCGTTTATATGAAATGAACGTGGTTATTTCTGATACAGCTGAATACGGTAATTACCTGTTCGCAAACGCAGCGATTCCATTACTTGCTGAAAAATTGATGCCAATCATAGGTACTGAGCTAATCGGTAAGCCTTTCGCAGCCGCTAGCAATAGTGTTGACAACAAAACACTGGTTTCTGTAAACAAAGCAATTCGTGCGCACGGTGTTGAAAGCGTTGGCGACAAGTTACGCGGTTACATGACCGATATGAAAGCTATTGTTGAAGCGGTATAACCCTTCTCAAAACGCCTATTAATTAAACGATTTCTGTCGTTAGGTGCTGTAAAAAGCCCTCTTTGCCCAGCCAATTTGGCTGGGCTTTTTTATGCCTGTAACATTATTTTGTCGCAACTTATGTCGAAACATTCAAGTTCAGGACTACGGTGTTTCTAAAATCATACACCTTGAAGTGTAATTTTTTGTATATAAATCAGTTGCAAATTTGAAGACCAACAACCGACAGCACAATTTTTTAACAATTACCCCATCCTATCCACAACCTGTATCCAAAGAGCAACAGATGATATTTAGTGCTCGCCTCAAGCCCTTGTATTTAGCGGGCAAAAAGATGGCCTGCCTATTGCTATAGACTAGTTCCCGAACCCCCAAATATACACCGACCAAGACAACAGGAAATCCAATGAGCGAAAGAATCACCAGAATGACGAAGATGGGCGATTGGGTCTTTGAAGTGAAAATGGTTAGAGCTTTAAAAGTCGCTAAACATGGCGATCCGTATTCTGCCGTTGCCATGCTCACTGCAAATGGCGAGCAAATGTATATCGATACACAGCTAACCAAAGACAACGAAGAACTATCAAAAAGCGACTTCTTAACTATTTATAAATTTTGCGAGTCACTGGATATGAAGTATGTATGTTATGACCGTATGAAAAATGGTGTTCGTAGCTCAAAAGTACTTGAAATAGAACCAACGAAAGTTCAGCGTCCTGCTATTCGTTTAGTTAAATAACCTCACTCACAAATCTCCGATATACCTCATTAGTTACGTAATAACGACGTCATGCTTTCATTGTTAAGGATAACAATGAGGCACGTTGCATTGCCCTCATTGTAAATCAATCAACACAAATGTCTTTTCAGGTTAGTTCTTGCCCATAGGGATAATTTTAAGTTCCACACGACGGTTCTTCTGACGACCCGCCTGCGTTGCGTTATCCGCAATCGGTGTGTATTCGCCCATACCCAAGGTCGAAATGCGTCTGCTATCGACGCCACTTTGTACTAAATAATTTTTCACACTATTAGCTCGAGCCTCTGATAGACGTTGATTCATATCATCTGCACCAGTGTTGTCGGTATGACCTTCCACCATTAATGTAGTTTTTTCATACTTATTAATGACCAAAGCCACATCTTTTAGCACAGGGTAAAAGCTGCCATCGACTGTGGCGTTGCCTGAACTAAAGGTAATGCTACCCGGCATATACAAACGTAAAATATCACCTTCACGATAAACCTCTACACCACTGTCCGCTAACTCGTCACGAAACTCCTGTTCTTGCTTATCCATATAGTTGCCAATGGCCGATCCTGCCAAAGCACCTACCGCGGCACCCCAAACGTAGCGGCTCTTATCGTTGTCACCTGTGCCTTTACCAATCAACGCACCCACGATGGCACCGATACCTGCACCCTTTTGTGTATTCGAGGCATTGCCCATGGAATTAGACGCACACCCACTTAACACTAAGCCTGATAACGCTACCCCAATAATCAGTTTCTTGTACATCTGAGACTCCTTATAAAACGACTTTGACCTAACTTTGCGACTACGTTGTGTGAGGCAAAATTTATAAATTGAATTATCCAACCAATAGCTGAACTACATATGAACGCACAACTAAAGCAGGAACTGTTCCAGAGTAAAAAAAGAAAGGCTCCAGAGCCACGCTCTGGAGGTATGATATGACCAAATTAAATCAATGCTGCGCTTTGGGTCGTTCAGCAAACCAGAAGAATAAAAACGAAGCGAACCCAAACCCCACAAAGCCAATCGCGATAGGCGTCATTGTTGTTTCAATAAAACTGCCGACAAGCACTGCTGAGGGGACGGATATGATACTACTCAATGAGCCTATGATCGCCGCCCCAAGTCCCGCTGTATCGCCTAGGGGCTGCATAGCCATGGAATTAAGATTACCAAACAAGATGCCAATACAGAAAAATGCCGCAAATAAAATACTAACTAAATAATTAAGTGGAGGGATCCCCTCATACATCAGACACATCACCAGTAATATGATAGTGAATCCCAACCAACCAAACACAGCCCAAGTACACAGTTTACGCATCCCTAAACGCATGACTAAGGTGCCGTTAATAAATGAGGCAAATCCGATAGAAAAGGCTAACAAAGCAAAGTACAAAGGAAATAACTCTCCTGTGTCATAGATAACCTGAAAGACAGTCTGCGAGGCACTGATATATGCAAGGAAGCCACCAAACACTAATCCCATCGAAAAGGTGTAAAACATGACCAGCTTGTTACTCAGAATATAGCGACTGGAATGATAAAGCTGCCCCCAACTAAAAGGCACTCGCTTATCTTTAGGTAAGGTCTCAGGCTGGCGCAGAAAATACCAAATACCGGTAAGTAAACCGATAACCAAGAAAGAGGAGAATATATGTTGCCAAGAAAACCAGAACAAAATGGCTTGGCCGAAACTAGGTGCCAGCATAGGCACCAGAATAAACACCATCATGATAAATGACATGACCCGTGCCATGGCTTCGCCTTTGTACTGGTCACGTATCACGGCTAACGCAGCAATTCTCGGACCTGAGACCCCAAAAGCTTGAATAACACGGCCAACTAAAAGCACAGTTAATGATTCGGCAAACATACATACGACTGTGCCAATCGCAAAAACAATCAACCCAGTGATGATGGTATAACGTCGGCCTTTGGCATCGGAAACCGGACCAAAATACAGTTGACCAAACGCCATACCAATAAAAAAAAGAGAAACAATCAAGTGTGTGTCTTGGGGGTCAGTGATCGCCAAATCCAGCGCAATTTGATTCAGCGCCGGTAACATGGCGTCAATACTCAAGGCGACCAAAGAGGTCATCAACGCCATCAAGGCCACAAACTCGACTAACCCTAAAGCAGGCTTAATCTTGGCATCATTTGACAGGCGGGCGTTGTGCATGATCATTCCTCTATTCGAATAAACGCCGATTCTATCATCGACTGAAGTATGACTTGAGCGTTTTATCAGTGTCTTGGGCAAATTAACGTAAGAAAACTTTATCGAATTTCGTTATGGGTGAAATGCTCATGGGAAACTGTAAGATTTCGTAAAAAACGATTGTAAAACATCACATTAGCTCTACAAAAACATTACAACTCGTTCCCATGAAAAATCAGCGACTAAGTAAGTTTGCCGCTAGAACGGAATGATTACACTCTGCGTCATCACACTATCCCCATCACGTGTGACTATAAATAACCGCCCATAATCTCGCTCAGTTAAATCCTTAGCCTCTCCGCCAAGTGCACGAACCAAGTCAGGTATGGTATTACTATGCCCGACCACGAGCACATGGCTCAAAACTGATATTTCGTCAATAAACTGTTCGGGTTCAGAAGGTGCATAAGTCACGACAGCTTGCTTATGCAACGTTGCGGTATCGGCAGCCGTTTGCTGCGTACGTCGATAGTCAGTCGAGTAAACACCGGACAAGGGAATATAGCGAAAATACGTTGCTAAGGCGCGAGCACGGCTATGTCCTTGCTCAGTTAACTTTGGGTTGTCTCCTAACTCTTTCTCAAAATGCCTGAGCAAATACCATTTCTGCTCTGCGTAGCTGTTAGACATGCCCAAAATAAGCAGTGTGATTACTGCCAGCGCAGAACAAGCGTACTTCGCTAACGCCATTTTTTATCCTTCACTCTTTGCTAGCGCTAGATCTTTAATTCGCCCATTTCGCAGGCTATAAATCCAACTGTGAATACGAATATTTTGTCCCCGGGCGGCGGCAGCTTTAATAATATTACTGCGGCTAATATTATTCGCTTGTTCGATAACATTGAGCTCACATAAACGCGCTGATCTTTGCTCACCACTTAGCTTAGCCAATTCGTCCTGGTGAAACTTAGCGATATCTTTTATATGTTCCAGCCAATTATCGATTAATCCTAGCTGCTGATCTTGCAGCGCTGCATCTATACCACCACAACCATAATGGCCGCACACAATTACGTGTTTAACTTTTAGTACATCAACCGCATACTGCAAAACAGACAAGCAATTGAAGTCGGTGTGCACAACTAAATTCGCCACATTGCGGTGAACAAAAATATCACCAGGCAACAATCCCAAGAGCTGATTCGCCGGCACACGGCTATCCGAACAACCAATCCAAAGATATTCAGGTTTCTGTCGCTTAGATAATTTATCAAAAAAGTCAGGCTCAGCCTCTTTCATGCCTTCTGACCAAACTCGATTGTTTTCTAAAAGTTGTAATATATCGCTCATAAACCCTCACTTATAATATGCGCAGTATAGTGAAACAGAAGTGGCTAACAGCTCTTACCATTGCCCAGCTGTATGTGAATAAACTAAATGATCCTTGAAATGCGTGTAATCGGCAACTTCCCCATCGCGATCGCGTTACCTAATAAAACAAACACCACGCCCAGTAAAGAAATCAAATACCATTGGTAACCTTCAAACACGGTCGAGACTGATAAGGCAACGATGGGATAAACCAATACCACGTAAGCGGTTTTATCAGAGCCCATTTGTCGAATTAACTTCATATACGCACCAAAGGCAATAACTGAGCCAAAAACGGTTAAATATGTCAGTGCGAGGTAATATTCCCAGCGTGTGGGTAACACCCACTGAACATCACTCACTAGCGCGAAGCAAAATATACCTAGCGTCCCATAACTCATTGCCCAAAAATTCATCTGAATGACAGGCGTGCCATAGTCAAGAATTCGCTCAGACAAAACATTTCCTAAACCGGCAAATAAAAATGATGCAAGTGCCAAGGCAATACCGAACACAAGCAAGGTATCGGCCTTAATGTGGGCAAATTCCGGGTAAAAAATCAATCCAATTCCGAGCATACCAAATGCCGCTCCAATAACCACTTCCATGCGGATGGGCTTTTTAAGGATGACACGTCGCAACACGACATTGACGTAAATCATGCCAGAGCTCATTAAAGCAACCAAGGCACTGACAATATATTGCTGACTTAAATACAACAAACTGTATTCAAAACCATATAAACATAAACCCGCCGCCGCCATCTTAATATGCAAGTGCTTGGGCAAACGCAAAGACAAACCGCGTAAAACACAAAACCCTCCTAAAATAACCGCTGCCAGAGCAAAACGCACCGCCACCGATAAAATTGGATTTGTCTCGCCTAGCTGATAGGTAATGGCAATCCATGTCGTTCCCCAAATAAGGGCAACAATTGAAAACAAGGCTGGATTAGACAACTAGATCACCCGAATCAGATAGCGTTATACTGGCTGGCGATTCTATCTCTAAATGAATGATAAGTAGCGAAATATGAAAAAAATAATAATAGCTTTTGCCGTTGTGATACTAGTGTTAATCGGCCTGTTATTTTACCGTGCGAATAGCTTTTATAGCGACCAGCAATATGTGGTTGAAAGCCCAATCACAACGGTAAATATAGATACTCAAGCAGCATTAGAACGTTTTTCGCAAGCGATTCAAATACCCACCATATCTTACGATGACCGCAGCCAATTCGACCAAAAAGCCTTCTTGGCTTTTCAACAATACATGAAAACGTCTTTCCCTCTTGTACATCAAAAAACCAGCCTAGACGTAATTAACGGCTATAGCTTGCTCTATCACTTAAAAGGCAGTGACTCAACGCTCAAGCCAGCGCTCTTTATGGGCCATATGGATGTCGTTCCGGTCGATGAAGCGACGGCAGAGCAATGGCAACAACCACCTTTTAGTGGCAAGGTAATCGACGGAGTAATTTGGGGACGCGGCACGATAGATGACAAAATCAGCGTCGTCGCACTTATGGAGTCTATGGAAATGCTACTTGCGCAAAATATTCAACCTAAGCGCAGTATCTATTTCGCTTTTGGACACGATGAAGAAGCAGGTGGTAAAGATGGCGCCAAGCAAATCGCGGCATTTTTGGCCAAAAAAAACATAACATTTGAGTTTGTACTCGATGAAGGCGGCGTAGTCACTCAAGATATGCTGCCCGGCGTAGCCGAGCCTGTAGCGGTAATCGGCATTGCTGAAAAGGGCTTTGTTAATTTACGTTTAACCGTTAACGCACCTGGAGGACACTCCTCACAACCCCCAGCACATACAGCGGCAGGTATTCTCGCTCAGGCAATCGTAAAAGTAGAAGCTAACCCGTTTACGACTGATATGCGTTTTATTCAAAATACATTTAAACATATTGGCTTCGCCACTGATTTGGCTACACGTTTGCCCATGTCTAACTTGTGGCTATTTTCACCTGCGGTTGAAAGCATGATGCTAAAAAGCCCAAGTTCAGCCGCCAGCATTCGAACATCCACTGCTGTAACCATGCTTAAAGGCAGTTCTAAATCGAATATTTTACCCACTCAAGCCGAAGCCGTAGTGAACTTCAGAATATTACCTGGAGATACGATTCAGAGCGTAACCCAGCATATAACCAAAGCGATAGGCAATCCAAATGTAAAAATAGAGGCCTTCATGACGAATGAAGCATCTCCCGTGTCTTCCACCGAAACTTACGGATACCAACTTATTGAGCAGACAATACGACGTTTGGATCAAAACTTACTCGTCGCGCCGTATTTAGTTCAGGGGGGCACAGATGCATCAAATTTTTATGGGCTATCTGACAACGTTTATCGTTTTATGATGGTGCGACTAAATCCCCAAACGATGAAACGTTTTCATGGTGTGAATGAGCAAATAGCGGTTGAAGACTATATGCAAGCCATTCAATTTTACTACGCTATGGTCAAGCAGGCCGGCGAAGGCTAACCCGCTTTTACTTTGCGGTTAACCTAAGCCAAACCACTACGTCAAGACGATTCATTCGCCTCATCTTGGCGTAGCTTTCCTGCTGCTTGCTCCTCCAGTTTCTGTTTTTCTGCAGTGACGTTTTGCCTTTCGAGTAAATCAGGTTTCGCACGACTTGCTTCATTCACCCGATAGATATTTTCGGCGCTAGATAAGTCTTGCTCGTTAGTGATCGACGCAATCGCTTCTCTTTTGCGTAAAAATTGCGTGATTTCACCAACAATGCCTTGCAGTTCTTGAGTATTTTTATCCATTTGCATGACGTAGCGAGGCATCTCTAGATTTTTGCTGCCTGAAGTGGCGAACGTAGATGTCATCACGCGAGTCGTGATTATCCAAGGGGTAATAGAGCTGCGCACCACCACATTTTCAGAACGAGTGGAGTCGTGAATCGACATTCCGGTAGACACCTTGCTCTCAGTAAATGTGCCTTCTGTTTTCATCCACATTAATAAACTACTGAATTGCATCTCAGCCCAGAATAAATTAGTGCCTCTAGCTAAAATAGTCGCTCCAGCGGAAATCGTTAACCAGCTAAATAACATCACTAAAAAGCCACTTAACTGTAAACCAAAGTCATGCAAAATCGCATCAACACGGACTTGGCTTACCCCGTCAAGGCTGAATAATTGTTGCGCTATAAACTGATACAACTGGTAGCCTTCTTGCACCGTGAAAAACAACAGTAACGCCCCAGCAAAAATCAATATTTGTGCGGCAATGGTAGCGAGTAAACGAAATGCATTAAATTTGGCGCTGTAGTTTAGTTGACTAAATTCAGGTTGTGTTTCAATCAGTAACTTGCCTTTAAAACTGCCTTTCCCCTGACTTTGTTCTTGCAACTTAGGATCAAATTCCTGATACATGCGGTTGGGAATTTCTTTGTAACGTCGATTAGCCAATACTATGTTTTCAATATTGATAAAAATCTCGTTAGGATGCACAGATTCCTGCAGGTTTTCACGGAACTCGCTGACCTCTGTACTTGGGTTTGCCAATGCCAAACGCTCTCGTACCATGACCCAAGATAACCCGATCACAGTGAATACCATTACAATTAATAATAATAAATTCCACCAAGCATCAAATGCCACAACATCTGCTAATAGCCCTTGTACTTGATCTGCCGAGCGACTATCCAGTTGGCTGTAAGCAAAGCCGATTGCGATTGGTACCACAATAGCGAAGACCAAAAGTTTGGCCAAACTAGCAGCTGTTTTGGCTTGTAGCTTGCGCATATTAGGTGCCGCTAACGAGTGGGATGTATTTCGCCACTGAACAATCAAATACACCAGTAATAAAACGGAAAGTATGGGAGTAATTATCACACCAGAGTTGCCAACTAAACCAGATACCGAGACAAAATAGGATGCCCCAAAGGCGATTAACCCAACAACTGTGGCACAGACTAATCCACCAAGCTCTTGCACAAAATTACGGATCGGGTAGGGGTTAAATATCAATCGCGGCACCAAGGTATGTATCAAGCGCGCGATCCATCCTTCAGGTTCTGTAAACGTCGCATTTTTACGTCCCATTAGCATAGATTCTAGTTCTTGGGCATCATAAGCCGTTTGCAGTCGTTCACGTTCAGCGTTCTGTTTTTCGCTTGAATTGTGGTTGTAGGCAAGGGACGTTGGCACAGAACGGCCAACAAAATACTTAAACAATTGAAATAAACCGATACCAGCATGACGTAAACCTAAGGTGAGCAAGGTTAAGCCAAGTAATGCATTAACCCACGCAAGCACCATGTCGCTTTTCAAATCATCAGCTACGCCTAATAGCGCAATCACGCCAAGCACCACTATCCCTAGGCCACTAACCGCTTTCGCTGCGCCTTCCGGTTTAAACGGGTTGCTGATCCCCAGCGTATTGGTACCAAAATCATAGGCCATTTACGTACGTCCTTTTATTGACTGAAAAATATTTTCAGTCTATTTTTCATAAGCTTACACTGTATAACATAAGTCATGTGGATCAAAACAGCTAATTTCTAGTTCCGTAGAGTAATGCCTTCAGTTACCTAAGTGAACAGAGGAAATAAAGCAGAACAAGAAGTATAAAATGAAAAATAATGTTTATAAAAAAGGGAGGTAATAGGGTATTTCCTCCCTAAATAGGGAGAGAAGTGATTTATTAAGACGTTTTCCGCGTGGCGAGTAATGCCTCGTAAGCATCAGCAAACCCTTCAAGAGATAAGGGCAGGGTAAGCTGTTTATTTTTCTCTAATGCAAAAGCCACTTTGGCCAATTTACCATCGCGCAATTCCGCAAATAACGTTTGATCTATCTTTATTACACTTTGACAAGCCACTGACGTACATTGCGAGAGCGCAACTTGAATGGCTTTATTATCGTCAATCTTGATCCCCACGCCGCTGGTTTTGTTTAAATTAGGAGGCATGCGTAACATTAGTACCGGAAAGCTATTAGACATAGAAAAATTAATATTTGCGCCTAATAAAACTTTTTTACCTTCTGGATCCATTGCCACTAGCTGACTAACGGAACAATTTCCTTGGTCACCGCACAATAGGCTCCAAGAGCCAAACGTTTGTTTACTCTGGGCATATGCGCCACCAGATACAACGAACAACATGGTAAAAACAGCAAAAATTAACCGCATAAAAACACTCCATTGTGACAAAAAAAGAGGAGCCATCGCTCCTCTTTTCACTGTTCAATTAAACTTAAGCGCGACGCTTTCTAGCGCGTAAGAATACCAACAAAGATAAAGCGAAGATACCTAAGCCAGCAGGCGCAGAAACCGCTTGAGGGCCATCAACAAACTCAGTAATGGCATTTTGATTTATATTGATTGTGCCAGCAGAGTCGAATGTTAACGCAGTTACAAATGCGGTTGGGTCATTAGGATCAACCATTTCTGATGTCTCAATACCTAGAATTCGAAAACGATCTACAGCGGTAATAAAGTCATAGGTATCACCACCCAAAAGATCTTCACCTGTGTCGTACCATGCCATGAGTAAGTCATTCCATAACCAAAGGTCATAAACGTCATCGCCAAAACCGGTAGGTAACATTACAGACGTAATGCTAGGACCACTATTGACGATATAGTCATAACCTACCGCTACATCAGGGTCGATAAAAATCGGCGTTTCAGGCTCTATAATCACAAATTCAAAGTTATAGTCAGTTGGCGTTTCAGGATTGATAACCGGTAGTATAGGGTTTTCAGCGTTATCGCCGGGTAACTGCCCGTCACGAATAGCGAATTTCCAGATACCTACAGTACCAGTATTACTGTCCGCGGTATCCAAATTCACCACTTCGCTGGTACGTGAACCAGGGACAGTAAAGAAGTTAACACCATCACCTGCATCATAACCCGCTTGTGCTGGTATGCCACCCAGACCACTTTCACCTTCAGAGGCATCACCGGTTGTCCAATTGATGTCTTCATAGCGGAATTCCACGTCGAAGTTGCCTGCACCGGTATCAGTCCGGTCAATCAAAACTAATTGAAAGGTGTTAGTAAGTGAGCTATCTGAAGGGAAAAAACCCACTGCATCCCAAGTAATAACTAGCGTTTCAGCGTTTGGTGAGCCGATAAAAACATCACCGCAATCCTCACAACCGGTATCAACATCAGCCCAAAAAGGGGCGATCATAGCGATGGTATTTAAAGCAGGTTCACTCTCAACATTTAGGGTAGAACGCGCAAAATCATTTTGATCTCCTTCAGGGATCGCAGGACCTTCACATTCTTCACCGCATTCTCCACCGCCTTCGAAATCATCATCGGCAATGATAGTATTTGGAAATGGGTTAGGCGTGAATTCACCAACAGAGCCATTAAAGCTGATATTGCCGTTGTTGTTCACATAGAATGAGTTATGCGTGCGACCAAAGAAGTTCACCCCTGAGTCAAAACCGAGATCATCGTACTCACTGAAAACGATTTCGTCACTCGATCCATCGTCATTTTTAGGTAGCGCAATAGTTCCGAAACCAGAATCACCCGCGCCATCCCAGCCTTCCAACAACACACTAGCGTTAGCCGAGAGCGAAGTAACACTCGCCGCAAATGCGCCACATAGTGCAACTGCTTTGACCAATTTTTTCAAATCGTACATTTAATACATCCTTTAATTATTGTATATAAATCGAATCAGACAGCCATTAAGCAATTGTCAGACCAGTAATTAAATTCGTTAATAATCAAAAGGTTACTTTGTTTTACGTGTATTAACTTAGCAAGGTGTAATTTTTCCTGACACTTTGAATATTTGAGTAAGGTGAATTAAATTCTCGAAAAAACAACAAAAAGCCAAGACGAATGCTTGGCTTTGGTAAGTAAATGATAATTAATGTAATTTAAGCTTGGGTCCAACAAATTTGCTCACGCGTCGGCTAAGCATGGTTAGCACAGCCTTTAACCAGCCATGTACGGAAAACTGATGCATACTATACAGAGAGGTATACACCAAGCGGGCTAATTTCCCTTCCACAAACATACTACTACTGGATAAATTCCCCATTAAGCTACCGACGGTACTGTATTTGCTTAAATGCACCAGCGAACCATAGTCACTGTATTTATAGTCTTCAAGTTCGTTACCCTGAAGTTGGCTGACAATATTTTTATATACTTTGGAAGCCATTTGATGGGCCGATTGTGCCCGGGGCGGCACCCAAGTACCATCATCTTGCTGAAACGCACAGCAATCACCCAACACGTAAATGTCTTGGTAGTTTTGCGCGCGAAGTTGCTTGTCCACCAATACCTGTTGGGCGCGATTGGTCTCAAACATATCCAATGCTTTAATTAAGTTTGGTGCTTTAACGCCTGCAGCCCAGACCATCAAATCAGCTTCAATTAATTGCTCGTCAGCGGTGACAAAGCCCTTTTTTTCCGCTCGAATCACTTTGGTGTTCTCGTAAATTTTCACACCAATTTTTTGCAGCGCATTCTTAGCCGCGTTAGCAATACGCTCAGGCAATGCGGGTAATATGCGTGGGCCCGCTTCAATGATGGAAATCTCTAAGCGCTGAGCAGACATCTCTGGCATACCATAAGCGCGAGACAGATTTGCCACATGATGCAACTGCGCAGCTAACTCGGTACCTGTGGCACCAGCACCCACAATCGATACACGCAGCATAGATTGTTGTGTATTAGGCTGATTCACCTTAAGCATTTGATTTAACAACGCGCGGTGAAATCGTTCAGCCTGCTCTAGGGAGTCTAAAAAATAACTGTGTTCCTTCACCCCAGGAGTGCCAAAATCGTTGCTCACACTGCCAATTGCTAATACTAATATATCGTACTCAATGTTGCGCTCAGGCAGGATCAATTCGCCTTCTTCATCGTACAACGCATCAAGCGCGATTGATTTATTAAGTTGATCAATTCCTTTTAACGTACCTTGTTGAAATTGATATTTAAGGCGCGAAGCATGAATACGGTAGTCCACCCCATCAGAGTTTTTATCTATAATACCTGCGGCTACTTCGTGTAACAGCGGTTTCCAGACGTGGGTTCTCACCTTGTCAACCAAGACCAATTCAACAGCAGCATGCTTGCGACAATAGCGACTTAATTGAGCAACTAACTCAAGACCACCCGCCCCGCCGCCTACTACGACTATACGTTTCATAATAATTACCTTTTAAAGTTGCGATAGAATTGGGTTTATTTATGCCTATGGCTAAACGCTCAAGTTGAGCGGGAAAAGCAGCGAATAATCGGCAAAAAGATACAGCTGAATAACAGCTTAAGACGAATAAGGGGTTTAGCTCGAGGGAGTTTGTCAGGCGCTTTATAGATTTGCCTTGAGTAAGTAACCGCTTACCAATATCGCGAGGGCGACTTAAAATGATATATTTACATATAATTAGCGGCGCACGAGGTACCAAGCTGAGAAGCCAGCCAGAAACGCTGCACTGTAGCTTAGCCGTGAGGGTTTTACACCCAGCATGCAAGGGCGCTAATGCGCTAACAATGTGAAACGGTATCAACACCGATAAGATGTTCAACATGAACTCCCAGAGAGCATGGGCGCACGACCGCGCCCGATACTTATTTGCTGTGACGACGTAAGGTTTTAGGCCCGCACTTCACCATCACCTAATACGATAAATTTCTGGGTGGTTAACGACTCAGCCCCCATTGGACCATATGCGTGAAGCTTACTGGTAGAAATGCCTATTTCCGCCCCTAAACCTAGCTCACCACCGTCTGAGAAACGAGATGATGCATTGGCCATGACCACAGCTGAGTTTAACGTGCGGATAAACGCTTGAGCACGGCTAAAGTCTTGCGTTGCAATCACTTCAGTATGACCGGAGCTATAGGTTTCAATATGTTCTATGGCGGCATCAAAGTCATCCACAATCCGCACTGCTATCTCCATCGCCAGATACTCTGCATGCCAATCATCTTCGCTCGCAAGAGCAGCATTTTCAAAATACCCCAGACTGCGTTCACAGGCGTGGACTTTGACCTTAAATTCATCAAACAGCGCCCTAACTTTTAACATAAAAGTAGGTGCAATATCTTGATGTACCAATAGCGTTTCTAAAGAGTTGCAGACGCCAGTACGCTGGGTTTTACCGTTTTTTAATAGGTTAAGGGCTTTGCTCTCATCAGCGGCGTCATCCACATATAGGTGACACACACCTTTATAATGTTGAATAACCGGGATACGACTATTTTCACTAACAAAGCGGATCAAGCCCTCACCACCACGGGGAATAATCAAATCGATATCTTGATTCAGAGTCATCAATTCATTCATCACAGCACGATCTGGGTTTGGTACAACCACGACTGCCGCGGGATCTAAACCATTTTTATCCAGAGCAAAACTAATACACTCAGCCAAGGCTAAGTTTGAATGAAGGGCTTCTTTTCCACCCCGCAATATCACTGCATTACCGGCTTTTAGACAAAGAGCAGCAGCATCTATGGTCACATTCGGCCGGGATTCATAAATCATTGCGATAACCCCTAAAGGGATCCGCATCTTACCCACTTGAATGCCACTGGGCATTTGTTGCATATGCTCAATACTGCCCACTGGATCCGCTTGGGCTGCAATGTCGTTGACCGCATGGGCAATTTTTTGAATGCGTTCGGGGGTGAGCAATAATCTGTCGAGCATGGCGTCATCAAGATTGTTTTCGCGCCCGGCGCTTAAATCTTGTTTATTGGCTGCAATGATACCGTCAGTTTGTGCCAGCATGCGCTGGGCAATATCTTTTAACAATGTCTCTTTTTGTACAGCAGAGAGCTTAGCAATCTGACGTGAAGCAATACGCGCCGCTTTTGCCGCTTGAGCAATTGAAAATTCCATTCTAATAAACCTTATAAATTGGTGGTAGTTGGCACTAAAAACCAAAGCAACTTAGAGTAAAACCATATCGTCGCGATGAATGACTACTTCGCCAGAGGAATAGCCTAACAAGGTGTCAATTTTGTCACTTTGCTGGCCTTTAATTTTCACTAATTCACTATTGCTATACAAAGATAAACCTTTAGCTATTATCTGGTCTTTACAGCGAATATCAACTGCTTCACCCGGTTTAAACGAACCAAGCACACTGGTAATACCTGAAGGTAAAAGAGATGCACCTTTGTGCATTAACGCCTGACGAGCTCCCACGTCAATCACCAACGTTCCTTTAGAACGCAAAGTATGGCGTAGCCATTGGGTTCGGGCACCGTCGCGGTTTTTACTCGGAACGAACAGCGTCCCCGGTTGTTTACCCTGGCTAAGTTGTGCAAACACATCAGCATTACGGCCATTCACGATTAAAGTTTGAATGCCGCTTTTAGCACACTTTTCTGCAGCTTGAATTTTGGTGCGCATACCACCTGTACCGACACTGGTACCTGCACCGCCGGCCAAATCATGGATCTGCTGATTGATTTCGTGCACCTTAGGAATAAACCGTGCGTGTGGGTTTTTTCTCGGATCGGCATCATATAAGCCATCAATGTCGGAGCATATAATCAACGTATCCGCTTGTGCCACCAGCGCGGTGTATGCAGCCAAGTTGTCGTTATCACCGACTTTCAATTCATTAATCACCACAGTGTCGTTTTCATTCACTATTGGTAAGGCATGGTTACGCAGCAATTCACGCAAGGTATTCTTGATATTAACGTAGCGCGTGCGATTATGTAGATCGTCTGAGGTAAGTAATATTTGCGCACAATCAAAGTCAAATAATTGTGCCCAATTGGCCATCATTTGGGTTTGCCCAACAGCTGCCATAGCCTGTTTTTCAGCAATAGAAGGAAAGTGTTTATAGGCTATTTTACTGCGCCCAGCCGCAACACTGCCTGAAGAAACCAAAATCACCTCTTTTCCCTGTGCTCGACTGGCGCAAATGAACTGCGCGATGGGCAGCAAAAACTGACTACTGCATGCATTACCGTCTGGCGCTATGAGGGCGCTACCGACTTTGATAACGGCCCGTTGCCACGCGAACTGTGACATGTGAAATCCTACCTAATAAGTATTCCGTTAGAGTACGACAAACCAGTTTAGAAACAAGCTTTTGTCGTTATAAGCTATGGCCTTTTCGGCACAAAATATGTCTAGCCCAATGAATCCATCGAAAGTACGCATAACAGATGACTAAATGTGTATTTAAGAAAACTGTACAATTTTCTTACAAACCAGTAAGGCGTAATTACTGCTCACACCGAGATCTTATTCGACATTTGTAATAATATGACTGGCTGCGCTGAAAAATAATAACTAATTCAATGCAGTTCGTACTAAAAACGTCAGGGAATAACATGTTTAATAAAATAATCACTACAGCATTACTGTCGCTGCTATCGATAAGCGCAGCGAATGCCGCAATAGAACAAACCAAAGGCGACTTTTCAGACAAGTTTCGCCAACTCGATGAATCACTTCCTACTCCAAATGTATACCGAAATGCGGCAGGCCAACCCGGCCACCAATATTGGCAACAAGCAGTTGATTACAAAATTAAGGTGCACTTAAACGAAGAAAAACGTCGTTTAGAAGCCAACGAAAACATTACCTATAACAACAATTCACCCGATACGCTCAAGTATTTATGGTTGCAACTAGATCAAAATAAATTCAGAAATGACTCAATGTCAGCCATGACAACAACGTTTGGTGGTATTGGCGCAAGAGGACCCGCAACCCAAGGTGCTAATGGTGACAAGCCAGCCCAACTAAGCTTAGCAGCGTTACGTCGAGATCAGTTTGTAGCGGATCACGAACTGGGTTATGACATTCAAAAAGTCGTTGATGCTACAGGTAATACGTTGCACCACGTTATTGTCGGCACAAACATGCGAATCGACCTAGCTAAGCCTTTGCCGTCAGGTGAGTCAGTGGCGTTCGCGATCGATTACGCATACAACATAGTCGAAGAAGATGCGGTGTCAGCTCGTTCTGGTTATGAACATTTTCCAGACGATGAGCGCGAAGGCGGCAACGATATATTCTTATTGGCCCAGTGGTTCCCGCGTTTACATGCTTATACCGACTACGAAGCATGGACCAACAAAGAGTTTATTGGTCGTGGTGAGTTTACCCTTGAATTCGGTAACTACGACGTTGAAATGACAGTACCTAGCGATCACATCGTGAGTTCAACCGGTGTGTTGCAAAACCCTAAGCAAGTACTCACTTCTGCTCAGCGCAAACGCCTAAAAGAAGCAGAAACGGCTTCACGCCCTGTGTTTGTTGTAACAGCAGAGGAAGCGTTAGAAAACGAAAAAGAAGCGAGCAGCAAAGAAAAAACTTGGAAGTTCAGCGCTAAGAATGTGCGTGATTTTGCTTGGGCGTCATCTCGTAAATTTATGTGGGACGCTAAAGGCCATAAACAACAGGGCGCCGAGCAAGACTTAGTCATGGCAATGTCGTTTTATCCCAAAGAAGGGGGAGACTTGTGGAAGAAATATTCTACCGAGTCTGTTGTACATACATTAGACGTGTATTCTCGCTTCTCATTTGATTATCCATATCCAACTGCTCAGTCCGTCAATGGCCCTGTAGGCGGTATGGAATATCCAATGATCTCCTTTAACGGTCCACGCACTGAATTGCAGGATGACGGCAGTCGTACCTATTCTCAAGCAGAAAAGCGCTTTTTGATAGGTGTTGTGATCCACGAAGTAGGGCACAACTATTTCCCAATGATAGTTAACTCAGATGAACGTCAGTGGTCTTGGATGGATGAAGGCTTAAACAGTTTCTTAGATGGCGTTGCTGGTCGTGAGTGGGATCCAACGGTTCCTTGGGGTGTTGAGCCACGTGACGTTGTGGGTTACATGAAATCATCTTCACAGGTGCCTGTCATGACTCAATCTGACAGTGTTTTACACCTTGGTCCCAATGCCTACACTAAGCCCGCTGTCGCGCTTAATATTCTGCGCGAAACGATTTTAGGCCGGGAGTTATTTGATTTTGCATTCAAAGAATACGCTCAGCGCTGGATGTTCAAACGTCCTACACCGTCTGATTTTTTCCGTACCATGGAAGAAGCCAGTGGTGTTGATCTTGATTGGTTCTGGCGTGGTTGGTTTTACACCACAGATCACGTTGATATCTCGTTAGACAAAATATCTAAACTGCGCCTAGATACTAAAAACCCTGACATAGACTTCGATCGTCAACGTCAAGAAGAGCTCGATAAACCACTGTCGATAACAGACGAGCGCAATAAAGCTGAAGGCAAGCAGTTATGGGTTGAACGCTTTCCTGATATCAGTGATTTCTACGACGAAAATGATCGCTTCACTGTGACCAATAAAGAGCGTAATAAATACAATAAATTTCTGAAAGACCTAGAGCCTTGGGAGCGCACCGCTTTTGAACGCGCAGTGAAAGAAGATAAGAACTACTATGTTCTTGATTTCTCTAATAAAGGCGGGCTAGTTATGCCAATTATTTTAGAGCTTACCTTTGCTGACGGCACTACGCAGAATCAATATATTCCTGCTGAAATTTGGCGTCGTACCCCCAAAGCAGTGAGCAAGTTAATCGTGACTGATAAAGACCAGGAATTGGTCAGTGTATCAATTGACCCTCGCTGGGAAACAGCTGATGTTGACGTAAGTAACAATGATTATCCTCGTAAAATCATACCTTCGCGCATTGAGGCTTATAAAGCCAAGAAAAGCACCAAAAAAGTATCTCGCGATATCATGCAAGACATCAAAACGGAGCTGAAAAGCGATAATGATGATGAAGATGAGAACAACGATTAATCATGATTAAGTTTTTGTCTCGCACTTGTGCTGGCTTGCTACTGTTATTAGTAGCAAGTTCGGCGTTTTCTCATCAGCAGAAAACCGCCATCAGTACCGTGTTATTTAATCCTCGTACCGATAACATAGAAGTCATGCATCGATTTAACTTGCATGATGCCGAACATGCGGTTCGGCACATTTTTGGCAAAAATGCAGATATCATTGATTCTTTAAAAACCCAACAACAATTTAGCCAATATGTCAGTCAACGTTTTACGATGGCACGGGAGGATGGTCAGCTAATCCTGTTAAAATCAGCGGGCTTCGAAATAGATGGCAAATTTTTTTGGGTCTATCAAGAAACCCATCAACCCGAAAAGCTCAATAATCTGGTGATCAGCCATGACGCACTGCGTGATCTATGGCCAAGCCAAATAAATACAATCAATGTTGAAGGTAAGGGTGATTTACAAACCCTGACATTTGAAGACTCGATTGAGCTTCTCAAAGTAGAATTTGATCATCATTAATTGAGACTTTCGCCTCACGCTAGAACACCCAGAATGTCCGAAATATCTACCGGACATTTTTATATCTCGCCTAATCCGATTCCCGTGTATTCTAATGGGAGTTAACCACATTACATGAGACATCAATGACAATAATTTCTAGTCAGCACGGGTCTAAAAAAACCGAACCTGCTGTTTGGTTACTTTTTTTAGGCGTTTTATACACGCTTTATTTCGCCCAAAGCTTATTGATGCCACTCATTGTTACCTCATTGATAGCACTTCTTTTAAGCCCGCTCGTCGCTGGGCTTCAGCGTTTGCATATTCCCCGTACTATTTCTGCGTTCTTATTGGTTTCTACATTAATCGCGCCATTCACATTTCTTGGTGCTGAGTTAGCGGAGCCTGCGCAAAAGTGGGTAAAACTGGTTCCTGAACTCACCCAACACGTAACCGAGCAACTTGATTCGTTCAGTGATGCTATAGAAGGAGAAAACAAAAATAACGCGTCCGCAAAAAAGGATGATGAGGGATTCAGTTTTTTTGGGATGTTCGCTAAGAAAGCAGAAAAAACACCGACTAAAAGTGATGAAAATGCCATGTCGCAACGCTTAAAACAGGGTGGTCTAGAGATAATGCTGTCTGTGCTCTCAAGCACACCCTTGATATTGGCTCAGCTGATGACAGGAGTAATACTAACCCTCTTTTTACTGATTTTTGGTCCCAAGCTCTTTGAAGCGTTTATTCAGCACTTTCCAAAAATCACTGACAAAGACCAGGCGAGATGCTTAGTTGCCACAATCCAGACAGAGTTATCTCGTTACATAGTCACCGTGAGTATTATCAATGCGGGGCTTGGCTTAAGCACCGCGTTAGTTTTGTATTTAATTGGTATTGAAGATGCGTTGCTTTGGGGGGTATTAGCGGGGCTATTAAACTTTATTCCCTATGTAGGGTCGTTAATTGGCGCGACTATATTAACCTTAGCAGGCTTAGTCCAGTTTGGTGTGCAAGTCACCGCGCTTGTTCCCCCCGCCGTTTATTTTGGATTGAACCTTATTGAGTCGCAGTTTGTTACCCCTACGATACTAGGACGCAACATGCAACTTAATCCGCTTATCGTTGTTTTATGGCTATTGGTTTGGGGCTGGTTGTGGGGTGCTGTAGGCGTTCTTTTAGCGGTGCCGTTACTGGTATGTATAAAATTAATCTTAGCCCAGCTAAATATTTGGCCTCACTGGCTAAAAATAATAGAAGCAAAAAGCCACTAATTGTCACATCTATAAAAATTGATCCTGATCAAATTATACACTGAGGTTTTCGCTAGCATAGTGATATCAAATCACTTAGGGGAAACTACACATGATGGCATTAATACTGACAGATCCCGTCGCTTGGGGATCTATTCTTGGCATAGGAATTATCATTGCCTTATGCTGCTACTACGCTTATCTATTCGTACATAATACGATTGAAAACCGTTAATAATCCTACTTTCACAGGTATTAAATTAACAAAAGTAAAGAGTGATTTAACCCGTAGTGGCTAAATCCACTTTTTCTTCATCTATGTGCTTATGCTCTTTTTTTAATCTAGGCCACATAACTAAGCTAATGAGGGCAAACAGCCCCAAAGTTAATGCAAACCAACCAACTAATGGTTGGGTCAATATCACTAAACCTAACGACAGATATTTGCCGATTTCTAACCACCAGCCAGCGACTTTATAAGCGAGAATTTCCCCCACAGATACACTGGCGTAAACGACCCAACCGATAATGGCCAATTGCTGGGCTATGGCCAGATTGGTGATATTTAATAGAAACATCAAGCCAATCAGGGTCGTAAGTCCATGCTGGAGCAATCCATACACTTTACGTAATGTGCTTAACGGGATATCAAATTTTTTGAAGCGTGTTAAATCCACTCGACCAAGGGGGTAATCGCGCTCCATATCCGCCGGACGCCAACCAGTCTTACCAAACCACACCCTCAATTTGTCGGACCAACGCTTTGTACGCCAACTGTCTTTAATCAGCTGTTGATAAACATGTATATTGGCATAAATAGGGTTCCAACTGTGCAACGCTTTACGGATACCAAAAATAACGGGCTCTTGGTCCAATTCCTCTTGAAACGAGCCAAATAGGCGATCCCAAATGATGAAAACCCCACCGTAATTCCGATCTATATAAACTTGGTTTTGTGCATGGTGCGCTCGGTGATTTGATGGGGTCACAAAAACCCACTCAAGCCAACCTAATTTTTTGATATGTTGAGTGTGAACCCAAAACTGATAGATTAGATTAAGAGAGCCCACGCTTAAAAGCAGCAAAGGATCGACTCCAATAAAGGCTAACGGCAAATAGAAAATCCAACTTAAAAAACTGCCGCTAGTTTGCCGTAATGCAGTAGTCAGGTTGTATTCCTCACTGGAATGATGCACCACATGAGCGGCCCATAAGATACTCATTTCGTGACCCAGTCGATGATTCCAGTAATAGCAAAAATCGTATAGCACAAAGGCCAGCAATATTAACCAAGCATTGTCTGCTAGCGAAAAAAGGGCAAAATTTTCATATAAAAAAACGTACAAGGTAAAAGGCACAAGCGCCTTTAAAATACCAAACATCTGACTCAGTACACCTGCAGTGAGACTATTAATCGCATCGTTGGTCCGATAATAAGTCGTTTTTTTTGATCCGCTCGGCCACTAACTCGAACGCAATCAGCAGAAAAAAGAATGGGATCGCATAAATAATGTAACTCATTGAACTAAAACCTTAATCAAACGTAAACAGCTATATCCCGTGGTAAATTAAGATGTTCGCCACTTGTTAGCAACATTATATTAACATTTATTCGTTTTTTGCGGGCTTAATTGAATTTTACCCAGATCAGTCTGTCTCAATTAATTGCACAGAGTTAAGCTAAATTGCCCTTGATAGATTGACCTTTTATCACAACACTATAAGTTAACTAGGTAGACGCGTAACTATTCTTCGATATTCTAACTATCGTACGCAGAGATCCAAAGTTTTAGGCCAAGTGAGCGCCCATTAAGGAGTTTTTATGAGTGAAGAAGACACAAGAAATAGGTCATTAGTGCCTTACATAGCAATTGCTGTCGTGTTGATCGTTGTTATCGGTGCGGTACTTTTCTGGCCTGCTGAAAAAACCATTGAGCCCGTTCCTCCAGTTGATGTACCCGTGACGACTATACCTGACGTCACCCCTCTACCTGAGCCTGAGGAAGAACCGATGGAACAGGAGCCCGAAGTCATGCCTGAGGTTGAGGCCGAGCCTGAAGCCGCTCCAGAGCCTATTCCGTTAGATACTAGTGATGCTGCAGTAAAAACCGAGCTGCTCAAATTATCTGATTATGACGCGCTTGCTCGTTTATTGGTTAATGACGACTTGTTGCAACGCTTTGTCATTATGACCAATAACTTAGCCGACGACACGTTACCCGCTAATCACCAGGTGCTAACCGCACCAGAGCAATCATTCCGTACTTTCCAACAAGCCGATAAAGAATGGATAGATCCTGCGAGTTATAAGCGCTACACCCCTTATGTTGACGTACTTGAATCGTTAGATCCTCAATCTCTAGAGCAGCTTTATGAAGAGTACAAACCAGCTATCAATAAAATATTTGCTGAGATTAGCAGCCCTGGCCAAAACTTCGATGACACCTTAATAGAGGCGATGGACTTACTTTTGGATACACCCGAAGTGCCCGTTCCCGTAGAAGTCTATACTGATAGCGTCATGTTTAAATTCAAAGATCAGCGCCTAGAAGAACTGACTGCCCCGCAAAAGCAATTGTTGCGCACCGGCCCTGAGAATATGCGTCGAATCAAAGCTAAGCTGCGTGAATTAAAAAGCGCGATATCAGCTGCGCAGGAATAAGTTGAACTCATGGATTTAGCGACACTTCAAAAGCAGCTTGCTGACCAACAAGGTAAGCTGCCTCCCGTTGACAAATGGAACCCTGATTTTTGCGGTGACATGGATTTAGTGATCAAACACGATGGTAGTTGGTTTTATATGGGCACACCCATAGGGCGTAAACCCTTAGTGAAATTGTTTGCCAGCGTATTGAAAAAAGAAGACGAAAAGTACTATTTAGTCACCCCAGTGGAGAAACTGGGGATAAAAGTTGAAGATGTGCCTTATGTTATTACCCAGTGGGAAGTGCAAGACGATTTGCTGATATTTACCACTCAAACAGATGAACAAGTAGTGGTCAGTGCAAGCCACCCAGTGGAACTAAAGGACAATCCGCAGAACCAATTAGCATTGCCCTATATCAATGTCAGGCGTAATTTATGGGCTCGTTTGCATCAAAACGTATATTACCAATTAATTGAGCAAGCAGAACAACAAGGTAACGCCTTGTATATCAGCAGCGGTGATTATCAATTTTGCTTGGGCCATCTCTAGCATCACCAGAACTTCACTTTTATTCATCAAAATCATAATGTTGTATATTATTTACTAAATTCTCATTCAGGTGATTTTTATCTGTAAGTGGCATTTTGACCTAAAGCGTTATTTGCCCTAGTCTGAACATTCACTAGCTATAATGAGAACAATATCATGCGAGTTTTGTTTACCAGTGCGGCGCTTGCCGCCACCTTTATATGCGCCAACGCGGTTGCAGCCACTTATCTTCAAGCAGGCAAGCTGATCCCTGCCAACTCTAATGAGGTGATGAACCAAGTAACTGTGGTGATAGATGGCAGCACTATCCGTAAAATTCACCAAGGTTATATTCAGGGGGGAGAACAAGATGATGTTATTGATCTTAAAGATCACACCCTGATGCCAGGCCTAATGGATATGCATACTCACGTCACATCCCAACATAATGGTCCGTCTAGTTATATGGAGCGCTTTACCCTGAATGAGGCGGATTACGCCATTAAAGGTGTGCAGTATGCCCAAAGAACACTACAGGCCGGTTTTACCACCATTCGTAATCTTGGTGACGGTTACAATGAATCCGTCGCCCTTAGGAATGCCATTAACAAAGGGGTAGTTGAGGGACCTCGTATTTTTACCGCCGCTAAATCGATCGCCACAACAGGTGGCCACGCCGATCCCACAAACGGACAAGCTAACCGCTTTGAGGGCAATCCAGGCCCAAGAGAGGGGGTGATAAACGGCGTTGCAGAAGCACGAAAAGCCGTTCGCCAGCGCTATAAAGATGGAGCCGATTTAATTAAAATTACAGCGACCGGCGGTGTTTTGTCAGTGGCTAAAAGCGGCCAGAACCCACAATTTATGGATGATGAGTTACACGCCATCGTCGACACTGCCAAAGACTACGGTATGACCATTGCGGTGCACGCTCACGGGAAAGAAGGGATGGAACGAGCCATAAAAGCAGGGGTGACTTCCATTGAACATGGCACCTATATGGATGAGGAAACCTTCAAGCTGATGAAAAAACACGACACTTATTATGTTCCCACTGTGATGGCAGGTAATTGGGTAGCAGAGAAAGCCAAAATCGATGGCTTCTTTCCTGAATTAGTTCGTCCTAAAGCAGCGACCATTGGGCCACTAATTCTACAAACATTGGCTGATGCCCACAAAGCCGGCGTGAAAATAGCCTTCGGCACCGATTCAGGCGTATCTGCACACGGTGATAATGGTTACGAGTTTGTATTGATGGTCAAAGCAGGAATGAAACCAATAGAAGCAATACGCGCAGCTACTTACCACGGTGCGTTGCTTATCGGCCAAATTGACACTTTAGGCACAATTGAAGCGGGCAAGCTCGCAGATTTAGTCGCCGTAAAAGGTGACCCCTTAGACGACATTAAATACATGCAACAGGTGAGTTTTGTAATGAAAAATGGCGATATTTATAAAATGCCCGAGGCCTAACATTTAGATCTACGGCCGAATAGCGCAATAGTGAAAGCGTCACAAGCCCTGCTCGGTCACCTGTTGAGTACACCAGTATTTTATGTAATGCCTTTAATAAACACATCACGAATTTTGGAGCACCATATGAACTTAACCACACATGCATTCAGCGCTTTTACCCTAGCCAGTATGCTCTTTGCGGGTTCAACCCTAGCAGAACAACAAGACTTAAAAGCGAAAGTACAGAGCGCAATGGCTAGCGATATTCGCGATGCAGCCGACACAGCGCGCGACGATAATCGTCTTCCCTTGGAAACCCTCACATTTTTCGGCTTACAGCCTGATATGCATATTGTAGAACTGATCCCTGGAGGGGGATGGTATAGCAAAATACTCGCCCCAGTAGTTGCAGACAAAGGGCAGTACTATGCGGCGATTGGCACGAGTCGGTTAGCTAGCGGTCTTTTCACCCAAGCTGGTTTTGAAAAAACGAAAGTGTTAGCTGAAGATGCACGCTTGTGGCGCGAAGAAGGTGACAGACTATATTCGTTAGCGGTGGATTCACTTGGCGTAACGGATCTAGACATGGTGCTAACATTTCGCAACTATCATAACTTTAACGAGCAAGGCAGACGCAAAATGAATGAGGTAGCGTTTGCGGCATTAAAACCAGGCGGTATATACGCAGTCGTAGATCACACGGCTCGTCACAATGAACCTGAAAATAATGCGAATAGACGCCGTATCGATCCCGTGTTGGCGATCCATGAAATACAGCAAGCTGGTTTTAAATTCGTGGATTATAGCGATTTACACTACCGGGAAGACGATGAATTACGCTACGAAGTGGGAGCAAAAAGTGTCACAGGCAACACGGACCGTTGGACGCTTAAATTCACAAAACCAGAATAAAATAAATTAAATCAATAAGTTAAATATTATTAAAAAGCCTTTCTCGGTCGTATTCTAATGCTTACCGAGAAGGGTAACAAATCCAACAATATCAATTGATAATCATTCTCATTTGCGTTAGATTATTATTACGCTATCCACAAGAGAACGATTATGTCGAACAACTTCTTATGTCCCAATCATCGTCAATGGTTGTCTAGTAACCCCCTGGCGGCCCACACACATCTGCGAGAAACCCAAGACACGGGACAGTTTTATCGTGACCAAGGTGCTTGGCAGCAGGCCTTACCATATCTGGGCTGTGCATATGAAACCGCGGAAATTATTTTGGTCCAAGCAAGCCGTCAAACCTCGCACAAAATTGTCGACTTCACCGCTTCCGCGGTTTTATTGGCTGACACGTTACAAAAATTGGGACAAAAAACCATGAGCTTATCGATATATGATCAAGCTCAGCGCCGCTTAAAACCCGAACTCAGCCTGAGTTACCAACAACCTAAACTGCAGCGGTGTATTCTAGACTGCATTAAATCACTGGCATTAGGGGCAGGTTTTCATCAGCAGTTTATGCACAGCCAAGTACAGCAAGAAAGCAGCATCCATTAGTCATCGAAATATCGTTAGCGGGGGAAGAATATGCAAAATTCTGCTGTTCAGTCGTTTGAACAAAATCAGTTTGTACCCATTCAATTACGTGTTGACGTGCTCAAGCGCCTATTAGCAGCGCACTATGTCTGTGCCGAAGAACTGCATTGTGAAGGTACCCAGAGCAAGCGAATTATAATGAAATTATTACTACAAGCCGCCGCGGTATAACGCAAGCGGCTTTGATTACCTTATTTAACCTTATTTTTGCGGATAAGGTAACAGTAGGGTTTGCTGTCGACTTCACTGTTAAGCAGGGTGTGCCCCATGAAACGACAAAAACTCGGGATATCTCGTGTGGTAGAGTGATCATCTGCGGTGATGGCCAAAGTTTCCCCTATTTGCATGTTGCGGATACTTAATCGCACCATCATAACGGGTTCTGGGCAGCGCAGACCCGTGGCATCAAGCTGGTGATTAGCATGCTTAAAATCCACTGGGTTCACATCAGATCCCATAATCAACTCGGTACTGCTTGATGTTAGCCAAATGTTCGGCCAACTCAGGTTGTGCTGTCACCTGAGTGTGCAAATATTCAATCAAATCCGCCAAACTCACAATCGAAACAACTTGAGTTGCAAAATCACGCTCAACTTCTTGAATCGCTGACAACTCGCCTTGACCTTTCTCTTGACGATCAAGAGCAATCAACACACCAGCAAGAGTGGCGTCATGGGCCTCAATTATCCGCATAGATTCGCGAATAGCGGTTCCTGCTGTTATCACATCATCCACTAACATGACTTTTCCGGTCAATGGACTACCGACTAGATTACCGCCTTCGCCATGCGTTTTGGCTTCTTTGCGATTAAAACAATAGGGTTTGTCTACGTCATGTTTATCAGCTAGCGCTACCGCTGTTGTGGTAGCGATAGGGATCCCCTTATAAGCAGGGCCAAACAGAAGGTCAAATTCAATATTCGAGGCTTGCAGAGCTTGGGCGTAATACTGGCCCAATATTGCTAAATCCCGACCGGTATTAAACAAGCCAGCATTGAAAAAGTACGGGCTTTTACGCCCTGACTTCAAAGTGAATTCACCAAACTTAAGCACGCCACGGCCTAGGGCAAATTCAATAAATTCTTTTTGATAATCGAGCATTTATCTACCTATGTATTTAGAAGCAAGTCTTTATAATTAAAAGCTTAGTTAAGCGCAGTTTTTTGTTCATCGAACAACTCACGAATACCGTGTTTAGCAAGCTCTAACATCTCGTGCATTTCTTCTATGCTAAACGGTTCGCCTTCAGCAGTGCCTTGCACTTCAATCATTTTACCTGTGTCTGTCATGACAACGTTCATATCAGTTTCAGCTTCAGAGTCTTCGGTATATTCCAAGTCAGCAATCGCGTTCCCTTTGTAGATCCCCACAGAAATAGCCGCAATCATGTGCTTCATAGGGTTAGCTTTGATGATCCCCTTGCTGCGCATCCACGTTAAAGCATCAACTAATGCCACACAAGCACCTGTAATAGAAGCAGTTCGTGTACCGCCATCTGCTTGAATCACGTCACAATCGACGACTATCGTGTTCTCACCCAATAGTTTTAAATCAAGTGCGGCGCGTAAAGAACGAGCAATTAAACGCTGAATTTCTAACGTACGTCCGCCTTGCTTGCCACGAGCGGCTTCACGATCGGAACGAGTGTGGGTAGCACGCGGTAACATGCTGTACTCAGCCGTAACCCACCCTTTTCCCTGTCCTTTCATAAAACGCGGCACACCTTCGGTAACTGAAGCGTTACACAATACCTTTGTGTTACCAAACTCGATCAATACCGACCCTTCTGCGTGGCAGGTGAAATTACGGGTAATAGTGACCGGACGAATTTGGCTTGCGGTTCTGTCGTTTGGGCGCATGGATGACTCCTTTAAATTATTTGCGCGCATTATACCGAAATGGTCGTCAGGGTTCTTAATAAAATACGCCTTAAATAACACTTATCGACCATTGAAATTTGGCCAACCTATGTTAGCTATCGCGCATTGCATTCACAGGGGTATAATGGCACTAAGATTTAATTAAGGAACGAACCTAATGATATACAGCATGACCGCATTTGCCCGCCGCGAACTCAAAGCACAGTGGGGTACAGCCGTATGGGAAATCCGCTCTGTTAACCAACGCTTTCTTGAAACCTACTTTCGCCTGCCGGAGCAATTCAAAAGCCTTGAGCCTATTTTACGAGAACGTTTTCGCAAGCAGCTTCAGCGCGGAAAAGTAGAGTGTGCATTGCGTTTTGTGGCCAACGATGCCGCTGTGGGTAAACTCAGTTTAAATGAAGACCTTGCTCGCCAAGTAATGAGTGCTGCCGACTGGGTACAATCTCACGGGCAATCTGCTGGGGTTAATCCGTTAGACGTACTACGTTGGCCAGGGGTAATTGCCGCAGAAGAAGCGGATATGGAAGGTATTCAGGCCGAAGTACTTACCGAATTTGACGCGACTCTTGGTGACTTTATTACTGCTCGCGCTACCGAAGGCAGCAACCTGTGCGCCATGATTGAGCAGCGTCTTGACGGCATTGAAGTTGAAGTAGATAAAGTAACTAAGCATATGCCTGAGGTTATTCAGTGGCAACGGGATAAAATTCTGGCACGCTTTGAAGAAGCCAAAGTTGAACTTGATGCCAATCGCGTTGAACAAGAAATGATTATGCTCGCGCAAAAAGTCGATGTGGCAGAAGAACTCGACCGCTTAGTTTCACATATTGGCGAAACGCGTAAAATCTTAAAGAAAGGTGGTCCGGTAGGTCGCCGTTTAGATTTTATGATGCAAGAGTTTAACCGTGAATCTAACACCTTAGGCTCAAAGTCTATCAATAGCGACATCACCCAATCAGCGGTCGAGCTGAAAGTTTTGATAGAACAAATGCGTGAGCAGATTGCTAACATCGAGTAAATAAACCCGTTATTTTTACAACTGAGCCTCTACTTTAGAGGCTTTTTTTACGTTTAATTTTGTCTAATGGCAATGAATTTCGAGTTCCGTCAATTTGTATCCACATTTGACGTATTTGTGCACTGTGGAGCTTAACGGGTTTGTATACACTGGCGATAACAGTTATAGGAAGAGCACAAGTAGATGAAGCAAGTACATTTCAGTACGATCAGCGAATATCACCAATTCGCGGGAAGAAAAGCACCTGAGCATCCGCTTTTTTCTATATCTGATACACATACCTCCCCACACAATACTGCGAACACTAGAGCAGATAATTGTATTTTTAGCAGTGATTTCTATGTTATTTCTCTGAAAAAAGTCATCTCAGGTAACATATTTTATGGCAAAAAAAAGTACGACTGTCAAAGCGGAACTATGTTATTCATGGCCCCAGAATAGACGATCAGTGCGAATAGCGTTAGCCTTGAATCTAATGGAAAAATGATACTATTTCACCCAGATTTTATTCGTGGCCATGATATATATTCACGAATTAAAAAGTATTCCTTTTTTAGCTATGCGGTAAACGAAGCTCTGCATTTATCGCCTAATGAAGAAGCTTTGATCGCCAAGATAATCAACAATATATCGGACGAATGCCAAAACGGACACGACGAATTCAGCCGCGACATCATTCTGGCACAATTGTCAGCGTTATTAAGCTACGCAGAGCGTTTTATCGTCGCTAGTTTGCGCTCAGAAGTGAGTCACAATCGTCTATTTTCAACCAATTCATTGCCTGCTTTGATGCGCTTTGTGTCGAGCAAGAAAAAACGCCCGCCGTTAATGAAATATCCACCCTCATGGGAATGACACAGCGTTATTTAAACAATGGACTAAAAGTTGCCACGGGTAAATCAGCCAAAGAGAGTATGCAGTTGCACTTAATCGACCGCTCAAAAGACTTATTGTTAGGTACAAGCCGCTCTGTAGCGAGCATTAACGGCCATGTCGTTAACATCACATCAGTAGGTGGGTTAGTTGGCCAACCATTCAATGAATTTTACTGTGCTGCGAAATTTGCAGTTGAAGGCTACGTAGAATCGGTATCAACGTATATAACGCCCAACTTTGGCATTAATTTTACCAATGTTGAGCCAGGGGGTATTCAGTCAGAATTTGCTAACAATGCACTGGCACAATTCCAAGGCGCTGGTAGCATTACGGATGATGAATACCGACCTATTTTAGAAAAGTATATTGCTGTTGCAGGCAGCCGTACAGCTGGGGTTTATCAAACATCGGAAGAGGTGGCTAAGATTGTCACTGATTCTATTAACAGCCCAACCCATTAGAATACGTACTTCACCGTGGTCTGAGCAGTTCTGCACTTTGAAGACCGACAATGATCCTACTGGTTTAAAACAACAGCAGCAGGTGATCAGCCGTATGCTTTAAGCAATTATGTTGGGCTGTTTTATCAGTGTTAAAACAGCCCACAATTTCATCATCAATAACAGTAACCTCTGTATGTGTTGGCTAACCTAACTAGGCGCCGTTAAATGAACGTATCCCATCATTCAACGCGCATGTACCGCTTCAATAAACGCATTCTTATGTTTCATGTGGAACACGCTTAGCAGCTAGTCAGCAAAGTTGAATTCAATAAATTAACCCTATTCATGCGCTATAGATACAAGCGTTGGTCGTGCAAACTGCATCTTCTAATGGGAACGCTCGGGTAATTTTTTGTTTTTTTAACAACCTATCTGAATATATAAGCCGCAATTCCACTAACGAAATGGTTCTTTTATCGTCAACATTGCTCTAGTATGCGCGCACTGTGAATTGCGCTGGTATTTAGTCAGATTTGACGCAGTCAACAGTATGGGAAATTACACTTTAGTCTATGTCGAATTTTTTAACACTGGTGGTAATAGAATATAGAAAGATATTTTAATCGATTGATTTTTAATATTTTTTATCATTTGGCTTATTATATGCTTTTAGCTTTTTAGCACATTGTAACCGCGTTTCATGTGGGAAAATCCTACGTTGTGGTTGCGTACTTAAATTGAACGATAAATTACTGGTTTAGATGTACAGATGTCTTGTTTAACACGAAAATTACAACAGCAACTCACCCGTTATATTCAACGTAATAGTAATGCGTTAGCTGCCGATGATGCAGAGCAAATTCGCAACGCGTTAGTCAGCAAAGGAGTGTGTCCTTCTGATGTCACAACGGATCAGGTAAAAGTGATTCTACAGGGCGTGCGGAGTAGCTAAATAGCAATAGACTCGTTGAAGTAACGATTGAAGTCTAACTTAAATTCACTGGCCATAACCGCCTTATCAACACGGTACTGTGAGTGCAGTAGATCAATTTCTGCTGGTGGCAAATAATGTCCGCTACGAACAGAATAAAATACTTTCACTCTGGGTTTCAGAGGATGGTTTTCATTCTGTTTAATCACCACAGCAATTTTTTCACTGGATAATTTCACCAAACTGCCTACCGGGTATACGCCGATACATTTAATAAATTGCTCGACCAAATGCTGGTCGTACTTAATCGGTGCGTCTTCATGCAATATTTTTAGCGCTTTTTGCGATGGCATACCTGCCTTGTAACAACGATCTGCTGTAATCGCATCGTAGGTATCCACTATGGCTATCATACGCCCAAATTTGCCAATTTCATCACCTCGCGCACCATCAGGGTATCCGTAACCATCGAGCCTTTCGTGATGCTGAGAAATGGTTTCTATCATGCGCTCGGGAATACCCATATCTTCAAGTACTCGCACACCAAAATAAACGTGATCTCGCATCACGACCATTTCCTGATCAGTTAAACGACCTGGTTTATGTAAAATATCGTCTGGTACTTTTATTTTGCCAATGTCATGTAGAAATCCAGACAAAGACAATTCTTGCACCTCGTCTTCAGGCATATCTAAGTAATTAGCAAAATTAGCCAATAAAATGGCCACATTTAACGAGTGCTCTAACAAGTAACTGTCTTTTTCACGAATTTTTGTCATGCACAATAAAGCGTTGGGATTACGGTCGATTGAGGAAACCAAGTTTTTGGTAAATTCCTGTGGAATAGCAATATCAATTGGTAAGCCTTTATCCACGGCTTGCATCATTCGGCGCTGCAGGACTTTACCTTTTTCATGTAACTTTGCTGCTTTGCCTATTTCATCCGCAAAGGAGATGTCTTGCTCTGGGGACTCTTCTACTTGAGGTGTAGGCTCTTCTATTGGCAGTTGCTTACTCAAATCAATAATCAAGGACACTATCCCTTGCTTTTTCATTGCCGTAATCGCAGCGTAGGTTTTGACTCTTCCTCGACTCTTAATTTGCAGGTTGCCATTTTGCTGGGCAATAGAGTCAACATACATGCCGACTTCCAATTCATTTACTAGGATAGTTTTTAACACTAAAAATAGATTCCAAATAGATGAAATACGAAGGATGCGAGAAAAATAAACGATTTTGCATATTTGCGCAAACTCCTCAGCCCATTAAACAATATTAGCTGCTCTTTCATAACGTTTATTGCCGTTTACCATTTACGGATTAAATCGATCAATTCAGTCGTGTGTTTTCACTAAAATTCATTAATACCGTTGCAAAAGAACAATTCACGAAAAAAAACAAATTAATAACAACTTTTGTTAACGGTAAGTTAAATATAGCCAATTGACATATAGTTAACATGACTTTAACGTAATCCTGCGTTTACATCTTGCTGTTAGTTTGAAGCTATCGGGAACACCAAGGTTCACGCCTCTTTTGATGATTATAAATCAGGATCACAAGGTACACGTTATGAACACACATAAAACTTTTAAAAAGTCATTGCTGACCAGCAGTATTTCATTGCTACTCAGTAGTGCAGTCGTAATGCCGACAATGGCACAAGAACAAGCAGCACAAGAAGATGTAGAAGTTATTCAAGTCAGCGGCATTCGCGGTAGTTTATTACGCGCCATGGATATAAAGCGCGATTCAAGTGGCATCGTGGATGCTATATCCGCAGAAGACATGGGGAAATTTCCTGACTCTAACCTTGCTGAATCATTACAACGTATTACGGGGGTATCGATTGACCGTGCTAGTGGTGAGGGCTCACAAGTGACTGTTCGCGGCTTTGGTGCTGCCAATAACTTGATTACCCTTAATGGTCGTCAATTACCGACCACTACCGGTAGCAGAACGTTCGATTTCGCGAATATCGCTTCCGAAAGTGTTTCCGGTGTGGAAGTGTATAAAACTGCGGATGCTAGCGTCACCTCAGGTGGCATAGGTGCAACCATCAACTTATCGACTCACCGTCCATTTCACTCTCCTGGTACAAAAGCGACTTTCGGGGCCAAATTAGTTGACGATAAATCTACTGACAAAGGAGATATGACGCCAGAAATCAGTGGTTTGTATTCACAAACTTTCGCTGACGAAACTTTTGGTATCTCCATATCTGGTAGTTATCAAGAACGTGAAAGCGGTATGCAAGAATTTATTGATACCCAAGGCTATCGAGCCAGTGAATATACCAATACCGGTTGGGGTGGCGTACCTGCCGGGGCAGAAGGCGGTACAAATCGTCCCACATCGGGTATCTATTCAAACCCCCAGCAGCCTAGATATGTATTTGAGGAACGCCAAAGGGATAGAACCAACGGGCAACTTGTTTTACAGTTTAGGCCCACGGACAATATCACTACTACTTTAGATTACACCTTGATCCGCAACAACATAGAAGAGCAACACACCGACGCTTCAGTATGGTTTGGTTATGCTGGTGATCGTAGTGAATCAATTTGGGCAGGCGAACCAAACGCGGTACCGCTGGTCTATTCAGAAATATATGAAATTAACAGCGACGCAGACTTAGAAGATACTTCATTGACAGTTGGCGCTTGGGGCCGTGAAGAGAGCATTGACTCAATAGGTCTCAATGTAGAATGGCAGGTTAATGACGATCTTGAGTTAACATTAGATCACCACAGTTCGGAAGCTGAAATGAAGGCTTCAGACCCTCGCCATGGTACCCGTAACAATATTCAATTACCTTCTTACACTCGTACCCGTACAGGTTTGGATCTATCAGGCGAGTTACCAGGCATCGCCACAGGCAACATCGAAAACTTCAATCCAAATACCATGCGCTTATCAGGTAGTTGGTTTGCCAATGACTTCTACACATCAGAAGTCGACCAAACCCAAGTGAAAGGTAAATATGTATTAAATGACGACGCCAGTATAGATTTTGGTGTATCTATTAATACAGTAAACAATCGCTACCGCCATACACAAGTACAGCGTGCTGACTGGGGCGGTGTAGGTGTAGAAGGCGACTTTGCTGACGTTAACTGGACCGAAGATACTATTCTCGATAAATTCGATGCAAAAGCGGGGAATTTCGAAGGGACAGCAACCCAAGGTGATTACGATTTATTTAATCGTATTTGGTATGCCGATTTCGATGAAATCGTACGTGCGGCAGAATTTGCCGACCCAGTGGCTAACGTAGATACCGTTTGGGGGGACTGCTTAGCGCCAGAGGGTGCATCAGCGGGTCCAAATGGTGAAGGGCATTTTTGTGCTTCAACCAACTGGGATGCTGAAACCAACCGCTTTACTGAGGAAGAAACGACAGCCGCGTTCGTGCAACTCCACTATGATGGCGAGTTGAGTGACATGCCGTATAATGCTCATCTAGGCATGCGTTATGAAAAAACGGATATTACTTCTACCGCATCAGCGCCAGGGTACAGCAGAGTGGAGTGGTCAGAAGCAACCTCTACGGCTGTAACTGGTGTAACCGGAATTGAAACACTTAAGCAATCTGCAGACTATTCGCAGTTCTTACCCAGTTTTAATTTTAATCTTTCGGTCACTGACGACGTGATCTTACGCGCTGCATTAAGTAAAACTATTTCACGTGCTGGTTATGGAGCCCTGCAAGGCGGCACAACTATCAGCACTGCGGGCAGTTTAAGTGGTTACTCGGGGAATTCAGGGAACCCAGGACTCCGTCCTTTAGAGTCGGTAAATTACGATTTGTCTGCTGAATGGTATTATGAAGAAGGTAGTTATGTATCCCTAGGCTATTTCAGAAAAGATGTCACCAACTGGATAACCACTGGTACCAACAACTCAACAATCTTCAATCTTGCTAACCCATTGGACGGTGAAAAATTTGATGCAGCAGTGGCTGCGTTAGGCGCCGGTGCGACTAACCAACAGTTGCGCACATACATCTTTGAGAACTATGCTGATGATCCAAACGTTACACCAAAATTTGACGAAAATGGCGAGTTAGACGGCGGGACAATATTGGGAGATTCAGCCACTGACAATCTCGTTAATTTTAGAATCAACGTACCGGTAAACGGTGATACCGAACACACCATCGATGGTGTTGAATTTAATGTTCAGCACTTGTTTGGTGAATCCGGTTTTGGCGCAATTGTTAACTACACTATGGTGGACTCAGGTTTAGAGTACGATAAATCGTCCTTAGCTGACACTGAAGCACTTGTTGGCTTAAGTGATACCGCCAACCTAGTTGCCTTCTACGATAAAGACGGTCTTCAAGCGAGAATAGCCTATAACTGGCGTGATGAGTTTTTAAATGAACGCCGAGTAAATGGCGATCTAACTGCCCCCATTTTTACCGATGCTTATTATCAAATTGACTTTAACCTTAGTTATGAGATTAAACAGCTTGAAGGACTGACGGTATTTATAGAAGGTATTAATATTACTGATGAATATATCAATGAATACGGCCGAGATAATCGTTTAATTTATAAACTTACACAATCAGGCGCTCGCTATAACATTGGTGCTAGATATACCTTTTAATTTTTAGCGCTAATCAAAAGTGAAAAATACGCCACGATACTTATGTTTACATAGCTATCGTGGCTTTTGGGTAATACCACGACACATTTTAGGCTGTGGTATTAACCACCAACAACAATAAAAAGTGGGGCTTTTATGGCAAACCATGTGTTACTAAACAACATAGAGCACAGCGATCTACGCGTAATCACTCAGCGTGGCGATGAATTTGGCGACAACCTGTGGTTCTCTCCTACCTTTGTTGATGAAATGCGCAGTGTGCAAGCACATTATCCTATTGTATTTCACAAAGACCAAAACACGGCTCAATTTACACCCGTGGCCCTTTTTGGCTTTCAACAACAGGAAAATTTATTTCTGCAGTCTAATGAATGGGATGCTACCTATATTCCACTCTCCGTGCAGCGCATGCCTTTCTTTATTGGCAGACAAGATATCACTACTGACGGCGTGACCGAGCAGCAACGCGTGATTACTTTAGATACTGACTCTCCCAGAGTCAGTAAAACTCAAGGTGTGGAGTTGTTTTTAGAATACGGTGGCAACAGTCAATATCTAGAAGATATCGCCGCAATGCTTGAAACACTGCACCATGGCCTGCAAGATAACGAAGCGTTTGTAAACACATTGATCTCGCTTAATCTACTGGAATCAATGACCCTTGATGTGACCTTAGATAATGGTGCGAATCATCAGTTGATTGGCTTTTACACCATAAATGAGGATGTGCTGAATAACCTGAGTCCGGATAACATCGTGCAGCTGCATAATGCAGGTTACCTTCAAGCCGCGTACCTGATTTTAGCCTCACAAGTGCATTTTAATGATCTGGTCGCGTTAAAAAACAAGCGGGTCGCGCGAGGGCAATAATCGGAGATCATTGAAATGTCGTTACCACCTGTCAAGTCTGCTATCCAAGCGGTAAAATACCTTGAAGGGATTACACCCAAAAACATTCCGGCGGCTTTGCTTAATAGCCAAGAGCCAATCGTGCTTAAAGGGTATTGTGCCCACTGGCCACTAGTAAAAGCCGCTAGGCTATCTGATGTGGACGCTGCACAGCACCTAGCAAAGTTTGACCAAGGGGCTACATTTCATACCCATCACTTACCCAATACTGAGCAAGGGCGTGTGTTCTATAACCAGAATATGACGGGATTCAACTTCGAATCTAGCCAACAAAAACTCCCTAAAATATTGGATGATATTTTACATAATGCACAAAGCAAAAATGGCAAATGTGTTTACGTTAGTGCCACCAGCCTTGCGCAAAGTTTACCTGGACTACTTGAACAGTTAGAGGCATTACCTGACATCAATATGCCATTGGTGAACATTTGGTTAGGTAATGCTAGTCGTATAGCGGCCCATTATGATTTTGCCCAAAATTTTGCCTGCTGCGTGGTCGGTAAACGTCGTTTCACTCTGTTTCCCCCTGAACAACTTGAAAATCTATATGTGGGCCCTTTAGATAAGGCCCCAGGCGGGCAGGAGATTAGCACTGTTGATGTTCCTAACCCAGATTTCGCGCAACACCCTAAGTTTGCCCGTGCCTTAGCCGCCGCTCAAGTTGCAGAGCTAGAGGCCGGAGATGCGCTTATTCTGCCCAGTATGTGGTGGCACCATGTACAAGGATTAAGTGGACTCAACGTGCTTATCACTCACTGGTGGCGTGATACCCCAACAAAAATGGGCCGGCCAATGAATGCCTTGCTATTAGCCATGATGAGCGTACGAGACTTACCTAGACATCAACGGGATGCTTGGAAAAACCTATTTGATCATTATGTATTTGAACATCGACCAGAGTACTTCTCGCATATCCCGGATGCAGCTAAAAGTATACTCGCTAGCCCAATGGACGATGTCAGCCTAAAAAAACTACGTGCTGATCTACAAAATAAACTCAGGCGATAATGAATTTAACGAAAAACGAGTAATATTTTATGCAACAAGATGCAATCAAAAATGTTGTTATCGCTGGTGGCGGTACCGCAGGCTGGATGACAGCAGCGGCATTTGGAAAGTTATTTGGCAAGAACATCAAAGTGACACTTGTGGAGTCTGATGCTATTCCCACTGTCGGTGTCGGTGAAGCAACGATACCCACATTGCACTTGTTTCACGACCTATTAAAAATCAACGAAGCTGATTTTATGGCTGCCACTAATGCCACATTTAAACTGGGTATAAAATTCGATGACTGGTACAAAAAGCAGCAATCTTATATTCACTCTTTCGGGCATTTTAATCATGGATGTTGGGCTGCGGGATTCCAACATTTTTGGTTACGTGGAAAAAATGTAAATATCGCTTCAGAAATAGGAGATTATTGTCCTGAACATCTCGCTTGTCGGTTAGGTAAATTTGCCACAGCCCCCAAACAAGAACGCAATCATGCATTTCACTTAGATGCTGGGTTATACGCAAAGTTTTTACGCAATATTGCCCAACAATGCGGCGTAAAACGCATTGAGGGTAAAATTAATACGGTTAACCTTGATGAAGACAACGGCTTTATTCAATCACTTATCTTAGATAATGGGCAACACATTGTGGGTGACTTATTTATTGATTGCACTGGTTTTCGCGGTGTATTGATAGAGCAAACTTTGCATACCGGCTACGAGGATTGGAGTCATTGGTTGCCTTGTGACAGTGCGGTCGCGGTGCAAACCGAATTACTGGGTAACAGTGTTCCTTACACCCGTTCGATTGCTCATGATGCAGGCTGGCAATGGCAAATTCCGTTACAAAACCGTATGGGTAACGGTCTGGTTTTCTGCAGCAAATATATAAGCGATGAAGATGCCAAAACACAACTGTTGGCAAATATTCAGGGCAAAACGTTAAATACACCTAGAGTCATCAAGTTTAAAACGGGTGTAAGGCGTAAACTATGGAATAAAAACTGCGTTGCTATTGGTTTGGCTGGTGGTTTTATTGAGCCACTTGAGTCCACCAGTATTCACCTCATACAGCAAAGTATTATCCGTTTGATGCAATCCCTACCAACCAAACGCATGGATCCAGCAATCATAGATAGATTTAATACTTCTATGCGTGGTGAAATCGATAATATTCGTGACTTTATTATTTTGCATTACCATGCCACCGCTCGCAAAGACAGTGCATTTTGGCGCTACTGCCAAAACATACCTATTCCTGAAACACTGCGAGCTCGCATGGAACAATTTGCTCAAAGTGCCCATGTATATCAAGGTAGTGGCGAATTATTTGGAGAAGCTTCTTGGTTACAAGTAATGCTAGGTCAAGGCATCATGCCCAACAGTTATCATCCTATAGTTGATTTAATGTCAGAGCAGGAACTTATTGAATTTTTGGCGACAATTAAATCTCAAACGTCTAGACGGGTCAGCAGTTTGCCTGATCACTTAGATTTTATCCGCCACTACTGTAAAAGCCCATCGGCCCACACTTAAGTGACTATGTCTATGCTGCATACTACCTCTACACTGGGTCCCAATATTGCCATTAATCCAGCTCTCAACATTCAATTAGTGCGTGTGGGTATCAGCCAAACACCAATTTTGGTCATTGATGATTACTTACAAAGTACCGCTGAGTTAATCCACTACGCTCGATTTCATGGAAAATTTAGCCCAGATAACACAAGTTACTATCCAGGAGTACGCAGTAAATTACCGAAAGAGTATGTAGTCGCTTGTCTGAAACCGTTAATGAAACGCTTGTATAGCGTGTTTGCTATTCCTACTCAACTCAGGCCAAACCCCATCGATAATACATTTTCTCTGGTAACAGTAGAGTCAGAAAATTTACTGCCCGTACAAACTTTGCCACATTTCGATACCTGCGACCCAAATCTATTGGCGGTTGTACATTATTTAAACCCCCTTTCACATGGGGGCACAGGGTTCTTTCGCCACAACCGTAGTGCCATAGAGCGCGTAAATCTCGGCGGCGAGCAAGAATATCTAATGGATGTGCAACGTTTGTTAAATAAAAGTCCACATAGTCAAAGTCAATACTGTGCGACATCACACCCTGCATACACCTGTATCTATCAGGTTCCATATCAGCAAAATCGACTGTTAATTTACCCAGGAAACTTACTTCACTCGGCACTAATAAATAAAACGGGTGACATTAATACCGATCCAAGCACAGGACGTCTCACCGCAAACATGTTTATAAAATTTAGTTAGTTTCAGCTTTTGAAGTGAGTAATTACACTCTATCAAGTCTATGTTTTATAACTAACCATTTAACTTCCAGAGCATTTCGTCTAATGTGGGTTGCCACTGAAAAACCCTGAGTTTTACTCGATTTCTAAATACCACTACGTTTTCTTCTTGTAACATCCCGGTTTGGTGTAACGCCTGATCAGACCCAGCAGAAAACGCCAATTGTCCAGATGAACGTATGACACGATACCAAGGGACAAACATGTCTTTTGGAATATAACCCAATGACTTTCCCACTAATCTGGCGCGACCAGGCAAGCCTGCAAGATCCGCGATTTGACCATAACTAGCCACTTTCCCTTTCGGGATAGCACAAACGGTTTGCCAAATTTGGTTATAATGTTGATTCACCATTATATTGACACTATGAAAAGGTTTTTTAGCATATATTATGCCTCTCTTGATCCGAATCTCTATGGGTAATAACAGCTTCGCTGCATTTAAACTCTCCCATCGGCAATTGCAAATCTGGTTATGTTTATGAAAAGGACCATGTGCTTAAATTGTCATTATCCACAATCCGTGTGTATTTGTGACGCGCTATGTACTGTCACCAGTACGCAAAAAGTGATTATTTTACAGCACCCTAGTGAAGTAAAACACGCTAAAAGCAGCGTTAAGTTAATCCGCTTATGCGTTCCCAATAGTGAAATATGGATTGGTGAAACACCAGGCGATTTTGCGCAATTAATCATTAATTTAAAAACACAGCGCAATCAGGTTTGTGTGATGTACCCGAACCAAAATAGCGTCCCACTGGAATCAATAAATGAAAAGCAGAACAGCAATATTACTAGCATTATTCTGCTCGATGCCACTTGGCGGAAAGCTTATAAGATATGGCAATTGAACCCGTGGTTACAACATTTACCCAGCTGGCATTTTGCCATACCGCCGCAATCTGAATATAAAATACGTAAAACGTCAGTATCGTCAGGCTTATCTACGCTAGAGGCTTTAGCCCATACCTTATATCTCACTCAAGGGCTCGACAAAGCCCCTTTACTTACAACATTTACTCGCATGCAACAGCGGGTATTCGCCCAACACTTATCTAATCCCTAGATAAAAAGCCATAAAATCGAAGGCACCATCATAAAAAGCAGACAACTTTTAGGGCAAACCTGCCAAAAAGGTAAAAACACTAACCGTATTTACCCTTTGTCATGCATAATTTGAATTAGTCGTAGATTGGCGACATTTTAAGTTCATCAAAGAACTGATGTTGTTTGTGTAGTTTTGCAACTCTAGGACTAGCCCTAGAGCGTCATTTAAGTATGTTGGTGTTATTTTGAAGTCAGTCTTTTTTTTTCATTTTTTTATTATACATATGTAGTTTCGATATTAAGGCCCAAGGCCCCTTAATTCCGTACTTTTCCGCATCCGATATTATTCACACAGATATTAGTCAGCAGTTAACCTATCAACGCATAGGCAAGGCACAGCTGCCCAACTATCAGGGGCCCCTTGAAGACTGGCTAAAATCGTTTAACAAGCGGGATATGAATGATTTGTTTAAAGACAGGTATGTAACGGCTTTCACTGTCAATAACGACACTCAAAACAGCAAGTGGTTTATCTACCCTAACGGCTCTGTGGTCGAAACCATTCGTATATCGGTTTACAAGGCACACCATGCCGCTTCCTCTTCTATTTCAGGATTAGATCACGACAACAGTTATCCATTACATTACGGTAGCAAAGTCACGATTGCCCCAGGGGAAACCGCCACCGTATTAATATTATTTAGTAGTGATTTTTTCTTCGCTCCGATAAAAATAACATTACAAACCCAAGATGAAATGGAATACCTTGTGGCTAATCACAATGTGATCTTGTTTATATGTTTTGGCATTTGTTTAGCCCTGGGTATATATAATATCTTTGTCTTTATCGTCATGCGCGATAAGCAATATTTGTTTTACGCTCTCTCGACCCTATTTTATGTCAGCGCATGGGCGGCCATTTTCGGCGTGTTTGAATATTTGCATTTATTCAGCGCTAAAGACTGGTTAATGCCGGGGTTTTTACTTGGTTCTGCTTTTTCAGCGTTTTTTCAAATAGAATTTTTTCGCCTTCATGTTACATCCAAGCGCACTATGTATCTTTTGCTTGTCCTTGGCTGCCTGTGCTTACTGTTACTGCCGTTAGCATTTTATAGTCAAGCCATTGGCTTATTACTGGTGTCAATAATGAGCTCAGCCGTGCTGTTGACTGACCTTAGCGTTGGGGTTGTAGCCTGGAAAAAAGGCTATAGGCCCGCCCGCTATTTTGTGTTTGCGCTGCTATGCGTGATAGTGCCAAACATTATCGGCAACCTCCTTAATCTAAGAATACTGCCGAGTATCGGTGTAGATATCTATTTACTTGGCTTTATCGGAATTGCGGCTGATAGCCTAGTTTTAGCTTTCGCACTGGCTGAGAAGATGCGCTTAGTCAACCTGCGTAATACCCAGTTAAAATCACAGCTCGAGCAGACCGTTGAATTTCGAACCTTAGCCTTGCGAGAAGCCAATCAAAAACTTGCCCAATCTAACCAGGAACTGGTAGAAGCTAACTCCGCTAAGGATCATTTTTTAGCCAATATGAGTCATGAAATTCGCACACCGCTTACCGCTATAATTGGATATGCGGACGGAATATTACTTGGTGATATAGATAAAGCTGAGCAGGAACGCGTGACTAACATCATCTATCAAAACGGCGCGCATTTGCTACGGATTATTAACGATATTCTAGATCTTAGTAAAATTGACGCGAACAAACTCGATTTCCACGCTGAAGCTTGCCATTTGTTTTCACTGTTGGGTCAAATTGAATCTGTCGTTGGTAAACGAGCTCGCGATAAAGGCTTAGCCTTTCATGTAGATTATAAATTTCCTTTACCTGAGCAAATAATTACCGATGCTACGCGCCTCAAGCAGATATTATTCAACCTAACCAATAATGCCCTCAAGTTCACTCATAGCGGCCACATCTGTTTGCAGGTAAGCGTTGAGGATGCAATGTTAGTTATTAATATCATCGACTCGGGCGAGGGAATTAGTCAAAGCGATTTGCAAAAATTATTTAACCCCTTTACCCAGGCGGATAGCGTGATTAACCGCCAAGTTAGTGGTACTGGATTAGGATTGAGTATTGCTAAACGCTTAGCTCAGGGCTTAGGTGGTGATATAAATGCCCAGAGTCAGCCACGCAAAGGCAGCACATTTACCATCACTATTAGGCTTAATGCGCTAGACAACACTCGTTGGTTAACTAGCGTACAGGATATCGCCCAAATAAATCATCGCCCTACGATGCCACCATCGATACTGCCTATATATGAGCGCTGTAACGTATTATTAGCTGACGATCATCCGCATAATCGAGAGCTCGTTGCCTTATTATTAAAGCGCATGAATATCACTGTGACAGAAGTCGCTGATGGTCAACAGGCACTCGAAGCGATACACGCAAGGCAGTTTGATTTACTGTTACTTGATATCCATATGCCAACATTAGACGGAGTCGAAACGCTTAAACAGATTCGAAATTCGGGAAACAACACACCCGCTATCGCATTAACGGCTAACACCATGAAGCACGAAGTCGATTATTATCTGCGCATAGGCTTTAGCGATCATCTGGCTAAGCCTATAGAACGAGACCTATTTGTGGCCAAAATTGGTCGCTATTTGAAGCTCACAGTTTCGGTTGTAACCCATATTGCCGACGATAAAATGTTGCCGCTTATTCGTAGATATATCAGTGACTTACGTAATGAGCTAAACAACATAGAGCAAGCTTGGATGAACAAGGATCTAGTATCAATTGTCGAATCAATTCACCGAATTAAAGGGGCTGCAGGTTCTTTCGGATTAGCCAATATAGGCGATATATTTAAGCAAATAGAAAAAGAAGCGATGAATGATGATGAAATAGCGTTGGAAAAAAATATCGCTGGGGCCCTCAGGTATGCCCATACCTGTATAGACCTGCCAGGGGTCGACGTGGCTAAAGCAATTATTCATTTTAATCACGCGTTAACCCCATATTTAGATCAGCTACCGGAGGTATTAACGTCAACTGAAAGCCTGATCGACGATGCACACCAGTTAGCCAAAGTAGGTGATACTGCTGGTGCTGCGGCCTTACTTACTCCTTTAACACAAAAATTTCATGAAAATGCCTTTACCCATTGCTCAAAGTACTTGGAGCAACTCGTTAATTTACTAAATCAGGATGCTTACTGCTCCGAAAGCTACAATGAAGTGATACATCCTATGCGCAACGCACTTGAAAGCCTCTCACAGGCACTAAAAAATAATATTCAGGGGACAGAATATATTTTTAATTAGGTTTGTTTAAAATGCTTTTGAAGGCGTATTTGCAACAATATGCCTTATATGGCGATGATTGCTATATTCAGCTCGTTTCTCACCTATCTAAGCGTCAAATTTAAAACATAAAAAACCCGGCTTAAAGCCGGGTTCCACATGAAACAATATACTATTTCAATTACTTGCGTAGCTTCTGAATCAATCGTAACTGCGCGATGGTTTCTGCTAACTCTGCAGCTGCTTCAGCATATTCGAAATCAGCACTTGGGTTCGCAATGTTATCTTCGAGGCGTTTTTTCGCCTCCAAAACAGCTTGCTCATCTAAGTCGCTTGCACGAACTGCCGTATCAGCAAGTACTGATATATGACCTGGTTGTACTTCAAGTACGCCACCAGCAACATAAATCAATTCTTCCTCGCCGAACTGCTTAACCACATTAACCATTCCAGCTTTTATGGTCGTAAGCAAAGGAGCGTGACCGTACTGAACACCAAGTTCACCTTCACTACCGGTAACTTGGATACTTTGCACTAGTCCAGAAAATATACTGTCTTCTGCGCTTACCACATCCAGTTGAATCGTCATTGCCATATACCCTCCTAACAAAAAAAGTTAAACGTATCCGAAGATACGCTTACATTTTTTTGGCTTTCTCAGATGCTTCTTCGATTGAACCAACCATGTAGAAAGCTTGTTCAGGAAGGTGATCAAATTCGCCTTCAAGAATGCCTTTGAAACCACTAATGGTATCTTTCAACGAAACATACTTACCAGGCGAACCAGTGAATACTTCAGCTACGAAGAAAGGCTGAGACAAGAAACGCTGAATTTTACGAGCACGTGAAACCGACAATTTATCTTCTTCAGATAACTCGTCCATACCCAAAATCGCGATGATGTCTTTTAGTTCTTTATAACGTTGAAGTACTGATTGAACACCACGGGCAGTGTCGTAATGCTCTTGACCGATAACTAACGGGTCGAGCTGACGTGAAGTTGAATCAAGTGGGTCAACAGCTGGGTAGATACCAAGCGAAGCGATATCACGAGACAATACAACGGTCGCGTCTAAGTGAGCAAACGTAGTAGCAGGTGATGGATCGGTCAAATCATCCGCAGGTACATATACCGCTTGGATTGAAGTGATTGAGCCAGTCTTAGTAGATGCGATACGCTCTTGAAGCACACCCATCTCTTCAGCCAATGTAGGCTGATAACCTACCGCAGATGGCATACGACCTAACAATGCAGATACTTCAGTACCAGCAAGAGTATAACGGTAGATGTTATCTACGAAGAAAAGTACGTCACGACCTTCGTCACGGAATTTTTCAGCCATAGTCAAACCAGTCAAAGCAACACGTAGACGGTTTCCAGGAGGCTCGTTCATTTGACCGTAAACCAACGATACTTTATCGAGTACGTTAGATTCGTTCATTTCATGATAGAAATCGTTACCTTCACGTGTACGCTCACCCACACCAGCGAATACAGAATAACCACTGTGCTCGATAGCGATGTTACGGATAAGCTCCATCATGTTTACGGTTTTACCAACACCAGCACCACCGAATAAACCAACTTTACCACCCTTAGCGAACGGGCATACCAAGTCGATAACTTTGATGCCGGTTTCAAGTAGCTCAACTGAACTTGACTGTTCTTCGTAAGTAGGCGCCGCGCGGTGAATAGACATACGTTCTTCTTCACCAATTGGACCTGCTTCGTCGATTGGGTTACCCAATACATCCATGATACGGCCAAGAGTAGCCTTGCCCACTGGAACCTGGATGGCTTCACCGCTATTTTCAACAGCTAAGCCACGGCGCAAGCCGTCAGTGGAACCCATGGCGATTGTACGCACTACGCCCCCACCTAGTTGTTGCTGTACTTCTAGGGTCAAACCTTGCAAATCACCTTCGGCGATACGCAATGCGTCATATATTTTTGGAACCGAATCTTGTGGAAATTCAATATCCACTACGGCGCCAATGATTTGGACGACCTTACCTTGACTCATGTTAATTCCTCTTAAATTCTAAAACCTTTGCCTACACCGCTGCCGCGCCGCTTACAATCTCACTAATTTCCTGTGTGATCGCTGCTTGGCGAGCTTTGTTGTATATCAGTTGTAAGTCATCAATTAAGTCACCCGCGTTATCAGTGGCGGCTTTCATTGCGACCATACGAGCAGCTTGCTCGGAGGCAGCGTTTTCAACCACGCCTTGATATACTTGAGACTCAATGTAACGAACCAATAGGGTATCCAAAATAGGTTTTGGATCCGGTTCGTATATATAATCCCAACGGTGCTTTAATGCTTTGTCGTCAGATTTAGGCAAAGGTAACAATTGATCGATCAGTGGCTCCTGAGCCATGGTGTTGACAAACTTGTTGAACACCAAATACAGGCGGTCGATTTTACCTTCGTTGAAGGCATTAAGCATAATACGCACTAAACCAATCACGTCTTTCACACTTGGTGCATCACCAATACCTGATTCAGCGGCCAACATATTGCCACCAAACCGGTTAAAAAACGCACATGATTTAGAACCTAGTGCTGCAAAATCAACTTCTACACCTTGTTCTTGCCATTTTTTCGCTTCTTTCGTGACCTTTTTGAATTCGTTGGTATTTAAACCACCACACAATCCACGGTCAGTAGAGATAACGATATAGCCGACACGCTTTATTTCACGGTCTTCTAAATAAGGATGGCGATATTCAAGGTTAGCGTTAGCCAGGTGACCGATCACGTTTCGAATATTCTCAGCGTATGGACGACTTGCAGTCATACGGTCTTGCGCCTTTTTCATTTTAGACGCAGCAACCATCTCCATCGCACTGGTGATTTTCTGAGTATTTTTAATACTCCCGATCTTACCTTTTATCTCTTTACCGCTAGCCATAAATCTATCTCCGATTATTCAACGAATGCACTGCCAATAAAGGCAGTGCCATTGATTACCAAGTTTGTGTTGCTTTAAATTTCTCTAAAGCTCCAGCTAACGTGGCTTCAATTTCAGCGTTGAAATTACCTGTATCGTTGATAGTTTTTATCAGCTCAGCGTAATCGCTGTTCATATATGAGTGCAACGCAGCTTCAAAATCTAGGATTTTGTCTAGTTCAACGTCTTTTAAGTACCCTTTTTCAACAGCGAACAATGAAACAGCCATATCAGCCACTGAAAGTGGTGCATATTGGTTCTGCTTCATTAATTCCATAACACGCTCACCATGCTCTAACTGAGCACGAGTCGCTTCGTCAAGGTCAGAAGCGAATTGCGAGAATGCCGCCAATTCACGATACTGAGCAAGCGCTAGACGGATACCACCACCTAACTTCTTAACGATTTTAGTTTGTGCCGCACCACCAACACGCGATACCGAAATACCAGCGTTAACCGCAGGACGAATCCCTGAGTTAAATAAGTCAGTTTCTAAGAAGATCTGACCGTCAGTAATAGAAATTACGTTAGTAGGTACGAATGCTGAAACGTCACCGGCTTGAGTTTCAATTATCGGCAATGCCGTAAGTGAACCTGTTTTACCTTTAACTTCACCGTTTGTGAACTTTTCCACGTAGTTTTCGTTAACACGTGCCGCACGTTCAAGAAGACGTGAATGCAAATAGAAAACGTCACCAGGATAAGCTTCACGACCAGGAGGACGACGCAGCAATAGTGAAATTTGACGATAGGCAACAGCTTGCTTAGATAAGTCATCATATACGATTAACGCATCTTCGCCGCGATCACGGAAGTATTCACCCATAGTACAGCCTGAGTAAGGAGCAAGATACTGCAATGCCGCTGATTCAGAAGCAGATGCCGCAACTACAATGGTGTGTGCCATTGCTCCGTGCTCTTCAAGCTTGCGTACTACGTTAGCGATTGTTGATGCCTTTTGGCCAATTGCTACGTAAACACATTTAACGCCAGAGTCTTTTTGGTTGATAATCGCATCAATGGCCAAAGCAGTTTTACCTGTTTGACGGTCACCGATAACCAATTCACGTTGTCCACGACCAACTGGGATCATAGCATCTACCGATTTGTAACCGGTTTGAATAGGTTGATCAACCGATTGACGTTCAATAACGCCAGGGGCAATTTTTTCTACTGGTTCAAATCCATCAGCTTCAATAGCACCTTTACCGTCGATCGGCGCACCAAGTGTGTTAACAACACGACCTAGTAAACCACGACCTACTGGTACTTCAAGGATACGACCTGATGAAGTAACCTTTGCGCCTTCTTGAAGATCGGCGTAAGGGCCCATAACAACCGCACCTACAGAGTCACGCTCTAGGTTCAATGCGATAGCGTAGCGATTACCAGGAAGCTCGATCATTTCACCTTGCATTACATCTGCAAGGCCATGAATACGGATAATACCGTCGGTAACACCAACGATAGTTCCTTCGTTACGAGCTTCACTTACTACTTCAAACTGTTCAATTCGCTGTTTGATCAGTTCTGCAATTTCAGTGGAATTCAGTTGCATGCTCTTTTCCCCGTTATGCTTGTAACGCGTCTGTGAGACGGTTTAATTTACTTTTAACCGATCCATCAATCACTGTATCACCGGCTTTGATAACAACTCCGGCAATCAGCGTAGGGTCGACGCTACAATTCAGCTTAACTTTTCGTGCAAGACGTTTTTCAAGAGCCGCGCTGATATCTGCTTGTTGTTTAACATTAAGTTCGCTCGCTGATGTCACATCAACTTCGATCTCTTTGTCGAATTCAGCTTTGAATTCATTAAACAATTCTGAGATTTCAGGAAGCGCCTGAAGACGTTTATTTTCAGCCAAAACTTTAACTAAGTTCTGACCATGTTGGTCGAGTTGTTCACCACAGACTTTATTAAAAAGCTCAGCTAACGATTCAGGTGCAACAGCCCCAGACATTAAATTTTTAATTTCTGGGTTTTTTGCTACCTGCGCTGCAAAGACCAGCATTTCCTGCCAGCCTGCGATAATCTTTTGCTCAACCGCATAATCGAACGCAGCTTTTGCGTAAGGGCGAGCAATGGTAGTCAATTCAGACATAGCTCAAATTCCCCTTATAGCTCGGCGACTAGTTTTGCAACTATGTCACTTTGCGCTGCGGCATCAATTTGACGCTCAAGAATTTTCTCAGCACCGGCAACAGCTAACGCTGCGACTTGCTTACGCAAATCTTCTTTTGCACGGTTACGCTCAGCTTCAATTTCAGCATGACCTTGAGCAATGATATTCTCACGCTCTTGGTGGGCACGTTGCGTTTCTTCATCAACAATTTGAGAACCACGCTTCTTAGCCTGCTCGATAATTCCAGCTGCTTGAGTTTTCGCCTCTTTCAACTGGTCTGTCGCTTTCGCTTGAGCCAGTTCTAGATCCTTTTCGCCACGTTCAGACGCAGCAAGACCATCAGCAATTTTCTTTTGACGTTCTTCTATAGCGCCCATAATAGGGGGCCATACAAACTTCATGCAGAACCACACGAAGAATATAAATGCTAGAAGTTCGCCAAATAGAGTGGCATTGATATTCAAAACCGCTCCTCCTATATTCGTTATTGTCTAGTTAGGTGCTTAAACAGCAAACTTCGCGCTTTCAACGAACAATAAGAAAAGAGCGATTGCTACACCGATCATTGCGATTGCATCAATAAGACCAGCAACAATGAACATTTTAACTTGCAGTTGAGGTGCTAGCTCAGGTTGACGAGCAGCAGACTCTAGAAATTTACCACCTAGAAGACCGAAACCGATCGCTGGGCCCAATGCGCAAAGTCCTATCAAAATACCAACCGCGATATAAAGATTTCCTAAGATTTCCATAGATTTTCACCTTTGTGTTTAAGTTAATGTTAAAAGAATAAAACGTTGTAAAACTAGTGTTCTTCACTTGCTAGGCTTAAATACACGATGGTCAACATCATGAAGATAAACGCTTGTAATGGAATAATTAACAAGTGAAATGCAGCCCATAGGAAGTGAATTGGCAATTGCCACACGCCCAGTGTTCCTGCAATAAGAATAAAGATCAGCTCGCCAGCATATAAATTACCGAACAAACGAAGTGATAAAGATAACGGCTTAGCAACCAAAGATACCGTCTCAAGAATAAAGTTGAACCAGTATAACCAAGGCGTATTAAACGGATGTGCATATAACTCTTTCAAGAAGCCGCCAACACCTTTGATTTTTATTGAGTAAAAAATCATCAACGCAAACACACCGAGAGACAAAGCAAAGGTCATATTCACGTCTGTGGTCGGCACAACTTTCATGTAAGTATGAGATTGACCTGCAGCAATAACATCCATAGATTCACCTGCAATCAAAGATGCTAAAATAGGAAGAAAATCAACTGGAATTAAATCCATCAGGTTCATCAACAGTACCCATACAAAAATGGTTAATGCTAACGGTGCGATAAGTGCACTTTTACCGTGATAGGTACTTTTCACCGTGTCGTCGACAAACTCAACGATCAATTCAACACACGCCTGCCATTTGCCTGGCACGCCTGCGCTTGCTTTTTTCGCGACAGCGCGAAAGCTTAAAATAAAAACTAATCCAAGTATCACCGACCAAGCGAGAGTATCGACGTGAAAGGTCCAGAAACCTTCGCCAACCGCTGCATTGGTTAAATGGTGCTGAATATAACCACTAATGGTTTGTTCGCCAGCAGATCCTGCCATTTTGCCACCCAAGTATGTAAAGTTAAAAAATCTGTATTGATCTCGTTAGTGCTTAACGCGACCTAAAAATAGTATTGCGGGCCATTGGCTAACCAAAGTCACCACATAACTCAACATCAATGGCAGCGGCTGTATGTCTTTCCATTGATAAGCCACGATAAAAAGTAAGATGGTGGCGAAGAATTTGAGTTTTGAGCCTTTGTTAAACTGCTGTACTACCAGCTTATTTTTACTGGCGCCAGCATATCTAAATGCAAAGTAAGCGAAAATGGCACTAGGCAGCATACAAATAACACCACCTAACAAGGATGATAGTGCCGAGTTCTGACCAAAAAATACCGCAAAAAATACACTTAGGGCGATGATAATAATCATTTGGCAGATAAAAATGTGTTTTGCCAACGCTCGACCCGGTGCGGTTAAACTCGCTATCAACTTATTCCTCTACTTGCTGATACCTTCAAAAGCGCCGAAAGTATACTTATCTGCGACGAATTTACAACTTAAAAGGGTATTTCGATTGTCTATTTGTAACATTACTTTATGTGCAACAAAATTCCGTCTAATTCGTCTAAACTGGAGAAATTGATCACGACTTTACCTTTCCCCTTCGCATTGTGGGCAATTTGTACCGGTGCACCCAAATTTTCCGACAATTCATTTTGCAAACGCTCCACATCTGGGTCGGGTTTTTTTTCTACTTTTGGACTGGCAGGTTCAAGAAATTTACGCACTAAATTTTCAGTGTCTCTGACGGTCAATCCTTTACCTGACACTATGTGTGCAGCTTCTAATTGAGCGTCACCTTCAAGGCCAAGTAAGGCTCTTGCGTGACCCATTTCAATGTCCCCATGCTCCAAGAGTAATTTTACATCATCATGCAAATTATTTAACCGTAATAAATTAGTAACGGTAGTGCGAGATTTCCCCACAGCAGTGGCAACTTCTTGATGGGTTAATTCAAACTCACTCATTAAGCGTTCTAAGGCCTGAGCTTCTTCCATGGCATTAAGATCTTCACGTTGAATGTTTTCAATCAAGGCGATAGCGACAGCTGCTTCATCTGGTACATCTTTAATCAAACACGGGATTGTATCAAGACCCGCTATCTGAGATGCGCGCCAGCGACGTTCACCAGCAATAATTTCATATTCATTGTTACCAACGGTACGCACGATAATAGGTTGAATAATCCCCTGTGAGCGAATAGAAGACGCCAAGTCCTCTAACGCATCTGGCGACATGTCTTTGCGTGGTTGGTATTTTCCAGGTTTAAGGAATTCGATCGCTATTTGTTGTAATTCACTGTCGTTTTGCAGAACTTGCTCGCCTTCAGCATTACGTGATGCCTGACTCGTCGCCAATAGTGCATCTAAACCTCGTCCTAACCCTCTTTTTTTCGCTGACATGTAATTCTCTATTCAACCCGTATTAATATTCAGTTAACTAACTTTGGAAACGCTATCTTTTTTGCCACGGCGGAGTATTTCTCCCGCTAACGCTAAATAAGCTTTTGACCCAGTTGAGGAGCGGTCATAGTACATCGCTGGTGTACCGAAGCTTGGCGCTTCTGCTAAACGGACATTACGCGGTATTACAGTACGGTATACTTGCTCACCAAAATGGCGTTTTAGTTGCTCAGACACATCATTAGCAAGACGATTGCGCGGATCGTACATGGTGCGTAACACCCCTTCAATTGTTAATTCTGGATTTACCACCGAAGCGAGTTTCTTTATGGTATCCATTAAGGCGGTTAATCCTTCAAGTGCGTAATATTCACACTGCATAGGTACCAGTACGGAATCTGCTGCCGCCATTGCGTTCACCGTTAATTGATTCAGTGAAGGCGGGCAATCGATGAAAATAAAATCGTAGTAATTACGCACGGGCGCAAGCGCATTCCTTAAACGGACTTCTCTGGCAAACACTTCCATTAACTTAATTTCCGCAGCAGTTACATCTGCATTGGCGGCGATTAAGTCATATTTACCTGTGGTGTCTGAAATAACCACGTCTTTGATCGGTTTTTCTTCGATCAGTAATTCATAACAGGTATTGGGTGCATCATATTTATCAACACCGCTTCCCATGGTGGCATTCCCTTGTGGATCTAAATCGATCAACAAGACTTTACGCTTGGTAGCCGCCATAGAGGCAGCAACATTCACCGCAGTAGTAGTTTTACCTACGCCACCTTTTTGATTGGCAATTGCAATGACTTTTCCCAAAATAGTATTCCAGTGGTTATATGTCGCCATTCAGTTGAAAGCAACTGATGCGCAAAGTGAAAAAATTATCTAGCAGAAGATAAAGCTTTTGCTGCAAAAAAGAAATGCTCAATTAAGACTTAACAATCTTAACGAGATGTCTTTCTCCGTCTAATGTAGGTACGTGTAATTGAACAACGTCTATGACAGTAAAGCCCTCAGGTAACTCATCTATCTCTTGTTGGGGCAATTGCCCTTTGAGTGCGACAAATGAGCCATTTTCGTTAATTAAGTGCTGACACCAAGTCAACATGTCATTTAACGAGGCAAATGCCCGGCTCAGCACACCATCCAGTTGATGGGGACTAACAAAGTCTTCTACTCGGGATTGAACTGGCTGAATATTATCTAACTTAAGCTCATAGGCAACTTGCTTCATAAAACGAACACGCTTACCCAAACTGTCAAGTAAAGTGAAATGTGTTTGTGGCAGCATGATCGCTAGGGGGATCCCAGGTAAACCAGGCCCCGTACCTACATCAATGTAATAACTTTGATCCAAGTATGGAGCAACCACGATAGAATCCATGATGTGTTTTAACAACATCGACTCAGGATCGCGCACAGAGGTGAGGTTGTACGCTTTATTCCATTTTTGAATTAGCCGCACAAAACCAATGAGCTGCGTGATCTGAGCATCAGATACCTGTAAATCGGTTTTGCTGATGTGGCCAGCGAGTAAATTGGTTAAATATTCAGTGTTATCTGACATTAGGCTGTTTTACGCTCTGACTTTCTTAATAAACCATGCTTTTTTAAATAGACCAAAAGCAACGATATTGCAGCCGGTGTAATACCAGATATACGTGATGCTAAGCCTAATGTTTCAGGTCTGGCATCGCTAAGTTTAGCCACAACTTCATTAGACAATCCTGAAATTTGACTGTAATTAAAATCAAGTGGGATCAAGGTATTTTCATTTTTACGTGATTTAGCGATTTCATCATGCTGACGTTCGATGTATCCCGCATATTTGATTTGAATTTCTACTTGCTCAGCGGCCTTGGGATCGGTGATCCCTGGACCAAACTCAGTCACCTTCATCAACGTTTCATAGGTCATCTCCGGACGCCTAATCAGATCCTCTAAGGTGTTTTCTTTACTCAAAGGGTTTTTCAACAAAGGATTGAGTATCTCACTCGCTGCGTGTTTGGGATGCACCCATGTTTCACGTAAACGTTGGCGTTCAAGTTCTATTGCTTCTAATTTGATATTGAATGCTTGCCAACGTTCTTCATCAACTAAACCAAGAGCATAACCTTTTTCAGTTAATCGGATATCGGCATTATCTTCCCGGAGTAACAAACGGTATTCTGCACGGCTGGTAAACATGCGGTAGGGTTCTTTGGTTCCCATGGTTGCCAGATCATCGATAAGAACCCCCATGTACGCTTCGTCACGACGTAAGATCAAAGGATCTTTACCTTGGCATTGCAATGAAGCGTTAGCACCTGCGACTAGGCCCTGGGCTCCTGCTTCTTCGTAGCCCGTAGTACCGTTAATTTGGCCAGCAAAAAAGAGACCTTTAATAAATTTTGTTTCTAACGTTTGCTTCAGATCTCTTGGATCGAAAAAGTCATATTCGATCGCATAACCTGGCCGAATAATATGGGCATTTTCAAAACCCTTAATCGAACGAACCAAAGCAAATTGAACATCAAAGGGTAGGCTAGTTGAAATACCATTAGGGTAAACTTCAATGCTATTTAAGCCCTCTGGCTCAACAAATATTTGATGAGAATCTTTATCTGCAAAGCGATTGATTTTGTCTTCAATGGACGGGCAATAACGAGGCCCAATACCCTCAATAACACCGGTATACATGGGTGAGCGATCTAGCCCCCCGCGAATAATATCATGTGTTTGAGTATTGGTATGGGTGATGTAACACGCGATTTGCTTAGGGTGATCTTCTACTTTTCCCATGAATGAAAATACCGGAATAGGACTGTCACCGAGCTGTTCTTGCATGACGCTATAATCGAGGGTTCTTGAGTCTAAACGTGCTGGGGTACCTGTTTTTAACCTAGCTACCCTGAATGGCAATGCACGTAAACGATCTGCTAGGGCAATCGAAGGAGGATCACCGGCACGTCCACCTTTGTAATTTTCCATTCCTATGTGAATGGTGCCACCTAAAAAGGTCCCTACGGTGATTACAACTGCGTTACCACGAAATTTAAGACCCATCTGAGTCACTACGCCAGTGACCCGGTTATTTTCAACGATCAGATCATCGCAGGACTGTTGGAAAATGGTCAAATTTTCTTGATTTTCTATGATGTTGCGTATCTCAGATCGATACAATGATCTATCTGCTTGAGCACGTGTAGCCCTTACAGCGGGGCCTTTGCTGGAATTTAAAGTGCGGAATTGGATCCCACCTTTGTCAATGGCTTTTGCCATACTTCCACCCAGAGCATCAATTTCTTTAACCAAATGGCCTTTACCAATTCCACCAATTGCCGGGTTACATGACATTTGACCTAAGGTTTCAATGTTATGTGTCAGTAACAGGGTTTTTGAACCCATACGGGCAGCCGCAAGTGCCGCTTCTGTCCCTGCGTGACCACCACCAACTACGATTACATCAAACTGTTGTTGATAAAACATTTACTACCTCTTTAATCATGTATATCCCAAAAAAGGGGCACATATTCTATATGTTATTTAGCATAAGTGAAATGCTTAAAATTCATTCAGAAGATCGAACCGATCTTGCTTAATCTTTATAAGATCTATTTAGATCTTTACTTATTATTATTATTATTAGGGATCGCATGATCTGTGTGTAACCGTATATTTATTTGTATTATCAATAGCTTGTGAGCAATGTTTTGTTGTGATCAATCCTTGATCTAAGTTGTATAGCTTGGGGGTAACTAGCGATCTTATCCACAGGGCGATCTAGGCTTAATATTATCCCGTGGATATATCCTTAATATACAGCAGTTATACATAGTTTTATGCACAATTAAGGATAAGGTTTGATCTAACTGTGTATAAAGTGTGATCTCTAATTGCATGATCTAGCGCTAGTTGGCGCGTAGTCTCACTTGTGCATTATGGATCATGATCCTTGATCGCCTTGTGTATAAGTCAGGGATCTAACGAATATTTTTTTTTATGCTGCAATGAAATAAATGCAAAATAGTAAATAATTTGCCGTTATAGCAAGTATATAAGGCGTCAACTGGCTAGAGTCGCTTCTGTTCAAAAGTCAATTTTGCTGAAAATAGGGTTAATATTAACCGATAGGATCCTAGTTTTTAGATCGAGAAAGGTAAGATCTCTTGATTAAGGATCTTACTTTGCTGCGAATGGGTGATCTTTATGCTTGCCTTTAAGACATTATTTTACTTGATTAGGTTGATACCCTGTTGCTCGATGTGATTCGACCTGAGTCGGAATTATTTCCTTTCTGCGACTAGGACCCTCAAATCGTACTTTATAAGTGTCGTATTCCTTAATGGACTCAAAGCAATAGCTACCAAGGGCTTGCTCAAGTTCAGCTAAATTATGATTAGTAATTAATATACAATTTTTATTATGGGCTAAACGTTGTCTAAGAAGGTTACCTAGCCAGCTTTGGGCGTTCTTTTTAAGGGCCGACTCATTAACACATACTTCATCAAGAATTAGTAAGTCGACGTCTAATAGCTCCTGGTTGATTTCTCGGAATTTCTCTCCTACTTTGTCTGTTGCGCTGTAATCGTATGAGAAAAAGCGCATTTCTAAGAGTGTTGATAGCTGACGATACAATACGGTTATTTCATATTGGTTTATCAGTTCATGGGCGATAGCGCCCGCTGTGTGTGATTTCCCGCGTCCGTAGTCGCCGTAAAATATCATCATATGTGAACCACTTTTACGCCATGCAGGATCTTCGTGAGCAGCAATAAAAGAATGCGCGATGCTTATCGCTTCTTTTACGTCGTCACTGTCTTCAATCAAATTATCAAAGGTCCATTTTGGGTTGAGATCAGAACGCCCGTGTAGATCTTGTATACGGCTACGTTTGCCTTCTTTTTGTAATAGACGCACGTCGCGATTAGCTAATGCTTCGTGCTCTATTCTCACGGTTTTATAATCGGTATAAGATTCGGGAATGTGCTTTCTACCGAGTGTTTTACCGAGTTGCTCTATTCTATCTTTCAGACTTTTCATGACAATATTCCACCGGTGATCATGAGTTAGAGGTAGTTTTAAGTTTATTACTGTATTTAGCAACCAGATTTTTTGCGTTCTCGTCCGCTACGACACCTGCTTTTGCAGTAATAACTTGATTACCTACTTTATGGATAGCTTTAATATTTTTGGCAAGACGTTTTTGTTTTACGTTGAATACAAATTTTTGTGTCCATTGAAATTGAGTAAATTGAGTTTGCGGACGTCCTAACCAATATGCCACGAAATCGCCAAGCTCATGTCCGGAAAATGCACTGTCTATAATACCCACGAGTTTGGCTAAATCAGCATACAATGTAGCGTTTGGTGACCAGTCTGTACTCATTTTCTGCCATTGCAAATGAAGCTGACTATAATCATCGGGCGTAATCATAAGTAATGGAAGTAGTAATATTTTGCCGTTGAAGCTTTTATTCAAATCGACTTCATCAATAAAGCTGACTAGTTCTACTTGGCTTAACTCTTTAATTAAGCTATTGACTTGGCGGCCGAGCGTAAACCTACTTTCTTTTGCATTTAGCATGTTTAACAATGATTTATAGTTAAGTGGCTGTGTTTTACCGGTTTTAAGATCAACAGACGGTTTTAAGCCCATTAAATACAGCACTCGAGCGTCGTTACTCAACGCTTGATTTAATGCCTTTTGTTCTGCTTCATTCAACCACTTATCCAAGATCTATCCTCTACTATCTAACCAAATTTCTAACCACTGAATAGCTGAGTGCTCAGGAATAGGTTGATTCAAAACGTCGATATTGAGTGCCGGTGTATCTAGCCTAGCGCCGCTGTTCTTTAGTATTTTTTCAATCTTTAATGCGCCATGACAAAATGTGTCGTAGCTGCTATCACCAAGCCCAACCAGTATAAAAGTAGTGCCGCTTAAATCTGTTGATTCAACCTGCTTGATAAATTTATGAATATTATCGGGAAGGTCCCCAGCACCGTGAGTAGAGGTACAAATTATCCACGTCGCAGCGTTCGATATTTCTGTTAGATCCGGAGATAAATGAACCTGGGAAGTCAATTTGTATTCAGTCAATTTTTCTTCTATGGCTTCAGCAACATATTCACTCGCACCGAGCACACTACCTACTATGATCTCAAAATCTACCATTGTTTTGTTTTCCCACTGTGTCATAAAATCATTGTACATTGCATATATTGGCACGACCATGCTTAACGCAACGTGTCATTTATAATTGGCCGCATTTTATTTGTTTGTAATCAAGTATTAAGTTACCAGTATATTAAAGTTATATATATTTACCTTTATGTTTAATATTGATAACGAAAAGTTCGTTTTAGTATTCTTTGTATAAAAAATTATAATTAATAATCAGCATATTTCATTTTGTTATCGTGAAATGGTTTATGCCGTGCAATTAATTATAGAGTCTGGTTATTTTGTTCTAATTCGGCGGGGGGGAGATAAGGTAAGCCGAATACAACTTACCTTAGTGAGATAATAGACGGTCAATAATAGAATTAATCTAAGGTTATTTACCAATGCAAAAAGAAGAAAATATTTTACCTAATAAATCATCAGAGCTAAATTCGCCGGTAATTTCGCTCAAATATGATTGAGCCAAGCGCAGTTCTTCAGCTAACAATTCACCCGCTAGATTGTCTTCAAGTTGTTGTTTACCTAGTAAAACATGCTCTTCCGCACGTTCAATTGCGTCAATGTGGCGTCTTCGCGCGATAAACTGGCCTTCGTTTGATGAATGGAACCCCATACATTCTTTTAAGTGCTCAGCTAAAATATCAATGCCTTGTTTATTGCTAGCTGAAAGGTTAAAAACATCATAACCATTTGTAATCACCTTACCGACGGTTTCACCAGATAAGTCAGCTTTATTGCGTATGACCGTGAGTCCCATATTCTGTGGTAAGCGCTGCATAAAATCCGGCCAAATTTTGTGTGGGTCGCTTTCGATTGACTCTGTACTGTCGAGCATGAACAAGACGCGATCTGCTTGATCGATTTCTTGCCACGCACGTTCAATACCAATACGCTCCACTTCGTCAGAGCTTTCCCTAAGGCCGGCTGTATCGATAATATGCAAGGGCATACCATCAATATGAATCTGTTCTTTTAGTACGTCACGTGTCGTCCCGGCTATTGCTGTTACGATTGCCGCTTCGCGTCCAGCTAACGCATTTAATAGGCTTGACTTGCCCGCATTAGGACGACCCGCGATAACGACACGCATGCCCTCTCTTAACAAGCTACCTTGCTGGGCCCTCTTTTTAACAGATGAGAGCTGTTCAGTGATGGCGATAAGGTCTTTTTGTACTTTGCCATCACTCAGAAAATCGATTTCCTCATCGGGAAAGTCGATTGCGGCTTCTACGTAAATTCTTAAATGGGTTAACATCTCTACAAGATGGTTAATGTGCCCCGAAAATTCCCCCTGTAATGAACGCAGAGCCCCTCGTGCTGCTTGTTCCGAGCTGGCATCGATAAGGTCAGCGATCGCTTCAGCCTGCGCCAAATCGAGCTTGTCATTTAAATAGGCGCGTTCACTAAACTCACCTGGACGTGCTAAGCGTACATTAGGAATATGTAAGGTAGCTTTAATGAGCATGTCTAAGACTACCTGACCACCGTGCCCTTGTAACTCCAATACATCTTCACCGGTAAAGGAATGGGGAGCTTTAAAAAACAGCGCAATTCCTTGATCAAGGGGTTCACCATCTTTCGACAGAAAAGGAACATATTGTGCGTTTCGCACGGGGGGGATGTGGCCAATTATTTGCTCCGCTACTTTCCCTGCTAACGCTCCGGAAATACGAACGATACCAACTCCTCCGCGTCCACTAGCGGTGGCTTGGGCAACTATGGTGTCTTGATTAAGGGGGGCTTGCTCAGAAGTCACGTTAATTATTAATCTCTAAAGTTAGTAAACTGTAGTGGTTGGTCTAAATCACTACTTTTAGCAAGAGCCATAACTTGCTGTAAATCATCGCGCTTTTTTCCGGTAACTCGTACTTGTTCGCCTTGGATTGAAGCCTGAACTTTAATCTTGGCATCTTTGATTAGTTTAATCAGTTTTTTTGCTGTTGGTTGTTCTATACCTTGCTTAAACGCGATGGCTTGTTTATATATTTTACCTATATGCTGCACGTCTTTTTCCTCAAAAGCAGCTGTATCTACATCACGTTTTACGCAGGTGCCGCGTAAAATATCAAGCATTTGCTTTAATTGAAAATCACTGTCTGATGACATAGTGACTATGCTTTCTTTAAGTTCAAAGCTTGCTTCAACTCCGCGAAAATCAAATCGTGTAGATAGTTCTCTGTTGGCGTTATCTACTGCGTTTCTTACTTCTTCTAAATTGACCTCTGAAACAATATCAAATGAAGGCATGTTGAAATTCCTGTTGATTGAATGGGGCCATTATAAAGCTAGGCGTAGTTATAAAAAAGCCCGCCACTTATAGCGAATAAGAGGCGGGCAATATATTAGTGAATACTTACTTTGTTTTTAAACCACGTTTTTCCATGGATGCGTAAATTATTTTCGCTTGCACCAAGGTTATGATGTTACTGATTAACCAATAAAGAACAAGACCTGCTGGGAATATGAAAAAGAACAGACTCATAGCAACTGGCATGAACTGCATGATCTTCTGTTGCATCGGATCCGTCATGGTCATTGGTTGTAATTTTTGCAATAAAAACATACTTATGCCTGTTAAAATAGGCAATACGAAGTAGGGGTCTTTAACGGACAAATCAGTGATCCAGAAAATGAAGTCAGCGTGACGTAATTCAACACTTTCTAACAACACCCAATATAAGGCTAAAAAGATAGGCATTTGTAAAAGAAGAGGGAAGCAACCACCCATAGGGTTCACTTTATCTTTCTTGTACATTTCCATCATGGCTTGCTGCATCTTCTGCTTGTCGTCGCCATAACGTTCTTTCAACGCGTCCATTTTCGGTTTCAGAGCACGCATTTTTGCCATTGATTCATACTGTGCTTTCGTTAGTGGATACATAGCGCCTTTAACGACAATAGTGATAAGGATTATCGAGAAACCCCAATTACCAATTAAGCTGTGAATGAACTGCAAGAAGGCGAAGAGATATTTAGATATCCACCACAGAAATCCGTAATCAACTGTTAAATCTAAGCCGCGCGCGATTTTTTCTAAGGTATCTTGGTCTTTAGGGCCAAGGTAAAGCGAGCTTTGAATATCAACACTTTGGCCTGATTCGATATCTACAGGTTGACCAATAAAACCGATAATCGCGTTACCGTTTTGAGTCATTTTACTATAGAGAGAGTTGATCTGATCTTGTGGTGGTACCCAGGCAGAAACAAAGTAGTGCTCAATCATTGCTGCCCAACCAGCAGGAGTGGATTGATTTAAGTTTTTGTCTTGCATGTCATCAAAGGAGTACTTCTCGTAACGCTCGTCTTCAGTAGAGAATGCACCACCACGATAAGTTGGCATAAACATGCTTCCGCCTTGATCCACGGTGCTCTGTTTTAACTGTCCGAACTGTTTCACGCTTTTTACATCTGAAGAGGTGTTCTCAACATGATAATTTACTTTCACTTCGTGACTGTTTTTACTGAATATAAATTCTTTAGTCACGCGTAAACCGGATTTAGCTGTATACGTTATAGGTACTGTGAGCGAGTCACCTTCCATAACGAAATTGTCTTGGCCTACAGAATAAGTAGGACGTGAGCCTTTATCTATTCCATTGGTACCGACCAATCCACTTTGAGCCACAAAAATCGTCGGGCCGCTAGGGCGCAGTAAGCTATAGGTGCCCTGTGAACCTTGCTCAAGTGGGTATTTAAGCAAGTTTGCTGAAATAACATCACCACCTACGGTATTAATGCTCAGTTGCAACGTATCAGTAGTCACAGATATGACCTTACCAACAACGCTTTGAGTCGGTAACGCACTTTTATTTGTTGGCGTAGCAATAGGTACATCGCCATTGCTGTTTGGAGCATCGCTGCCCACTGTTTGTTGACTTTCTACTGGCTGGGCAGGTTGAGGACCATAGTCTACTTGCCATTGTTGCCATAAAAGAAAGCTGACCATGGCAAGGCCAATTAATAAAAAGCTGCGTTGGGATTCCATAAAATACTCTATATTAACTACATTATTAATTTAAGTCGTATTGCCGAGGCGACGACCTTCATACAATTGTGAATTTATCCGTACTGGTTATATGGGCAAATTCTAATATTTCAGTGCTTGTTTTGCTTCTTCTTTTCGGGCACAAGATCGATTCCACCAGAATGCAGCGGATGACATTTTAATATGCGTTTGATGCTTAACCAACCACCAATTAACATCCCATGTTGTTTTATTGCTTCAATTGCATAGTAAGAGCAGGTCGGATGAAAACGACAGTTTGGCCCCAGCATTGGTGAAAGCCATAGCTGGTATAGTCTAATCAAACCTATTGGGATTTTTCGCAGCGCTTGGCTAACTTTTTCCATAACTTACTTAAAACTAGGAATAGTTCCTGATTTGAGAGCTTGTCGAGCCCACTTTTACCGACCACTACTATATCAATGTTAGGTAAGCTTTGCTGATGATTGCGAAAACTTTCACGCACTATACGTTTAATTCGATTGCGATCATGGGCTTTCTTAACGCGTTTTTTAGCAATTGTAATGCCCAGTCTTGGATTAAGACGGTCATTATGTCGGGCAAGTAAAGTTAAATTTGGGGATACGGCAGGAGTGGCATTTTTAAAAACAAATTCAAAGTGGGTGGGAGTCAATAGTCTTAACTCCCGAGAAAAAGTATTTTCACCCACTTTAAATGATTAAGCTGTTAAACGCGCACGGCCTTTAGCACGACGATTGGCAATAACCTTGCGGCCATTTTTAGTCGCCATACGGGCACGAAAACCGTGTGAACGCTTACGCTTTAAGTTACTTGGTTGAAAAGTTCTTTTCATGACCTAGTTATCCGCTACATAAGGTTAAAAACAAATGAGCACTTACATGCTCAAAAAGGACGCTGAATTCTATTGATCTGCTCATCATTTGTCAATCGGTTATCAAGATCATTGTGTAATTAATGATCTTTAACATAATTTAGCCTCGTTTGGGTAACTAGTTGCTACATAGCCTAGTTATCCACAATAGATAATTATTTTATGTTTTATTTATCTCAAACTGGCCTGATTATTGATTTTCTTAGTTTTGTTATTAAGAAAGTTAATTTTATATTTTTTAAAAATATACATATTTATCAATAGCTTACTATTTTGTTTTTAGATCGAATATAAATAAATAAATACCATATTTACTTATGCACAGTTTAAAGGGATAATTCAGCCTGATTTAACCATTTGTGTTGAATATTTAATCGTTAAACAGCCCAGTTTTTTTCTGTAATCTATTTCTTCTTTGTTAAAATTGGACGTGATTTTTCCTTTCTACTGTTGGCTCGGAGTAGTTTTTTAATGTCTTTATGGAATCGTTGCCTTGAAAGGCTTCAGCAAGATTTGCCGACTCAGCAGTTTAGTATGTGGATAAGACCATTAATTGCTAATGAAGAGAATGCCTCAGTTACCCTTTTTGCACCTAATAGGTTTGTACTCGATTGGGTGCGCGATAAATATATAGCGCAAATTGAAGCACTGTTTGTTGAGTTTTGCTCCAATGACTCCGTTCCTCAATTAAGAATTGAAGTGAAGTCTGCTGCAGCTACGCAACCAATAGGACAGTCGTTTAATTCCACACCTAGCACAGTGCAATCTTCTGCGGTTGAAAACAGTATTCGCTCATTGCAAAAACATCAAACTGCCCGCAGTAATTCACAGGCGGACAATAGTGCTCCGATACCAAATCTTAAAATAGCTGCTTCTCATAAAAGTAACATCAATTTTAACTATAAGTTTGATAATTTCGTTGAAGGTAAGTCCAATCAACTTGCTCGGGCGGCATCAAGGCAAGTATCTGATAATCCTGGTAAAGCTTATAATCCGTTATTTATATACGGAGGCACTGGTTTAGGCAAAACACACCTGTTGCACGCTGTGGGTAATGGCATCATAGATAATAAGAAAGATGCAACCGTGGTGTATATGCATTCCGAGCGTTTTGTACAAGACATGGTAAAGGCTCTACAAAATAACGCTATTGAAGAATTCAAGCGTTATTATCGTTCAGTCGATGCACTGCTTATTGATGATATTCAGTTTTTCGCCAATAAAGATCGTTCCCAAGAAGAATTTTTTCATACTTTCAACGCTTTGTTAGAGGGTAATCAGCAAATCATTCTTACCTCTGATCGATATCCAAAAGAAATTGACGGGGTGGAAGATAGATTGAAATCTCGTTTTGGTTGGGGGTTAACAATTGCAATCGAACCACCGGAACTTGAAACTCGTGTAGCAATTTTGATGCGAAAAGCGTTAGAAAATAAAATCGTATTGCCCGATGAGGTGGCCTTTTTTATTGCCAAACGGCTTCGCTCTAATGTACGAGAACTCGAAGGCGCATTAAACCGCGTTATTGCAAACGCTAATTTTACTGGGCGTCCGATCACCATCGATTTTGTTCGAGAGGCTTTGCGTGATTTATTAGCGCTACAGGAGAAGCTCGTTACCATCGACAACATCCAAAAAACGGTGGCAGAGTATTACAAGATCAAAATGGCAGACATATTATCTAAACGCAGAAGCCGAAGTGTTGCTCGGCCTCGGCAAATGGCTATGGCATTGTCTAAAGAGCTAACTAATCATAGTTTGCCTGAGATAGGTGATGCGTTCGGCGGCCGAGATCATACGACTGTGTTGCACGCGTGTCGGAAAATTGTGCAGCTTAGAGAAGAAAGTCATGATATAAAAGAAGACTATCAAAATTTAATTCGCACCTTATCCTCATAAAAAAGTTACGAGAATTTAGATGAAATTCAGCATAAGCAGGGAAAACTTCTTACAGCCGTTACAGTTAGTTTCTGGCGCTGTGGAACGCAGACATACGTTACCGATTCTTTCTAATGTATTGATTAAGGTAAGCGAAAACGCATTGTGGTTAACAGGTACAGATTTGGAAGTTGAGTTAATTTCTAATGTCACGCTTACCGGTGACTTTGAGGAAGGTGAAATTACGGTACCGGCTAAGAAGCTTTTAGATATCATCCGTGGTTTAACCGACGGCAGTGAAATTAGTTTTCAGCTTGATGGTAACAAAGCAATCTTGCGCTGTGGACGGAGCAAATATAGTTTATCCACCTTATCCGCTAATGATTATCCAAATCTAGAAGATTGGCAGGGTGAACTTGAGTTTGAAATTTCTCAATCGAATCTTAAGCGCTTGATTGATAGTGTACATTTCTCTATGGCACAACAAGATGTTCGATATTATTTAAACGGCATGTCGTTAGAAACCGAAGATAATGTTATCCGCACGGTGGCAACTGACGGTCATAGACTTGCTCTATGTCGCTTAAATTATACTGAAGCCACGTTGCCGAACCGTCAAGTTATTATCCCCCGTAAGGGCGTTATGGAGATTATTCGGTTAATCGAAGACAATGACAAATCTTTAAAAGTACAGGTTGGCTCTAACCATATCCGTATATTTTCGAATGATTTTATTTTTACCAGTAAGTTGGTCGATGGGCGCTTCCCTGATTACCGTCGAGTATTACCTAAAGACGGTGATAAAAATATCGTGGCCAGCAAACTTGGACTTAAAAATGCGTTCTCTAGAGCCTCAATATTATCTAATGAAAAATTTAAAGGCGTACGTTTAAACCTATCATCCGGCGAGTTGAAAATCACCGCTAACAATCCAGAGCAAGAAGAGGCCGTGGAAATTGTAGATGTTGACTATCAGGGTGGGGATTTGGAAATTGGGTTTAACGTCGCTTATCTGATTGATGTACTCAACGCGTTAAGTGCTGAAGAAGTGAAATTTACCCTGGCTGATTCTAATAGTAGTGCATTAATTGAAGATGGATCCGATGATTCTGCACTGTACGTTATAATGCCAATGAGACTGTAGCGTTATTTGTTGATCCTATTATGAAACTGGACACGGTCCAGATACGCAACCTGCGAAATCTGCAAAACGTTATACTAAAACCAAGTCATAGCGTTAACTTTATTATCGGAATAAATGGTAGTGGAAAGTCTTCTATTTTGGAGGCTGTCCATTACCTCGGCTTCGGCCGCTCTTTTCGAACGTCCAAGCACAAACACGTTATTCAAAACCAAGCGGAATCTTTTACTGTTTTTTGTGAGTGTACCGAACAGGATAGTAATTACAGATTGGGGTTATCGCGTCATATAGATGATAGCGTTAATGTGAGTATTAACGGTCTTAAAAGTAATAAAATTTCTGAGTTGGCGAGTAAGCTTCCTGTTCAAATTTTCACGCCACAGAGTTCTGACATTCTTCTTGGTGCACCGAAGTTACGCCGTAAGTATTTGGATTGGTGTTTGTTCCACGTGGAACATTCATTCCTAATTTGCTCGAATAGTTACGCTAAGTTATTAAAACATAATAATGCACTGTGCCGAAAACATCAGGCAGGATATGCGGATCCCCAGCGTAGATACTGGTCAGAAATGTTAGCAAAGTTCGCTAATGAGTTGACTGAGTTCAGAATTCAAATGATGTCTCGTTTGATACCGCTAATTACTTCTAATCTAACGCATTTTTTACCTGAGTTTTACGTGGAAATCTCGTATTATAGGGGATGGGAAAAAGGCCTTAGTATCAGTGAAGCGCTAGAAAAGTCAGCCGATCGTGATTATAAAAATGGTTTCATTAGTGTTGGTCCTCATAAGGCCGACATAAGATTTAAAATAGACGGCAAGCCTGCACATGAGGTTTTGTCTCGAGGACAGCTTAGAATGCTTGTAGCGGCTTTACAACTAGCGACTACACAGTGTTTGATGTCTTACACCGAAAAGACCTGTATTTTCTTACTAGATGATGTTGGGGCTGAGTTAGACGCAGCAAAACGAGAAGTGTTTATTGATAAGCTTCTTGAATCTAACACTCAACTTTTCGTCACTGCGATTGAAAAGCATCAGCTAGAATTTATAGATAAATACCAAAATAAAAAAATGTTTCACGTGGAACATGGCCAGGTGAGAGAGGAGATTTAATCAAATGGCAGAAGAGCATAAGTACGATTCGTCGAGTATTAAAGTATTAAAAGGACTAGATGCGGTACGTAAGCGACCTGGAATGTACATCGGCGATACCGACGATGGTACAGGGCTACATCACATGGTCTTTGAAGTGGTAGATAACTCAATTGATGAAGCGTTAGCTGGGCACTGTACCAACATAAACGTAAAAATACATACCGATGGTTCAGTTTCTGTCAAAGATGATGGTCGAGGAATACCCACAGAAATCCACGAAGAAGAAGGCGTTTCTGCGGCCGAAGTTATTATGACAGTCCTCCACGCTGGCGGTAAATTCGATGATAATTCTTATAAGGTATCTGGTGGTCTACATGGTGTTGGTGTATCCGTTGTAAATGCGTTATCTCACAAACTTCAGATATTGATCCGTAGAGCCGGCGAAGTACACGAACAAGAGTATCGACATGGGGTACCACAAAAACCGCTAGAAGTTATTGGCGAGTCTGATACGACCGGAACAAGTATTCGCTTTTGGCCCAGTGAAGGTACCTTTAACGGTGTAACGTTTCACTACGATATTTTAGCCAAACGTCTTCGGGAGCTGTCATTTCTAAACTCAGGAGTGAGCATCATTTTAGAAGATGAGCGCGACGGAAAGCGAGATCACTTTAAATACGAAGGTGGTATTAAGGCATTTGTCGAATATTTGAATCAAAATAAAACACCAGTACATCAACAGGTTTTTCACTTTAATAGTGAACGTGATGACGGTATATCTGTTGAAGTAGCTCTACAATGGAATGATTCATTCCAGGAAAATGTTTACTGCTTTACTAATAATATACCTCAGCGCGATGGTGGCAGTCACTTAGCGGGTTTCCGCGGTGCTTTAACTCGCACGCTTAATACTTTCATGGAAAAAGAAGGTCATAATAAGAAAAACAAAACAAGCGCTAGTGGGGATGATGCACGAGAAGGATTAACAGCGGTTGTGTCTGTAAAAGTACCAGATCCTAAGTTCTCATCTCAAACAAAAGATAAGTTAGTTTCGTCAGAAGTACGCCCTGCGGTAGAAACTGTTATGGGTGAGAAGTTAAATGAATTTCTTTTGGAAAATCCAGCTGCCAGTAAAATAATCATAGGTAAGATTATCGATGCTGCTAGAGCGCGAGAAGCTGCACGTAAAGCGCGTGACATGACACGAAGAAAAGGTGCGCTGGACCTTGCAGGCTTACCGGGTAAGTTAGCTGATTGCCAAGAAAAAGATCCCTCGTTATCTGAGTTATATATAGTGGAAGGGGACTCTGCTGGCGGTTCAGCCAAGCAGGGACGGAACCGTAAGAATCAGGCTATTTTACCGCTTAAAGGTAAAATACTTAACGTTGAAAAAGCTCGCTTTGACAAAATGTTATCCTCTCAAGAAGTGGCTACTCTGATAACTGCACTTGGCTGTGGTATTGGACGTGATGAATATGATCCTGAGAAGTTACGTTATCATCGTATTATTATAATGACCGATGCTGATGTTGACGGCTCGCATATTCGTACCTTATTACTTACCTTCTTTTATCGTCAAATGCCTGAAATTATTGAACGAGGTTATATCTATATCGCTCAACCTCCTTTATATAAAACAAAGAAAGGTAAACAAGAGCAGTACCTAAAAGACGATGATTCGTTGACTAAGTATCTAACCGCTATTGCACTAGATAATGCATCAATTCACGTTAACGAAGACGCTCCTGGGCTTAATGGCGCTAGTCTTGAAAAACTGGTTAATCAATATCAAAACTGTATGAAAATGATTAAACGCATGAGTCGTGTTATGCCTGAAGTTATTCTATCGAGTCTTATCTACAGTAAAGTGATTGATTTATCGGATTTGCAAGACGATAGTAAACTCGAAATAGTTGCTAAGAGTTATACCGACAGTCTTACCCGGAATGAAATTGATGGCGCTACTTATCGCTATGAAGTCAGAGTAAACAATGAACGTAAAAACTGGTATATCGCGCTTATCATACGCTTACATGGTATTGATACTGAGTACAAAATAGACCAAGAGTTTATTGAATCGATTGAATATACTCGTCTACGTGAGCTTAATGAATCTATTAATGGATTAATAGAAGAGGGTGGCTACGTTAAACGTAATGATAAAGTTAAACCCATTACGTCGTTCGCCGAGGGACTTGAATGGCTAATGGCTGAATCTAAAAAAGGTCAGTACATTCAGCGATATAAAGGATTGGGCGAAATGAACCCGAGTCAACTTTGGGAAACCACAATGGACCCAGGCTCTCGTCGCATGCTTCAAGTGAAAGTAGAAGATGCCATTGCAGCTGACCAGCTATTTACCACACTTATGGGCGACCATGTTGAACCAAGGCGTGCGTTTATTGAAGAAAACGCACTAAGAGTTGCTAACCTTGACGTGTAGCTAGGCTAGGATACCTAGTGTCTTCTTTCGTAATCCTAAAACCCGCTTTATAGCGGGTTTTTTGTTAAGTGAGTTAAGAAGCGATGTAATCAGTAAGGTGGTATAGGGATAATGGTGGTAACTGGTTCTATGCTAAATAACAGATTATGGTGTCAATTAGTGGCACGTTAACCAAATAAAGGATACATATATGAAAACAATTGGCCTGCTGGGAGGGATGAGTTGGCAGTCAACGGTTCACTATTATCAACATATAAATAGCGAGGTTAATAGCACGCTAGGAGGTCTTCGCAGCGCAAAAATTGTGTTAAACAGTGTAGACTTCCAATATATAGCCGCGCTGCAGCAAGAAGAAAACTGGCATGATTTGGGGCTAGTATTAGCTCTGGCAGCCAAGAGTACCGAAAAAGCTGGGGCTGATTTTTTAGTTATCTGTACTAACACCATGCACAAAGTGATTGATGAAATCTCTCAGTCTATCTCTATACCTATTTTACATATTGCAGACGCTACTGCCGAAAGGTTATTAGCGGATAATGTCAAACGAGTCGGTTTACTGGGAACGGCGTTTACCATGGAGCAAGACTTTTACCGAAGGCGAATAAGTGAAAAGTTTGGCATTGACGTTGTCACTCCGAATGAAAAGGATAGAGCTTTTGTGCATAGGGTGATCTACCAAGAGTTGTGTCAGGGGATAATCAAAGAAGACTCTAGAGAGCGATATTTACGTATTATTGGCAAATTAGCAGAGGATGGTTGTGATGGCGTTGTTTTAGGCTGCACCGAAATATCGTTATTGGTTAAGCAAGGTCAAACTGATGTTACTTTATATGATACCACTGAAATACACGCCAAAGCTGCGGTAAAGATGGCGCTACGTAGTGCTAATCTATAATACCGTTGACGGAACAAAACATTGGTATCTATTTCCAACTTGGATCGTATATTTCAAAATGGTCACGTCCATTTTCTTTTACTCGATACATGGTTTTATCCGCACAAGCGAGTAAATCTTTGGTGTTATTAGCGTGAATGGGAGCTATCACTACACCTATGCTGCCGCCAATTGAACAGCATATTCCATCAGATATTTCGATAGGGTGACGTAGGCTATCTAGAGTAGATTGAGCGAGCGTTTGGATTTCATTAATATTGACTTCATTTACCACGTAAGCAGCAACAAACTCGTCACCACCCCATCGACTGCAAAGCTCATCTCTACCGGCAAATACTGTCTGTAAGCGTTTACCGACTTCAATAAGAACACGATCTCCAGCATCATGACCGTGAGTATCATTAACGGGCTTAAATTTATCTAGATCGATCATAAATAATACTAAACCCATATCTAGCAAATTTACTGTCTGCAATAAATTTTCGATTTCACTTTCGCCCGCACGTCTATTTTTTAGATGAGTAAGTGCATCATGATCTGCTTGGAATCGCGTTTTTTGTTCTTTCTCCGCTCGTACTGTCACATCGTACATTATGACTTCAATAAGGCTTCCTTCCGAATCAACCGGCGACGGTGGGCGAGCTTGGGAACGTTGATTAGTTACCCGAGAAAATAAGCAATGTACCCACCTTTTAGCTTCGCCGAGCTGTGATTTACACTTTAGATCGATTGACAGGTGGTTGACCGATTCTTCATTACGGATCCTAATAAGTAAGCTTGCTAGTTGATCGGGATTTTCAAATAAGTAAGTGAAAGCGATGCCGTTTAACCAATTTGGTTGAATATTGTTGAATGCCGGATTTGCAGCGGTAATCATATTATCAGCGTCTATTAGGCAGATCCCGGCGCTTGCTTGCTCGAATATAAGTCTAAATTTGCTCTCTAAGGCTTGGGTTTTTATGCGTAAATCCGTTTCGTTTTCTAGGGTGATTTTCAACTCACCCATGAGATCGTTTATACCTTGAACGAGTTGACCAATTTCATCATTCTTTTTATGAATTAATGTGCGCATTGTCTCGGTATTGCGCGGATCTATTTTTAGGAAGCTAGCGGTTAAGTTTTGTATGGGCTGAGTAAGAAGTTTATGGATCAACACAGAAACGAACAGAGCCGCGATAGCGGAATAAAGGAGTAATAAAAGTGCATCGTTTATCGCATTCTGTTGGGCGATACTTTGTATGTAGTGACGGTTAGGATGGATCAGTAACTGGCCGATGTATTGATTAGGAATGAACGGATGCTGTATTTGGGTCTTCACTAAGCCTTTATCATCAGAAAGATCACCATAACTCACGTCTAAACTTAAGGGGTCAGACAGTTCGGCACCGGCAATAAGATCATTAATCACAAGTCCTTGGACAATTTCCTGAGCGAGTTCTTTGTCTTGCACATACAATGCAATTGAAGCTGTGCTTCGAATAGTCGCAGCTACTTGCTCAATTAGGGCTTGGGCTTTGCTTTGTTCGCTACTAACGGCATTAAAATATAGAAATACAGAGGTAACTAACGAGGTGCCGATTGCACCAATAACGATAGCTAAAGCAACTTTAATATAAATTTTACCGGTTATTTTTATCAAAATATGAGGTCACCATCTGCTTTCATAAATTAACTAATTGATATTTATGAATAAATATTTCAGTTCACAATTTGGATACTTTAACTATTGGCTTATCTATATTTGAAAAATTGATGGAGAATTCGTACAAGCCGGTTTCCTTAGGTACAAACTTAAAGTTTTCGTCTGTAGTATTACAATCGGCATAGGTTGTTTCACCCAACGTGATATTTTGATCGCGGAATCGATTTTTATAACCGCAACTTGAACCTGGTGTCCAGTTTTTGTCTGCGAACTTAAAGTCATAGGGTTGACCATCAGCAATTAATTCAATCGCGGTAGCATAGGTGCTACCGCCTTTGAGCGTAAGCTGATACTGGGGGTCGGCTTCCCACCAGGTGAACACGCCCCTCAAATACATATCAGGCAGTTGCTGTATATCTTTATAGGGCTCTACGGTATAGCTGGCACAACCGCTGAGGAGAGAGATTGCACAGGCGCCATAGAATTGTTTAAGTTTGGTCATAAAATAGTTACCTAAAACACACGTATTCAGTTAGGTCTTACTACTACTGCTGATTTAAAATCGAAATATCAGCAACGAGTAAGAATAGCATTCTCAACTTCGACAACAAGGCAAGCCGATTGTTTCTTATCCTTTCATCTTCGGCCATTACCATCACGTTGTCGAAGAAATTATCTACTTTGACGTGTAATGTGGCGAGTTCTGCAAATACTCCCTGATAGTTGGCATCGTTAACGAATACACTCACGCTCTCTTCAATACTTTCTAACGCTTCAGCCAAGCCTTTTTCATGTTCGTTTTCAAATAACGATGGCTCAATAGCTGCGGTATCCGTTACCTTATTTTTGGCTAAAATATTGGCTACGCGTTTGTTAGCAGAAGCAAGGGCAAGGCCTGAAGCAAGACTTTTGAAACCAGATACGGCTTCAATTCGCGCAGCAAAATCCGCCGGCTTGGTAGGGCGCCTTGCCGCAACTGCCTGAATGACGTCGACGTCAATACCTTGCTCCTGATACCAAGCTCTAAAACGACCTAAAATAAAATCCACAACTTTTGTTTCTAAATCTTCAGGTTGGGTTAGTTTATCGCCGAATAATGAGATGGAACTGCGTACTAAATCCGTCAGATCTAGCGGTAGTTTCATTTCGACAATAATACGTAAAACCCCAATGGCAGCGCGCCTAAGAGCAAAAGGATCTTTATCCCCTTTAGGAACCTGTCCTATTCCAAATATGCCCACAAGCGAATCGATTTTATCCGCTAGGGCTACGGCACAACTGATATGAGAAGTGGGTAACTGGTCACCTGCGAAACGAGGCATATATTGCTCGTTTTGTGCTAAAGCAACTTCGTTATGTTCCCCATCAAACTTAGCGTAATGCATGCCCATAACACCTTGAACATCAGGAAACTCCATAACCATATTCGTCATAAGATCGGTCTTTGATAACAAACCCGCTCGAGCGGCGAGTGTTGTATCACTCCCGAGCATGGACGCGATGTTTCCAGCTAGTTCAGATATACGTAGCGACTTTTCGTAAAGCGTACCTAACTGCTTTTGAAACAGTACGGTTTTCAAGCTTTCTAATCGTGACTCAAGTGTGTTCTTTTTATCTGTATTAAAGAAAAACTCGGCATCCGCCAAACGGGGGCGAATAACTTTCTCGTTACCACTGATTATTTGATAAGCATCTTTGCTTTCGATGTTGGTGACAAATACAAAGCGTGATTTGAGTTGACCGTCTTTATCCAGCAAAGGGAAGTATTTTTGATCGTCTTTCATGGTATAGATTAATGCTTCTTTGGGCACGGCTAAGAAAGATTCATCAAAACTTGCAGTCAATACCACAGGCCATTCAACTAGGGCGGTAACTTCATCCAGCAGGGCATCGCTCATATCAGCCAATGCATTTTCTTGCTCTGCCGTTGTTGTGACTTGTTGTTTGATTTTAGCCTTACGCGCAGCAAAGTCAGCTAATACATAATGCGCTTCCAACTGTTCTAAATAGTTATCTGCATGGGTAAGGTTAAACTGTTTCTCACCATGGAAGCGATGACCGTAGATAACTCGATCTGACGCAATACCAAGTATATTTCCATTAACAATTTCTTCGCCAAATAGCATGCATACCGTATGCACAGGACGGATAAACTGAATTGGGCTACTTCCCCAGCGCATAGGTTTAGGAATAGGTAGCTTTTTAAGGGCCCCTTCAATCATCGCAGGTATAAGTGTGGCGGCTTGTTCGCCTTTGACTTCACCTTTAAATAAAAGCCACTCACCTTTTTCAGTGGTTAAGCGTTCAGCTTGCTCCACTGTGATACCGTTTGACCGAGCCCAGCCTTGGGCCGCTTTGGTCGCTTGGCCAGTGTCATCAAAAGCAACAGAAACGGCAGGGCCTTTCTTTTCAATTGATTTGTCTTCTTGCTGCTGCGCAAGCCCAATGACATTAACCGCTAGGCGACGAGGGGAGGCAAACCACTTTACTGAAGTGTATTTAAGTTCTGCATCATCCAGTGCCGCTTGTACGTTATCAGCAAATGCTTGTGCCAATTTGCTTAAGGCTTTTGGTGGTAATTCTTCGGTACCAATTTCAACTAATAGATTTTCGTAACGCATGAATCAAGCCTCCTTTTTACACATAGGGAATCCAAGCTTTTCTCGCGCTTGATAATAGGCCTCTGCACAGGCTTTTGATAACGCACGTACACGCAATATATAGCGTTGGCGTTCTGTCACTGAGATGGCGTGGCGGGCATCTAGCAGGTTAAACGCATGGGATGCCTTCATTACTTGTTCATAAGCAGGAAGCGGCAACCCAGCTTCAATCATTTTTTGGCTTTCTTTCTCGCAGTGGTCAAACGTACCGAATAGGGCGTCTACATCGGCATATTCAAAATTGTAAGTCGACTGTTCAACCTCATTTTGATGGAATACATCGCCATACGTCACTTTGCCTAGGGGGCCGTCGGTCCAAACCAGATCGTAAATGCTGTCTACACCTTGAATGTACATAGCTAAGCGCTCTAACCCATAGGTAATTTCGCCGGTGACGGGAGAGCATTCAATTCCGCCTACTTGCTGGAAATAGGTAAACTGGGTGACTTCCATACCGTTTAACCATACTTCCCAACCGAGTCCCCAAGCGCCAAGCGTAGGAGATTCCCAATTGTCTTCAACGAAACGGATATCGTGTACCAAAGGATCGAAGCCTAGTTCTTTCAGCGAACCTAAATAAAGTTCTTGGATGTTGCTGGGAGATGGCTTAAGCATGACTTGAAACTGATAATAATGCTGCAATCTATTCGGGTTTTCACCATAGCGCCCATCTGTTGGACGACGACAAGGTTGCACGTAGGCGCTGCTTATTGGCTCAGGACCAATAGAGCGTAAAAACGTCATAGGGTGAAAGGTACCTGCACCAACTTCCATATCCAGAGGTTGAATGATCACGCATCCTTGTCTTGCCCAGTAGTCTTGGAGTGATAAAATCAGTCCTTGGAAGGTTTTACTATCAAACTTATTCATTAATTGCTGCCACAAAAATAATTCGAAAAAACGCCGGACAGTATACCTGCTGTGTATCGATCAATGTAGGTTAAATAGCCATATTAATGAGCAATGACACTTAAAAGGACGAAAAATGCAACATACTCGCTGCGCCTGGGTTTCTCAGGATCCTATTTATCAAGATTATCACGATCATGTTTGGGGCCGTCCTGTGCGCGATAAACAGGAGCTTTTTGCAAAATTGTGCCTCGACGGTCAGCAAGCAGGCTTAAGCTGGTTAACGATTTTAAAGAAGCAAGATAACTACTATCAAGCGTTTCATAATTTTAACCCCCAGCATATCAGTGCCATGACAGAACAAGATGTCGAGCGGTTGATGCACGACAAAGGGATTGTGCGTAATAGGTTAAAAATTAATTCTATTATTAAGAACGCCAAAGGTTTTCTTGCGCTAGAGCGTGAAGGGATCGATTTCGCTGATTTTATTTGGTCGTTTGTAAACGGCCAACCAATAGTGAATGCCTGGGAGGGGAAACATCAGGTACCGACAACATCAGCTGCATCAGAAGCAATGGCAAAAGCGCTGAAAAAACGCGGATTTTCCTTTGTCGGCAGTACCATTTGTTATGCATTCATGCAGGCCGTCGGATTAGTGAACGACCATACCGTTGATTGCTTTTGTTATGTAAACCAAAACGCCTAAGGCGTAAAAGATTGTAGTTTTACAACGTCGCGCAGTATTTGGCTTTCAAGTTCCGTTTCGGCCGTTTCCCTAGCGTTGTCCTGAGTTTTTCGATCAAGCGTCGTAAGCTTGTTTCTTGCCTCATGTGTAGGCAAGTTACTCACCTTCGTATATAACGTATACAGGCCTGGATATTGAGAAGCATAATCCGGCTTATTGTCGATCGGTAAACTCTCGTGTAAGTGATATAAACGAATGCATCCCTCAGACAAATTACACTGCTGCTGCTCCACAGCCATGGCGATCGTATGAATACTCTCCATTAGCCGTGAAACTCTTTGTTGTTTCGTTTGCGTCATTTTTTTATTTTGCTTGTTCAGCATGAATAAAAGTTTGCCCGCGTAGAAGGCTAAACCTGCAATGATAAACAGTGCAATGACGATAAATGAAATAGCAATAGAACTCATTTTAAAAACTTATTTAAACTTGTTGATATCAATAGACTCGAATTGAGCATATAGATCATCTTCTGACGGATCTGCGGCTGAATCGTCTTCATTGGCTATACCAAGCAAATCACACAACTCTTGGTGCCTAGCTGTCAACTTGTTGACGAAGATACGCTCTTCTTTACTCAGTGACTCGTCTGCATCAAGTTTTTCAAGTAGTAGTCCAAAGCGCTCATTCTGCTCAATGCTCTCAAGTTCCTGAGCAGGAGAGAAGAACTTAGGCTTAGCCGTTTTAACCTTGGGTGCATCATCGATGATCAAAGGAATGGGTTTCTTGCTGCCAATCCTAGGATCTTTAATACTCTTTCCTTGTTTATTCGAAGTACTGGTTTGCTCTGGGTTATTTCGAGTTCCAGAGGGCTTCCCCAAAGTTTTCTTATTTCGTTTTGGGGCAGTTGCTGCCGGCTTACGTTTTGCTTTCGGCGCTAAAGGTGTGCCGATTTGACCAATTTTTCGAGACTTCTTTTTTCTAGGCATAAATAACCTCCACTATATTTGCGCGGATTTTACCCTAAAACAGACTGGTTAAATATGGTTCACGAGGCACGGAGTGAAATTTAGATAAGAAAAAGGGCGATAGCTAAGCTATCGCCCTTCATATCATAGATGTGTCCTTAGACACGAATCCCGACAGTCGTTCATCCTGAACAGTTAGTGGTGGTCCTTCATGTTTTCTCTTTTTATTAATTTTAACGAAAACATAATATAGTTTTAGGTCTTCCTGACACTTTATTATTATCGTCCATGCCTTTTCACCAAAGGTTTAAAGTTTTAGCACTGCTTGCTAATTATCTTCCATGAGCAAACGGTTTGTTTGCAGTCCTTATTGTTTTTCTGCGTCAGAGAATACACGATAACTAATGGTTTACAACTCATTTACATAGTGTTGCGTTAATACATTGTAAACATTCACCTACAATTACAGAAAACGACCCAAAAGGGTCGTTGAAAAGAAGGTTAATAAAGACCTGCAATATATTTTGATAAAATATCAATATCTTGGTCAGTTAAACGCTTCGCAATATCTTCCATCATACCATTATGTGAATTCGCGCGTTGTCCAGACCTGAACGCTTCTAGCTGCGCTTTCAAATAGGTTGTATGTTGACCGCTGATATCAGGGAAACCTGAGAGGCTGGTACCGTTACCACGAGGACCGTGACATGCAGTACATGCCGTAATACCACGCTCTAAATCACCACCTCTATATAGTTTTCCGCCTTGTTCGATTACATCTTCAGGTGCTTCACCTTCTTTTGCTGTTTGGCTTGTAAAGTATGCGGCTATATCTTGCATGTCTTGTTCTGACAACGCGGCAGCCATACCATTCATCACGGCATTGTTACGACCTTCTTCACCACCAGTCTGTGCGGCGAGTTTAAATTCTTTTAATTGCTTAACGAGGTAGCCTGCGTGTTGACCCGCTAATTTGGGATTCATATCAATCATGCTATTACCATCAGCACCATGACAAGCCCCACACGCAACAGACTTTGCTTTGCCTGCTTCAACATCACCTGCTGCCAACGCACTAGCAGATAAACCTAAAAAAACGCTAACTAACAAAACCATTATTTTCATATTCTTTCTCATTAAGCTGCTGATTAATTGACCATTATCAGAATAGTAACTGTGTATTTTACACATTTACAGCGCCAGTAAAATATATTCCATAGGATAAGGGCAATATTATACGACATAACAACCACTTTCGATTTGAATTTACCTGATATAATGGACTCATCAATAAAGGTAATACCAAAAATCGTTTTGTCAGTAGGAGTATGTGTGAGCCATTATAGCCAAGCTAAGTTTAATTTGAGTGCACCGGATATCAGTCATTTATGTGCAGATGAAGGAATTGAGGTTGCCTTTGCTGGTCGTTCTAATGCGGGGAAGTCGAGTGCGCTTAATCGCTTGACGCGTCAAAAAAGCTTAGCGCGCACAAGTAAAACACCTGGACGAACTCAGTTAATTAATGTGTTTGATTTGGACGAGCAGCGACGCCTTATTGATTTGCCTGGTTATGGGTACGCAAAAGTACCTATGGCGATTAAACTCAAATGGCAAAAATCACTCGGCGAATATTTGCAGAAGCGCGATAGCTTGAAAGGGTTAGTGGTATTAATGGATATACGCCACCCTTTTAAAGATTTGGATCAAGAATTGATTCAGTGGGCAGTCGCAGCAGAATTGCCAGTTTTGGGCTTACTAACAAAAGCAGATAAACTCAAATCGGGTAAACGCAAAGCACAATTATTAATGGCCAGAGAAGCATCATTAGCGTTTTGTGGTGATGTGACTATCCATTTGTTTTCGTCATTAAATGGTTTGGGGTTAGATAATTGTGAGCGAGTATTGGATCAGTGGTTTGGTTACGCCCAACGAGATGTGCCAGAGCAAGAATAAATAAGCAAAAAAAAACCTTGTCGAAGGACAAGGTTTTAAACATCTAGAACACACACAATAATTCAGAGTGTATCCGTTCACATTAGTTCACCGCGATGGAAAATAGTTTCAGAAGGCTGGAAGCGGGCGTTTATTGATAAAAACGTCTATGGATATTTTTCTGACATAAAAAAACCCCAGCAAATTGCTGGGGTCGAAGCAAAGGTCTGAAAATACATACCTCTGTACCCTACAGCACAGATACTATGCAAAGTTCATTAAAATGCCAACCGCTTTCTGTAATTAAATTACATAAAGCGCTTATTAATTATCGTGAACGGGCGTTATCCTAGTGAGCTTGGTCCCAATTCTCGCCAATTCCAGCTTCAACGATCAAGGGAACGTCTAATTTTACCGCGTTTTCCATCAAATCAACGATTATATCCTTATGCTCGATAAGATTTTGTTCTTTTATTTCAAAAATAAGTTCATCGTGCACCTGCATGATCATTCTCGTTTGATCATAGGGCAACGAGTCTATCCACGCATCGACTTTTAACATGGCTTTTTTGATGATGTCCGCTGCTGTTCCTTGCATCGGTGCATTGATCGCTGCGCGCTCGGCTCCTTTACGGCGCAAACCATTACTGGCGTTTATATCCGGTAAATAAAGGCGTCGACCAAATACGGTAGATACATAACCCTGATCTTTGGCAACCAGCCGTGAATCCTCCATATATTTAAGGACACCCGGGTAGCGCTCGAAATACATATCCATATAGTGCTGAGCGTCATGGCGGGGTACGTTGAGCTGTTTCGCTAAACCGAACGCCGACATGCCGTAAATCAAGCCAAAGTTAATCGCTTTGGCATTGCGTCTTTGCTCGGTTGTTACTTGCGCTAATGGCACATTAAAGACTTCGGCTGCAGTTGCGCTGTGAATATCTTTTCCTTCAGAGAATGCTGTGAGTAAGCCTTGGTCTTGTGAAAGGTGAGCCATAATACGCAGCTCAATTTGAGAATAATCTGCTGCGACAACTTTATAACCTGGGCGGGCAATAAAGGCTTGGCGTACACGTCGGCCTTGTTCTGATCGGATCGGAATGTTTTGCAAGTTAGGATCGGTAGAAGATAATCGGCCCGTTGCTGTGATCGCCTGATGATAAGATGTATGAACACGTCCTGTGCGCTCATTTATCATCTTAGGCAGCTTGTCGGTATAAGTGTTTTTTAACTTGCTCAACACCCTATATTCCATTAATAACTTCGGCAGTGGGTATGTAAGTGCTAACTCTTGAAGTACTTCTTCAGATGTTGATGGAGCGCCCTTTGGCGTTTTTTTCAATACTGGTAAGTCTAATTTTTTAAACAGTATTTCTTGTAATTGCTTGGTTGAACCTAAGTTAAACTCTTCGCCAGCCATTTCCTGCACTTCCGCTTCCAACTGCATTATTCGGGCTGCGAGGTCTTGGCTCTGTTGACTTAATTTTTGACTATCGATTAATACACCAAATTGTTCCATTTTGGCTAATACCGATGCTAATGGTACTTCAATGTCAGTAAGGACAGCTGCGAGCTTTGGTTCTAAAGATAATTTTTGCCAAATATGATTATGTAGTCGCAGTGTAATGTCCGCATCTTCAGCGGCATAAGGTGCTGCTTGCTCAAGTGGGATTTGATTGAAGGTCAGTTGCTTCGCACCTTTACCCGCAATGTCTTCAAAGTGAATAGTGGTTAAACCTAAATAATGTTGTGCCAAGCTATCCATATCGTGGCGAGTGCCGACGCTATTAAGCACATATGACTCTAGCATTGTATCGTAGGCGATACCCTGAAGATGAATGTCATAGTTGGCTAGCACATTTTTATCGTATTTTAGATGTTGGCCTACTTTGGCTTTGCTTGCGTCTTCGAGTAATGGTTTGAACAATGCTAAAACGTCCTTGCGATCTAGTTGTTCGGGAGCGTCAACATAGTCGTGAGATAAAGGAAGATAAGCCGCTTCGCCTTCTTCGATACAAAAAGACATACCGACTAATTCTGCTTGCATATAATTCAAACTGGTTGTTTCTGTATCAAAGGCAAAAAGCTTCGCGGCGTTAAGCTTTGTTAACCAATGCTCGAGTGCTTCTTGCGTTAATATGGTTTGGTAATTTAGTTCAGGTGCGGGTTTGTCAATAGTCTCAGCTTTCGTTGAGGCCGATTGGTTGGTTTGTTGGCCAGTGTTTAATGCATCGGTGGCATCCTTTAACCAACGTTTAAACTCCATTTCAGTGAATAACTCTTGCAGGACACTGTAATCAGGATCAACCGGTTTTAAGTCGATAGGGCTACAGTCCATTTTTACGTCTAACTTAATGGTGGCTAAGGTGTAAGAAAGTCGCGCTTGCTCCTCGTACTCGCGCATTTTGTCAGCCATTTTCTTAGCACCACGGAAATCAAGCTGCGCTATTTTTTCTAGATTTTTATAAATCTCGTCTATGTTACCGATGCCTTGCAATAAACCCAACGCACTTTTATCACCTACACCAGGAACGCCTGGTATGTTATCGACCTTGTCTCCTTTAAGAGCGAGAAAGTCGATGACCAATTCTGGGGGAATACCAAACTTTTCGACAACGCCTTGTGGATCCATCACATGGTTATTCATAGTATTGATTAAGGTGACGTGCTCGTTTACTAGCTGAGCCATGTCTTTATCACCCGTGCTGATCAAGGTCGGGATCCCTAACTTACTTGCTTGGTCTGCTAATGTGCCGATCACATCATCGGCTTCAACGCCTGATTCAACGATGATCGGTAAACCCATGGCTTTTATGATCTTGTGTAGTGGTTCTATCTGGCTTCGAAGTTCTTCAGGCATAGAAGGGCGATTAGCTTTGTACTCACTATATATTTCATCACGAAATGTTTTTCCTTTGGCATCGAATACGACAGCTATGTGAGTAGGATTAAACTGCTTAATCAAACTACGAAGCATGTTAATCACACCATAGACCGCGCCAGTATCCTGACCCTTGGAATTCGTTAGGGGTGGCATGCCGTGAAATGCACGAAATAAATATGAAGATCCGTCAACTAAGATAAACGGATTGTTCGGAATTACGGGCATAGGAGAGGGTTGTGAATTGCTCATAGGATATTTTAGGTCTCAGGATTTATATAAACGCGTAAAGGATGCCACACACCGACATTTTCATCTACGCAGAGATCGGATCAATTTGTGGATAACTCTGTTGAATAAAATTCTAGGTTGGGTGCGCGCCGATCATACAGGATCTATTCATCGATCCACAGCCCTTGATTTTATTGGGGTGAATTTAAATACTATAAATAAATTTCGATTACTAAGAGGGAATTTCCAATGTGGATAACATATTTAATAATTATTTAGGGCTATCCAAAAGGGGAGGTGACTTTACACGCAAATTACCAGAGAGGGAAGGTGAAATGTTAAACTATTTTTGTGTGAAAATAATACAATTTATCTGTTGAAAAGCATAAGACAGAATTGATAAGGGATAGGGAGGTGTGCGATTACATTTATTTTACATTTACTGCATTTCTTTTTGCATTTTACGATATATATGAGGTTTTTAAGGGGGATTAGCTAATCAGAATTTGTTAAACTTTTGTTTTTTTAGCTAGGCATTTATCTGTTTTTATTCTTTTAGGTTAAAAATTTATGCATTCAATTTCCTCTCACGGAATATCGCTATTTCGATAAAGGTTAACGCACCCTAGCTAGCAAGGCTAAGTTATTGCCTGCGCTAATAAAAGCCTGTTTGTACTATTATTCAGCTTTGTGTATTGCTTTTGATTTTGTTGGGGCGGACAATCAACTTACACATCTTGGTAAATAATAAATTTAAGAAAGAACGATTACTAATGTTGGTATTTTTAAAGCGTATTAGGTTGCGTAATTTAGTCGGTAAAAATTAAGCTATGCAATACCGAACGATCACTCGGATATTAGGCTTACTTGTTGCGCTGTTTAGTGTGACCATGATCCCTCCAGCTATCATTTCTTTGTATTTCAACGATGGCAGCGGTCTTCCCTTTTTCCTCGCTTTTTTATTGTGTTTAGTGACCGGTTTGTTGTTCTGGTATCCCAATCGCCTTCATCGGAAAGATCTGCGCGCGAAAGAGGGTTTTCTGATTGTCGTTTTATTTTGGACTGTATTGGCGAGTTTTGGTGCGTTACCGCTGCTCTTGCTTGAACAACCTGAAATGTCAGTCTCTGATGCATTTTTTGAAGCTTTTTCAGGTTTAACAACCACTGGCGCCACCGTGATCCAAGGGATCGACTATCTGCCTAAGGCGGTTCAATTTTATCGGCAGCAATTGCAATGGCTCGGAGGGATGGGGATCATTGTTTTAGCCGTCGCCATATTGCCCATTTTAGGTGTGGGAGGAATGCAGTTGTATCGGGCTGAGACGCCTGGCCCGGTTAAAGACTCTAAAATGACGCCGCGTATAGCAGATACCGCCAAGCACCTGTGGTACATCTATTTAACGCTGACAATTTGCTGTGGTGTGGCTTATTGGCTGGCAGGAATGAACTGGTTTGATGCCCTATGCCATGCGTTTTCGACAGTGGCGATAGGTGGATTTTCTAATTACGATGCAAGTATTGGCTACTTCGATAGTCCTTGGATAAACATCGTTTGTGTGGTTTTTTTATGGATTGCCGCTTTAAATTTTGCACTGCATTATGCCGCAGCGAGTGGCAGAACCTTGATGGGTTACTTTTATGATCCTGAACTCCGTGCTTTTTTCTTGATCCAATTCGTGTTGGTCGCTGTGTATTTTTTTATATTAATGAAATTTAATTGGTTTGATAATGCAGGTATTGCCCTAGATCAGGCCTTGGTACAATCTGTTTCATTTAGCACCACGGCTGGTTTTGCCACGACTGATTTCTCCCATTGGCCGGCATTTTTGCCCATTATGCTGATTTTTTCGAGCTTTATCGGCGGATGCGCAGGTTCTACTGGTGGTGGTTTGAAGGTGGTGCGCGTACTGTTACTCTATTTGCAAGGTAAGCGTGAAGTCGATCGATTGATTCATCCTAAGGCTGTTTATACCGTCAAACTCGGGGATCGCGCCGTACCTGATAAGGTCGTTGAAGCCGTATGGGGATTCTTTTCGGCTTATGCGATGATCTTTGTTGTCATTATGGTCTGTTTGATTGCCACAGGGATGGATGATGTCTCCGCCTTTACCGCAACTGCTGCAACGCTAAATAACTTGGGCCCCGGCTTAGGTACGGTATCAGGCTCGTTTGCTGATGTATCTGATGTAGGGAAGTGGTTATTGATATTGGCGATGCTATTTGGTCGATTAGAGGTATTTTCATTGCTGGTGTTATTTTCACCGACATTCTGGCGCAGCTAGGTTTACATTTTGTCAGCATAACCATCCAATCGTCTTCTATCCAACAGATTTAGTTTAATATACTCCC
>NZ_BAER01000015.1 GCF_000315055.1 Paraglaciecola polaris LMG 21857 | reverse complement strand
GGGGATACTCAGGTATTATTTCCGAAACCAGAGTTCTCGGAATTTCAGTACCATTAAATTCGTAACCTTCTTCAATGAAGAACAATATTCCAGATAAATCCTTTCTTACAAAATCATACTCAGAGGATGGGCGTTCACCGCTAAACAATGGATGCTTGTCTTTCACTAACAAATGTAATGCGCTTACATCATCGAGCGTAATATCTGCAAATGAGTGTTTTTGATAGTAATAAGCATAAAGAATAGCGAAAATTCGACTTTTTTGTCTAGGTGCGCTGTTTTCCGCATAGCCTTTATTTTTTGCCTTGCCATCAACTTCCTTATAAAAATAAAACAGTTTATCGCTCGTTTTTGACCTAGCGGTCAGGTTAACTAAAGACCGTGTGCCCCATTTATTTTTAGCAAAGTTATAAAATTCAGAAAAACAGATACCCCGATCTCTTATCACTTGCAGATACGCAATACCGTCTTCATACTCATGCTTGGTTGTCAGCGACACCAAGCACACTTCGATTAGTTCTTCATTAGACAAATAGTCTAATCCACCTGATTCACGTACGAATTTTATAACATCTGACCTAATTAGACCGAGCATCACTTCCCTTATAAGTTGATTGTGTAGTTTTTTGATATTTTGCTCAAGGATTCATCTATCTGCTTAGCCGTTGCCCCTTTGTATATTTCTTGGGACAGTATATTTCGATGATTTGCTAAGCCTTGTATTATTTTATTCTCGACATCATTCTCTTCTAGCTTAGTTATGAACCAATGCCTCATTGGGTGCGGTCCTACACCATCTTCGTAACCCCACTCCACTGAGTACCCTCTCTTTCTCAGCCTTGTGAAAGCTCTTTTAAGGGCATCTATATATGCTTTCATTGATAGTGGAGCGCCCAAATCTTTCTTATCACCTAGTTTCACGAAGAAAAATGGGTGTTCGGAGCCATGTTTCTCTTTGTAACTTTTCATACACTCCTCTCTGAGATGCATATACTCACTCCACCAACCAACGAAGTGAGTCTCTATCTCTGTGTGAATTAATCTAATCTCAGTTCGATGATCATTATCGACTGCCAGATCTTTCCACCCAGCATGATAACTTTTTGATGTGGCCTTATCGTTGCGGGGCTTTAATCCTCGGTGCATTAAATACTCTTTACGCATCATTTTTTTTTGGGGAGGGATGTTGCAAGATGATTCTTCAGGGTGATGTAGGAATATGCCTAACGTTCCTGTGCTTGGGTAAATAGAAAAATCGTTAAACCAAAGATGGAACGGCTCGCTATTCCTCAGCCCTCCAAACAACATCAAGGCCGTTATCATTTTCGTTCCCAAATCTTCGCCCCTAGACGTTTTGAAGCCGTATTTAAATAGCGGCTCTATTAAGTCTTCAGGGAAAGTCTCAATACGCCTAGTATTAGGTGTCCTATTAAACTGGTATATATGGTCGTTAGATTGGGACTGAATAGATGCTGAAACCTTTTTCACATCTGTTATGTGACTCAATAAAACATGCTCTTTTACGTGGTATGCTCGATAAAAATACTTCATCCTCGTTTTGCCATCGTTAGGCATAAGCTCATCACATAGAGCTTCATTGGTTAGCTTTGAAAATTCGATAATACGAGCAAGATTCCGCTTAACTACTGCTACACTGGAAGGTGTCCAACCTAACTCTGAATCACCGCTTAGAGATCTTTCAACAAAACCTCTAATTACATCAGCTACATCATTGTCATTTCTATACACAGGGGCTTTGACAATACAGTAGTCATAAAACAAACCGACTGAACGTGCGACTTGTCTTTGCCATGAAGTGCTCTTTGAACCATCCTTTTTAAAATAATTAAATAATTCCTTAAATACGATTGGAGTTTCTGAACCTATGGGTTTAATGTAAAGAATAATATATTCATCGAGCTTGCCGCTTCTTAATTTCACCCTCTGCTTCACTGTCACATGGTGAAGAGGGTATGCATAATTTACTTCTCTAAACTTCATATCGCTCTCAATGTTGTAACAATATTTAGGGTGTTATACGAAAGAATTAAAACTAAGAATATTAGAATAGCGAAGAAAAAACAAGGGTTTGTTGTAATTAGTTGTAACTTGTTTTAGGGTGATATACGAGCATCCGACTCATAATCGGCAGGTCCCCTGTTCAAGTCAGGGTTGGGCCACCATTTTTTTCAAAATAAATCAAACGCTTAATTCAATATTGAATTGAACTTGAGACCCTTTGCTTCAATTGCACACTAGAATTCTATTTTTGATGCAAATTGCCCAGAAAAATCCTAGCGATATAGATTAATCACAAGGGGTTTAGTTTACTGTATAGCATTCAGCACTTTCATTTTTTAAGGCTAAATAATGACTGATACTAGTCCCATCAAAGCAAAAAAAATCGGTTGATGTACGAGGTAAATAATTAAACTATGCTGCCCTGGCACATTCAGCCAACTATCTTTTTTAATTACCCCTTTTAATGGGTCATTCTTTAGGCTTTCAGTGTGGCCTAGCCAAATACCAATTAACACAACGCCTATCCAAGGAAAAACACCAACATAATCATTTGAATAAGATGGCAAAAGGTGTTTGATCGAAGTGAATGGCCATACGCTATTCAATACACCCAGATTAAATAATATAATCAGGGCTAATCCGGTGCAGAGCGCTAATTTAGGCCTGCTCACAAATGCCAGCGCTAACAAACTTGCCACAATAATAAAATGCAGTACACCAAAGTAAATCCAATGCTTGGGTACCATAAACAGCGTAAGCAAAGTAATAGCCCCTGCGCCGAGCGCTATTTGCATGATACGAATTGAAAAGGCGCGCCATTTTATTCTAGCTGAATGCGCCATAACCATAGAAATACCTAGGCTAATAAAAAACAGACTTAAAATTAGGTAGCGAAATTGCTTCCAGCCAGCACCGTCAGGCACGGCCCATTGCACCCATCCAAAAAACTTCAGATCATACATAAAATGAAATACCACCATCAAAACGATGGCAAGCGTTCGCAATACATCAAGTGTGATATTCCGCTTTTGAAATCGACTATCACTTTTTTCAACGCTTATGCTCATTTGATTGGCTATCCCTTGATTATGAATGGCGTATGACACTGTGCAAATATCATGGTTCTGTTTACCCAGAAATGTTTTGTCACTCGAGGGGTTACGTTTGTGACCTAAATTTATCGTTATGCGCCATACCGCCCTTACTTCTCTATTTTTTGCGCTAAGGGACTTGAGCATGAATGAGCTGTAACAGAAGACAAAAAACGGCTTTCAAAATCGTTTCAGGGGTAACAAGATTAATAAGCAATTCGTCAATCTTGCCAAGCTAGAATGTAAAAACCGGTTAGATTACATTTGGACACGACTTTACCTGCGCAGCATGATGGCAAGCTAAAATTGATAACCCACCTGCAAAAAGCTCGCAAATCGACTATCAAAATCTGCATTCGTACCGTGAATAGACACTCCCAATGTGGTACCTGAATTGTTTATACCGTTGAAGAAATAGGTGTAGCTGAGCCCCAATCCATAATAGTCATGTTCCTTGAGTATATAATCATTCCCAAAATCGCTCTGGGTATACTTTACTGAGACCTCGCTGCCAACCAAGCTGGCGTATATACCAAAACCATGTTTGTTATTATCAAAATTGAATAAATCTGTTTTTACCCAGCCTGCGCCAAAACCACAGGTTGAACCAAATCTGGAACTGTATTCGACACAGCCCAGTGACAGATATTTCATGTCGTTCTGTGAAAGTAGCGCGATATTTGCTCCCAGTCCTGTGTATAACGCCCCCATACCAATACCCACGGAATACTGCTGCTCTTGATTGTTTAGTTGTGCGAAACAGTTTACCGACAAGATTGGCAAAATTAATGCTAATTTTTTCAAGATATTTCCTTATATAATTGCTTCTTTCGACAAAAAGAGTGGCTAACAGCACCATCCGTAGCACGCAAATATTTGTAGAAGCATTAACGTCAATTTTTATAAAAATATTATTCGCTTAACGAATTAGCTAATAATTTCAGAAACCTATCATTAATCATAGGAAGTAACAATACAAATGCAGCCCACAAAAAAGGTAACTTTACCTACCTTAAAAACAAAAGATCAATGCCAATTTTTGGCCTTTACTAGCAAGTTCATCTTCGACCTATATAGCTGAAATCATCAGAATAAAATTAGATATTAAACGCTTTTGATGGCGTTTCGATAAACGCAATATATACGTATTTTTCACTACACCGCGTTTTAACTCCTTAGTCTTTATGCATAAAATCTTGCCTGTATTGGCGCCCCGTAACTTTTGCAATTACTCCTCGTAGGGGGCTGATTTAATTGTTATATTGCGCGCCATACATAGGTTTTAAATTGCTTATTTGTTCAAGCGTTTAAATTAAATGGGAATCTGGTGTGATACCAGAACTGTACCCGCAACTGTAAACAAGCCTTTCGCTAACATTGGTTATTCGAACGCCTGCTTGTAAGTCAGATACCAGCCTAATTACACCTTTTTATTTTTTATCACGCGGGAATACGTGAATAACAGATAGCCTTTCCAGTTTTTAACCCTGGTTGCTCTGTGTATTCCTGCTTTGTTTGAGTGTCTATTTGAACCATCATGACAGCACAGATGCCGTGTTAAATCCGACAAATCTTCAAGCCCAACAGCTTTCCTATGCCGTCAGTGGCAAGACTATTTTGTCTGATATTAATTTCTGCCTTGAGCGCGGACAAGTGCTAGGTGTGCTGGGGCCGAATGGCGCAGGTAAAACCAGTTTACTGAAAATGCTTTCTGGTCAAACAGCCAGTCACGGACAAGTCAGTTGGCGGGGAAAAGCATTAAACGCATACAGTCCATTAGAACGTGCTCGTCAAATCGCTGTGGTCAATCAGCTCAATGAAAACGTGTTTGCGTTAAACCTGCAGCAAATCGTTCGTATGGGTTGGTTGCCGCATAAAACTTTACTATCTAGAGAAACGAAGCAAGATCATCAACACCTTGCGACCTCCATTGCCAAAGTCGGCTTAAGCGACAAGACAGAGCAAACATTTAGTTCGCTGTCTGGCGGCGAGCAACAGCGAGGGTTGATTGCCCGGGCGTTAGTGCAAAAAGCAGCCCTTATCGTACTCGACGAGCCGGTCAATCATCTGGATATTTATTATCAACACCAAATACTAAAACTACTACGAACCCTTGCCCACCAGCAGCAAATTACTGTGGTCATGAGCTTGCACGACATAAATCTGGCCGCCAGTTACTGCGACCATTTATGCATTCTAGACAACGGGAAAATGGCGGCTCAAGGGTCGGTGGAAAATGTTTTGCAAGCATCCATGTTAGAACATGTTTTTAAAATTCCCTGCCAAATACGCCGTGATGACGTAACTCACAACCTGCGAGTGGACTTTTACCCGCCTAATGAGCTTGAAGCCCGCCGACAACCTGAAATCGTACAATTCCCCCAACCGAATACGTCAGACAGGCGCGACTACTCATGATAAACAAGTGGTCTGCGTTACTCGTTCTTGCATTTCTATCGCCTGTGATTGGCATCTTTTTTGGTGCTGCTGAATTATCCCCTACCGAGCTTTACCAGTGCTTTGTAGCTGACTGTGCGACGCCAGTTAATACCCTTATATTCTGGGAAATACGTTTACCTAGAGTCCTAGTGGGGTTTTTAGTCGGAGCAGGCCTGGCCGTCGCCGGTGCCACATTACAAAACATTACCCGTAACGGTTTAGCCGATCCTTATCTTTTTGGTGTGGTATCAGGCGCTGGCCTCGGGGCAAGTATTGCTACTTTGTTATTTGATAGCCAAATAGGCGAAACCTTGAATTTATTTGGCATGCTGCCCAATGTGTCATTTTCGCTGGCACTGCCGGTTGCCGCCTTTCTAGGCGCCGCTTTTGCCGTAACCTTGGTACAGGCGTTAGCCGCAACCTCTTTTGGGGGCCGTGGTGAAAATATGCTGTTAGCCGGCGTAGCGGTGTCATTTATGCTCAGCGCACTCAGTCATTTTCTATTGTTTTTAGGTGACCCCTTTGCTGCCAATAAGGTTATTTTCTGGTTAATGGGCAGCCTAGCCCGAGTGGAAATGTGGTACGCGTGGATCATGTTACCCGTCGTCATGGGTAGCGTAATGTTATTATTGCTGTTTGGTCGACGTTTAGACGCACTGTTACTTGGGGATGAAAACGCCAAAACGTTAGGGGTGAATGTCACCGCCATTCGCTTGATGGCTCTGGCTATTTGCGCAGCACTTACCGCTTGTATCGTTGCCTATTGCGGCGGTATTGGATTTGTCGGTTTGTTGATACCGCACATAGTACGCCGCTGGGTGGGTGTCACGAGCCGGGCCTTGATAATGGGTTGTGTATTGGTGGGTGGTAGTTTCATGGTGCTGGTTGATATTGTCGCCCGCTCCGCTTTATCCGAACAGGAAATTCCTATCGGCATTATTACTTCGGCCATCGGCAGCGTGTTTTTCTTACTCGCTCTCAGGCAGCGGCAGACATAAAAATACTAACAAGAAGTGAATACACATGAACACTGGAACACTCAGCACATTAACAATCGACGCTCAACATATGCCCGAACAAGATCCGGCGGCATGCCCTGAGGTATATTCGCCGTCACAAACAGCCACATCAGCGGATATTGCGAATGACTCATCCTTATTTACGCAAGGATATTGGCAAATCTCTGCGTTAAAGACTAGCCAGCTAGCGGCTATCCATGCCCATATTGATAATAAGACCAAGCCACAGGGTGCACTAGGACAACTTGAAGATCTGGCACGTCAGCTGGCCCAAATTCAACAGGGTACGAGCCACTCAGCGACTAAGATTCAAATTAATAAACCTGTCATGTTAGTGTTTGCTGGGGATCACGGTATAGCCCGCAACGGTATTAGTATCGCCCCCCCTGAGGTCACTCAGCAGATGGTGCTGAACTTCCTTAATGGCGGTGCCGCTATTAACTGCTTCTGTCGTACCCTTGGCTGGAATATGAAAGTCATTGACGCAGGCATTCTTCAACCAATAACACCCAGCAGCGACAGTCAATCATCCGACATGCTCATAGAGCAGCGTATTGGCCACGGCACCGCTGATTTTGCTTGTCAGCCAGCCATGAAAGAAGCCCAAGCCGAACAAGCCTTAGCCCTAGGTGCTAAGGTCGCCGCTGAACATATTGCCCAGGGCAGCAATGTTCTTGCTTTTGGTGAAATGGGTATCGGCAATACTAGCAGTGCATCGGCGCTGTTATCGCTTATTTGCGGCCTAAGCCCTGAACGCACAACGGGCAAAGGTACCGGCATTAATGACGAACAACTGGCTAAAAAAGTACAGCTAATATGTGACGCCTTGGAGCGGGTCAATAAGACGCACGGCACCAAAGCGTTTACGCCTAAAATCGCGTTAACTGAAGTGGGGGGATTTGAAATAGCCCAAATCGTTGGCGCCATGCTCGCAACCGCAGCAGCGGGTAAAAGTATCTTGGTCGATGGCTTTATTGTTAGTGTGGCAGCGCTGATTGCTGTGCGTATCGCGCCTCGCGCGCAAGAATACATGCTATTTGCCCATTGCTCTGCTGAACATGCCCATCAACAAGTATTGGCCCAACTCGACGCCCGGCCGTTATTATCTCTCGGTTTACGTTTAGGCGAAGGCACAGGTGCGGCTCTTGCCCTCCCCTTATTGCAAGCTGCCGCGAGCTTTTACAACGACATGGCTACTTTTGAAAGTGCCAATGTCACCGTTTAAATAGCTAATAGGTAAGTAACGTGCTCAAAAAAGCGCTTGTCGGTCATGCCCTAGCAAATCAGTTAAATCTGTGTTTTTTAGCATTGAGTTTTTTCACGCGCCTGCCAGTGCCTAAGGGTATTAATTACAGTCCACAAAAATTACACCAAGCGGGCCAACATTTTGCCTTAATTGGCTGGTTATTAGCCGCCCTACTAGGGGGTGTTTATCTAGTCATTGCGCCTTATATTGGCACTATACCCAGTATTTGCTTGCTAGTAATGCTCAGCTTACTGCTCACCGGAGCAATGCACGAAGATGGTTTGGCGGATACCTGTGATGGCTTTTGGGGCGGTCACACCCTTGCACGCAAACTGAGCATTATGAAAGACAGCCAAATAGGCACATACGGCACTTGTGCGCTTATTTGCATCTTGCTAACAAAAACCGTTTTGCTTAGCGCCTTAGCACTAAACCAACAGTTGAACTTAGCGTTATGTATCGCTTATCCGTTATCACGGGGATTAGCTATATCCCATGTACAACATTTAGCATACGCACGCAGCGATACTCACAACAGTAAAAGCCAGCCATTGGCCAACCCTATGCAACCAAGGGCATTATTGTGGCTTGTTGTCACAAGTACAGCTGGATTGTGGTACCTGCCTTTTACCAGCACTATGCTTATTCTATTGTCTTGCCTTGTATTGCGCCTTATCCTCAAGTGGTGGTTTAGCAAGCACATTGGTGGTTACACAGGAGACTGTTTAGGCTTTGCTCAACAAGTCCAAGAACTACTGATCTATCTGCTGTTGTTAGCAATCATCCAGTCTCATTCTGGCATCACCTCGACTGGGATACTTGCGCTTTGATACGCACCTCACCCTTGCTCAAGAGCCTGAAGAATAATAGTCCGAAGAATAAAAGGAGCGCGGCCCCATGTTACATTTAATCTTAGGTGGTGCACGCTCCGGCAAATCAAATTATGGCTTACAACAAGCTTTAGCCTTGAGTCAAAAATCGGCTCGAAACGTCATGTATGTGGCGACCGGCACCGCAACCGATCCTGAAATGTCCAAGCGCATCAAGCGTCATCAACAAGAACGCCCAAACCATTGGGGGCTAACAGAAGTACCCTTAGCATTAACAGCTTTCATCACCCAGCAAAGTGCGCTCATAAATGCCCCCCCCCATATTGCTGATCGATTGCTTAACCCTGTGGCTTAATAACCACTTGTACCACCACCCAGAGCAAGATTTCAGCCTATTATTTCAAACCTTTACCCAGACCTTGGTGGCCAGCGACGCCGATATATTCATGGTCGCCAATGAAGTGGGTTTAGGCATTATTCCTATGGGTGAACTGACCCGACAGTTTGTTGATCAAGCGGGCTGGCTGAATCAAGCGGTTGCCGAGGTAGCAGATAACGTCACCTTTGTAGCCGCCGGTTTACCTATGCCGTTAAAAAGGCCATAAGCATGGACTTAGCTAAAACAACGATTTTTAATCTGCTGCGTCATGGACAAGTAAATGGCCCTGCAGCGCTGTACGGTAAAACAGATATTCCACTAAGCGAGCAAGGTTGGCGCAGTATGCGAGCCCAAATTAAACAAACCAGCCGACCAGACATTATTATTACGTCCCCGCGCCTGCGCTGTGTTGAATTTGCTAAGCAAATGGCCACTGAGTTAGATATTCCCCTGCGTATTGAAGACCCATTGCAAGAATGTCACTTTGGTCGATACGATGGCGTGCCGTTCGATGATTTGACGGATCAGTGGTTAGCCCTGAGTACATTTTGGGACGATCCCTTTCATTGCACCTTGCCCGAAGCCGAAACCCTTGATGCGTTTCATCGCCGAGTAGCCCATTGTTGGCAGCGATTAGGCACTGAATTGCAAGGGCAGAACTGTTTATTGATTTGCCATGGTGGGGTTATTCGCCAAATATTAGCGGAAGTGCTTTCTGCCGATTGGCAGCAAGGAGATTGGTATAGCAAGCTTCAAGTCGGGTACGCCAGCTTAACCCGCATCACAGTTGCTGAATACGCCAATGCAGCGCCTGTGGTTAATTTTATCGCCAAGCCCCCATTTAACGAGAGCGCACTATGAGACAAAAAGTGAATAACCGGCCTCAAAGTGCAACCATCATGATCCAAGGTACCACCTCAGATGCTGGCAAGAGCATGTTAGTCGCTGGTTTTTGCCGTTGCCTTAAGCATAAAGGTTACCGGGTTGCCCCGTTCAAACCACAAAATATGGCCCTCAACAGCGCCGTTACTAAAGATGGCGGTGAAATTGGCCGCGCGCAAGCAGTACAAGCCCAAGCCGCAGGTATCGAGCCAAGTGTTGATATGAACCCTGTTTTGCTTAAACCCAGCTCTGATACCGGCGCCCAAGTGATTATTCACGGTAAAGCCGTGTCCGACATGCAAGCAGCCAAATACCATGATTACAAACAAGTGGCCATGCAAGCGGTTCTTAGCTCTCATCAACGTTTAACACGCGAGTATGAGGTTATTGTGGTGGAAGGTGCAGGTAGCCCAGCGGAAATCAATCTGCGTAAAGGCGATATTGCCAATATGGGGTTTGCCGAAGCAGTAGATTGTCCTGTGATCATAGTGGCCGATATTGACCGAGGTGGGGTATTTGCGCAACTGGTTGGCACCCTAGATTTACTCTCTACGTCTGAGCAAAATCGCGTGGTCGGCTTTGTGATAAACAAATTTCGCGGGGATATAAAATTACTAGAATCAGGGCTAACCTGGTTAGAAGAAAGAACCCAAAAACCCGTTTTAGGCGTACTACCTTATATTCACAATTTACAACTCGCCGCCGAGGATGCCATTCAAGCAGAGCAAAATTTGCATCAAGATGATATACGATTACGTATATGTGTTCCTGTGTTTAAACGCATCAGCAACCATACCGATTTCGACATGTTACGGGTACACCCGCAAATAAAGCTAACATTTGTGCCCCAAGGTACTGCTATCCCGGCCTGTGACTTAATCATTCTGCCCGGCAGTAAAAACGTGCGTGCCGATCTTGCCTTACTTAAAAAATTACATTGGGACAAAGACTTACAGCGCCACCTTCGCTACGGCGGTAAAGTTCTAGGTATTTGTGGTGGTTATCAAATGCTAGGCAATAGCATCGCCGACCCAAATGGTATCGAGGATTCCCCGGGGGTCAGCCAAGGCTTGGGCTACTTGCCCATTGAGACTGAATTGCATCGCCAAAAACAGCTCACCCAAAGCACTGGTACCTTGTGTCTTAAATACAGCAAAAACACGGATATTCCCATTCGCGGCTATGAAATTCATATCGGCTCCAGTGTTCGAGCGCCCGATGCAGCGCCGCTTGTCCTATTGGACGATGGACAACAAGAAGGCTGTATCAGTGATGATAATCAAGTAGCAGGCAGCTATTTACACGGCCTATTCGATGAACCACAAGCACTGCAACAATTGCTGCTTTGGGCTGGCGCCCATACCGATATTGCCCAAGACTATGACGCCCAACAAGAATACGAAATTGAACGACTTGCCCTGGCATGTCAAACACACTTGAAATGGGACACAATCGAATCGTTTATTCAACAACAATTCGCTAGCCCTAAATTATCCACCTTGACCACACAACATCCCCAGGGAGAACAACATTATGTCCGATAACCAAGACAACAACGCCCGCCACAAGGCACGTATGCAGCAACAAAAAGCCAAAGTCGATGAACGTATTGCCAATGCACAAGTAGAAAAAGGGGTACTGATCGTCATCACGGGTAACGGCAAAGGTAAATCAACCTCGGGTTTTGGTACCGTTGCCAGAGCGGTAGGTCATGGTTTAAAAGCCACTGTGGTACAATATGTAAAAGGTACTTGGCCTTGCGGCGAGCGCGATTTATTGGAAAAGCTCGGCGTAGAATTTCATGTAATGGGCACAGGTTTTACTTGGGAAACCCAAGACAAAGAAACCGACATGGCAGCGGCGCAAACGGCCTGGGAATTCAGCAAAGCCTGTTTACAAGACCCCTCCATTGACTTACTCCTGCTCGACGAAATCACCTATATGTTGACCTACAAATACATTGAGGTAGACGATGTGATCCGCGCGTTGTCAAATCGACCTAAGAACCAACATGTGGTGATCACCGGCCGCGCCTGCCACCGCGCAGTGATTGAATTAGCCGATACGGTAAGTGAGGTGCGTCCAATCAAACATGCCTTTGAAGCTGGCATAAAAGCACAAAAAGGAATTGACTGGTAATGGCTATCTGGCGGCGCAGTAAGCGACTCTGGCTGCTCATCAGTACTCTGCTTTGTCTGCCGAGTATTCATGCACTGGCAAATACCTTAGATACGGCCAAAGAGACCACTAACGCTAATTTTCAACAAATAATACAGCTGAGTAAAGAAAAGCGGCAAAAATTGCGCATTATCGCGCTAGCGCCACATATTGTGGAATCGCTGTTTGAAATCGGTGCTGGTCAGCAACTTATTGCCACCACAGCCCATGCTGATTATCCAGAGGCAGCAAAAGAGATCCTGCAAATTGGTAATTATGCTCGCCTGCAGATTGAAAAAATTGTCCAATTGCAACCTGATGTCGTTATCGCATGGAAAACCGGTAATCCCGGAGATGATTTATCGCGCTTGCAGAAATACCACACTAAAGTGGTGTTTTCGAATCCCAGAACGTTAGCCCAAGTGGCTGATGAATTGCTCATGCTGGGCCAGCTTACAGGCCGCGAAGAAGCCGCTGAAAAAGCCGCATCACAGTACCAACAAAAACTCACAACGCTAGAAAAACGATACGCACACAAGGCCCCCGTTATCACCTTTTATGAGCTGTGGTCGCGTCCCCTTCGAACAGTTGCAAACAATGCATGGCCGCAACAACAATTAACTCTTTGTGGCGCACAAAATCCGTTTATGAATGCCACAGATGATTACCCTTCAGTTGGGTTAGAACAAGTTTTGGTTGCCTTACCACAGGTCATTATTCAGCCCACCCAACATGCGGCAGACTCACCCGATTCGATAAACTGGGGGCAATGGCAACATATCCCTGCGGCCAAACAGCAGTTTATATTTCATCCCAACGCCGACAAAGTGCACCGCATGACCAGCCGTATGCTGGATGAAGTCGCTATAATGTGCGAGCAAATCGATGTGGCTCGGCGCTTCTACCAAGCCGATACGGCTGCGCATAATTAGTCGAGTATTGAAGCCTTTATGCCTGTTTTAACACACTTGCCGCTCACAAAATGTTTCTACCTTTGTCGTCACGGGCAAAGCGAATTCAATGCCCGAGGAATACTCCAAGGACACATGGAGAGTCCGTTGACAGCGTTAGGTAAACAACAAGCACGCGTGCTTGCGAGCAAAACCAAACAATGGAATATTCAGCACATTGTCAGTTCGCACCTTGGGCGCGCCAAACAAACCGCTGAAATATGTGCCCAACAACTGAGCATTGCACACCACAGTTTACCCGGCTTCGCTGAACGTCAACTCGGCTGCTGGCAAGGTCAAGCTTTGCAGGAATTGCCGGAATTCACCCAATTCCAACAGCACTGTTATCAACACACGTCTCAGCCGGCAGGCAATGCCCACGGATACGGCGAAACCACTGACACTGTGCGTCAGCGTATGGTGGCTGCATTGCATGAGTTAGCCACTCAATCATTCGCTGAGAACATCTTAATTATTAGCCATGGCGACGCCCTAGCTTGCCTGATGAGCCTATTTACCACACCCGTGTTACTGAATAACACCCAAGGTATGAAACTCATTTATCGGTCCAAAAACCTCCATTGGGCAGGCCTCATTGATTGACTTCATTAGCACTTTTTTGTCCTTCTCATCCTTAGCATTAAGCGGATCACAGCTAGTGTTTGCCTTGCTTTTAGATCGCACCTTAGGCGAACCCAAACATTTTCATCCACTAATAGGGTTTGGTCACTTAGCTAATTGCCTAGCCGCAAAATTTAATCCGCCGCGCTCATCAGAGCAAGCCCGGCTTCAGCGCAAAAAAACACGTTTCAAAGGTATGCTGTGCTGGGCATTATTAGTGCTGCCCCTGCCAGTTGCCCTATGGGTACTCAACTCTATCGCTTATGCCGCAAGCAGTGACTCTCCGCTATTGCTTGCGCTGATATGGTTACTCAATAGTGTTGTGCTGTACTTAGCTATTGGCCTGAAAAGCCTGCAACAGCACACTTTACAAATACACCAACCGCTTGTTCAAGGGGATATGGCGTGCGCTCGGCATTTCACTGGCTACATGGTGAGTCGCGACACCCAAACACTGACAACACAAGATATGAGCCGAGCGGCGGTGGAGTCGGTGTTAGAAAACGGTCACGATGGGGTGATCGCCAGTCTCTTTTATTTCGTGCTTGGCGGTGCCCCTCTAGTCGTGTTGCACCGCTTAATCAACACCCTAGATGCTATGTGGGGCTATAAAACAGCACGCTTTTTATATTTCGGTTGGTGGGCCGCTCGGGTCGATGATCACATCGGCTGGCTAAGTACCTACTGCACTTCATTATTGTATGTTTTGGCAGGACCAAAGCCTTTTTCTTTCAAGCTTTTACCTTTCGCATGGCAGCAAGCTCGGCAGTATAAAAGTCAAAATGGTGGGCGATGTATGGCGACCGGTGCCAGTGTTTTAGACTTTACCTTAGGCGGCACCTCGCGATATCAAGGCAACATCATTCACAGCCCCATTTTGGGTCGAGGCCGAGAAGTCGCATTAGGTGATATTCCTAGGAGTATTAGCCTAGTAAAACGCAGCGCCTGGATATTCACCTTTATGCTGTTATTTTGCGCCTTAGTGAGCAAAGCAATTTTTTAATGGAAGCATTTGTATGAACGAGAATACATCGCCGAATGAACCGGCATTAGTGCACGGCGGTCAACTGGGTGAAATGGCTAAGCGTTACCATATTGCCCGGCAAAATTGGCTCGATTTATCCACCGGCATTGCGCCCATTTCCTATCCCGTAGGATTGATACCACAAGCCTGCTGGCAGCGCTTACCTCAACCAAGCAACGCATTATTAAGTGCAGCTCGTCATTATTACCGCAGCACACATTTACTCGCGACACCAGGTAGCCAAAGTATTATTCAAATACTCCCACAATTGTGTAAACAACGAGGTTTTAAGGCGGCACGTGTATGGCTACCCATAGTGGGATATCAAGAACATAGAAAGGCGTGGCAAAATGCTGATTTCATCACCCTTGATTATACGGATAGTCCGGATGTAAACCTGATTGGCCAGGGAGACATAGTACTTATTATTAACCCCAATAATCCTTCTGGAAAACTGCACACAAGCGCCCAATTAACCAACTTGCTTCAGATGATAAGTGTTAAAAATGGCCTGTTGATTATTGACGAAGCCTTTATGGATGCCACGCCAGAACATTCAATGGCCCCATTATTAAGCGCAAACACCACGCATAAGCAAATAAATCAAGACGCACTGCTTATCTTACGCTCAGTCGGCAAGTTCTTTGGCTTAGCAGGGATAAGACTCGGGTTTGTGATAGCCAGCGACGATTGGCTAACGCTCATTATGCATGCCCTAGGTCCGTGGTCTGTCAATGGCCCAGCACAATACGTTGGCGCACAAGCCTTAGCTGATAAACATTGGCAGCACGCACAGCGGGAGGTATTAAATAACTTAAGCGAAGTATTGCATAATGTATTAACCACCATATTTAACGTCCCGGTGCAGGGCACTACTTTATTTAAAACCTTGTTAACTGCCCACGCTCCAGCGCTATTTGACGCCCTATGTAAGCAGGGAATATACGTGCGCCTATGCGACGAAGGAAATGCTCTGCGTTTTGGTATACCTGACGAACAAGGCATTGAACGTTTGCGCAAGGCGCTGGGCACAAAAAACATACGTGATGCGATGAAATAGAAGCGTCTGCGCAACTTAGCGTTACGCCGCTAATAGCCTAGCCTGAACCAGTGAAGTATAGCGGTTGCTAGGGTCAATTTTGGCTGATTACGCTATTTGTCACTAAACTCACACAAATGTCTTTGTTATCCAGAGCGGGTGCTTTAGGATCACGATTATTCAGGTATCCCCATTAAGAGTTCCGGTGAATCAATCCCCTGCCATCACACTGATTAAAAATGCCATGTTATTCGCTCCTGAGGCCAAGGGGCGAAAACACTTGCTGCTTGCTGGCGGAAAAGTCGTATACGTCGGTGATACTGTGCCGGTATTAAGCGCAGAGTTAAACGTGCAAGTCATAGACGTTGAAGGTCAAACCGTGATCCCAGGCTTTATCGATGCCCATACCCACATTACAGGTGGTGGCGGCGAGGCTGGTTTTGCAACACGTGTGCCGCCTGTGCCACTGAGCCAATTCACTCGAGCAGGTGTGACCACCGTTTTAGGTTTATTGGGTACCGACGACCTCACCCGTACTACGGCCTCCTTGTTGGCACAAGTTTATGCCTTACGGGAAGAAGGTCTGTCTGCGTATTGTTATACTGGTGGTTATCATTTACCTCCGACCACGCTAACCGGATCAGTGAAATCTGATATTGTCTTTATCGACCCAATTATAGGCGTGGGTGAGTTGGCTATTAGTGACCATCGCTCTAGTCAACCGACTTTAAATGAATTACTTAAAATCGCATCTGAAGCCCATGTCGCCCGTTTAATGACAGGGAAAGCAGGGATAATACATTTGCATCTCGGTGATGGTGAACGAGGTTTATCCTTGGTTCGAGAAGCGATTGCCAGTGCTGAAATCCCAGCCAGAACGTACAATCCGACTCATGTAAATCGTCGTCGAGAACTCTTTGATGAAGCATGTGAGCTCACAAAATTAGGTTGTTGGATAGACGTAACTGCCTTTGAAACCGGCGATGTAGGTTACGAACCCGCCGCGGCGTTACTGCGTTATATGCAAGGGGATTTCCCCCAAGATAAGCTAACAATTAGTTCTGATGGCGGCGGCTGCCTGCCTTGTTTCGATCATCACGGTCACATGACCAAAATGGACTTCGCCAGCTCAACGTCAATGACAGAGGTGTTTTATCAGTTACTTGACGACGGCATTAACCTTGAACGCTTTTTGCCCTTTTTCACCAGTAACGTGGCAGCGTTACTGAATTTTGCCCACAAAGGCAACTTAAACATAGGCAGTGATGCTGACTTGATCGTGTTAGATCAAGCAAACCGTATTAACCACGTCATGGCCCAAGGGCAATGGCATATTTTTGCTAACGAAATAATAAAAAAAGGCTCTTTTGAGAATTAATTATGCCCTCTCCTGATATTGCAGGTACTCACCGGGGTTATGTTATCCCTATCGGTGGCGCTGAAGACAAGTTACACAACCCAGAAATCCTACAAAAATTTGTGGAACTGGCCGGCGGCGCAGATGCCGTAATCACTGTCATTCCAACTGCGTCTCAGTTAGATGACACAGGTGATCGCTACCAAACCCTATTTAATGAATTGGGAGCAGGTACGACCCATGTACTGCCTATTACTGAGCGCTCAGACGCGCAAAAACAAGAATATGTCGAAATCTTAGAGCAAAGCACCGCCATTTTTGTGACCGGTGGTAATCAACTGCGTTTATCGACTATTTTAGGCGGCACGCCAATAGCCAAAGCCATCAGACAGCTAAACGCTCAAGGCGTACATTATGCGGGTACTTCTGCTGGTGCTGCGATTGTGTCACAGCACATGATCACAGCTGGCAGCACAGGTATTGTACCCACTGAAAATGGCGTCAGTTTAGCCCCGGGGTTAGGCTTGGTTAATACGGCTGTGATTGATCAGCATTTCAACCAACGTAACCGCTTAGCACGCTTGCTAAGTGCCGTGTCATACAATCCATTTTTGATTGGCTTAGGCTTGGACGAAGACACTGCCGCATTCATCAATGAAAATAACGAGTTCACCGTGGTAGGCAGTGGTGCGATTACCGTTATCGACCCGTCGAACATAGAATATTCATCTATGGCTGAAGCCAATAGAGGCGAAGCCCTAACCTTGCTTAATTTAAAGGTGCATATATTGTCTGCTGGCAGTCGTTTTGACTTAAACAGCAAACAAGCGTACGTTAAATAGCGCCTTATTTTCAGGCTTTAGATCATAACCGATAATAAAAGTAGCTTAGGCTGCTTTTTTTTTATACTTTAGCAGAATGGATCCCTTCAGAGATCCTCTTAAAGGCTTTCTTTATGCCCGGCACTGGTCGCTTACGCTAAGCGAACGACTAGATTTTCGCTTCAATGTGGCATCGATAATAATCACTCAAGGAAAGACTCAGCGATGAAAATACTCAGTACCAATGTTTATGTAGGTCCTAACATTTATGCCAACTTCCCGGTCATTCGTCATCAGATTGACATTGGTGAACTGGAGAATTGGCCGTCAGTTAAACTCGGCCAAAATTTTATTGATGGGCTGATTGCGGCACTGCCCTCGTTACAAAATCACGGTTGCTCGTATCGCGAAGAAGGAGGATTCATTCGTCGTTTGAAAGAAGATGAAGGAACCTGGATAGGCCATATTTGGGAACATGTCGCCCTAGAGTTGCAAGAACTGGCGGGCGCAGATGTGACCTTCGGCAGAACCCGTAGCAGCGGAAAAGTGGGGTGTTATGATGTCGTTTATCAATATCATCAGCGCGATGTCGGCTTAGAAGCCGGTAAGCTAGGCATGTTGCTGCTCATTCACCTCATGCCTAAAGAAATACAAGCTCAACTTGAACCTAAAGTTGCCGATGACTTTGACTTCTCTACCGAGCTGCACGATTTTGTGCGCATGGCTCAGCGCAAAGAATTCGGCCCGAGCACGGGCTCGCTCGTAAAAGCGGCTGAAGACCGTGAAATACCATGGTTACGCTTAAATAATTATAGTTTGGTGCAATTTGGTCATGGTAAATATCAACGCCGTATTCAAGCCACGATCACCAGTGAAACCAAGCATATTGCAGTGGAAATTTCCTGCGATAAAGAGGACACCCACAACCTACTGAACGATTTAGGTTTACCGGTTCCCCAGCAAATCATGATCTATGGTGCAGAACAAGCTGTGCGCGCCGCCCGTAAAATCGGTTATCCCGTTGTCGTAAAACCACTCAATGCCAACCATGGCCGCGGCGTCAGCATTAACTTGCTTGATGATGAACAAGTGCGTGCCGCATTCCATGAAGCCTTGCAGTTTGGTACTGGCAAAGCGGTCTTGGTTGAGAGCTATTTAACCGGTTTTGACCATCGTATGTTAGTGGTGAACGATGAACTAGTGGCTGTCGCTAAGCGCGTGCCCGGTCATGTTATTGGCGATGGCAGTGCCACAATCAGTGAATTAATCGATACCGTGAATCTGGATCCGCGCCGTGGTATCGGTCATGAAAAAGTGTTAACCCGTCTCGATTTAGACAACCAAGCAGAGCGTCTGCTAGAAGAAGCGGGATACAATTCAGATACAGTACTTGCAAAAGATCAGTTATTTTATTTACGTTCGACTGCCAATTTATCCACGGGTGGCACGTCAATTGATGTAACAGACATAGTGCATCCAGATAACCGCAATATGGCCATACGCGCCATTAAAGCCATTGGTTTAGACATTGGTGGCGTCGATTTTCTCACCGACGACATCAGTAAGTCGTATAAAGAGATAGGTGGCGGAATTTGTGAATGCAACGCTGCGCCAGGCTTTCGTATGCATGTTGCCCCCAGTGAAGGCAAACCAAGAGACGTGGCAGGCAAAGTACTCGATATGCTGTTCCCAGCGGGCAGTAAAGCGCGTATTCCAGTGGCGGCTATCACAGGCACCAATGGTAAAACTACCACCAGCCGAATGCTCGCCAGCATAGTCAAAAGTGCTGGCTTTACCACCGGCATGACATCCACTGATGGGGTGTATATTGATGGCCATCTTTCGGTCAAAGGAGATATGACTGGCCCCACTTCAGCGCAGATCGTACTGCGAGACCCTAATGTGGATTTTGCCATATTAGAAACGGCGCGAGGCGGCATACTTAAGCGCGGCTTGGGATACACTCAATCGAATGTGAGCGCTTGTTTAAATGTCACCGCAGACCATTTAGGACTACGTGGCATCGACACAGTCGAACAGCTAGCACAAATTAAGCGCGTTGTGGTCGAAGTGGCCAAAGACTGCGTCGTGCTCAACGCCGATGACATGCTGTGTTTACAAATGGCAGATTATTGCGACGCTGAACGTATTTGCTACGTCACTATGGATCCAGGCCATGGCCTAGTACGCGAACATATCCGCAGTGGTGGTATGGCAGCGGTACTGGAAAAAGGCATCAATGGTGACATGATCACCTTGTACGACAAAGGCGCGCATATTCCACTGCTGTGGACCCACTTGATCCCGGCAACCATCGAAGGTAAGGCAATGCATAACGTGCAAAATGCCATGTTTGCTGCTGCGATGGCTTACAGTTTTGACATTCCTTTGGAAGACATACGCCAAGGATTACGAATTTTTAGTACCTCTTTCTATCAAGCACCTGGCCGTCTAAATATTTATGACGAGCATCCGTTTAAAGTCATTCTTGATTACGCTCACAATCCAGCTGCCATCCAGTCAATTACCGATCTTGCCACCCGTTTAGATGTTAGCGGTAAGCGCCGATTGGTCTTGGCGATGCCCGGCGACAGACGAGACGAAGATATTATTGAGGCGGCACAAATCGTCGCTCAACATTTCGATAGTTTCATTTGTAAAGCCGACGATAGCCGTCGTGGCCGAGGGCATGATGAAGTGCCTTTGTTATTGAAAAAGACATTGCTTGAGGCCGGTGTCAACGAACAAGCAATTCAAGTTATCCCTTCGGAGCTAGATGCAATCGAACAGGCGCTAACGGATTGCCATGAGGGTGACTTGCTGATTATTTTAGGGGATGACATTACCCGTAGCTGGAAACAAATCGTGCACTTTAACGGTGCTGTAGAAGTCAAACCTGCCGATATTGCTCCTTCAAATAACTACCCAGATAAGCTGTTTGAACCCGTTGAACATAAGTTTGAGCTCACATCCGGTCAACGCCTTGTGCAGGACGAACGCGGCGTACGCTTAGTGGTTGAACACGACGAAGAGGCTGATTAACGTAAAATGCTTACTTTGCAATTAGACGAGGTACGCCGGCTAACAGGACCAAGCCTACTGTGGGATAAATCCGGCGCAATTATTGACGTGTTGTTCGAAGGAATAGAGCAACAGTCAGTACTGAGCTGCTTACAAAAATGGGTTGAGCATCTACTGTCAGAATTTGACTGGAAGCAAGAGTCTTATACCCATAGGCTGCATCAGTTCGGCCTTAACTTTGCCCTTAGCGCGCCGCTAGATTCATTGTATAGCGCCTGTGATGTGCTCGAACTGGCCTGGGATTGCACGGTTAGCGAGTTGCAACACAGCGCACTTCCTGACTGGTCAGCACGTTTACACGTTATAGCGGCTGAGCTAAAACAGGAAAAAAATCCAGCGATGCTTGCACTTATGCATGCCGCTGAGCAGCACCAGGTCAGCTGTTTATTGGATGATGATCACATTAGTTTGGGTATGGGCGCGACAACCAGCACATGGCCGGTGCGGGAAATTCCCGACCTTGAATCCATCCCTTGGGTGCAATATAAAGATATACCCAGCGCCTTGATCACTGGCACCAATGGTAAATCAACCAGTGTCAGGTTAGCCGCACAAATGGCCAAAGCCGCTGGTATTTGTGTGGGTGTTACCTCCACAGACTTTATTCGTGTGGGAGACGAAATCATTGATTACGGTGATTACTCAGGCCCGGGCGGCGCACGCATGTTACTGCGCGACACCCGCTGTGAATTAGCCGTGTTAGAAGTGGCCCGAGGCGGAATATTGCGCCGAGGGTTACCCGTCAAAAAAGTCAATGCTGCCCTTATCACCAATGTTGCTAGCGACCATTTGGGTCAATACGGTATCAACACGGTAGCAGAACTGGCACAAACAAAATTTGTGGTGGCCAAAGCCTTAGACGAGAGCAATGTATTAGTACTCAATGCCGATGACCAACTAGTGATCAGCCAATCCAAGCACGTCAAAGCAAGCATATGCTGGTTCAGTTGTGATGAATTCAATCCGCTTATCCAGCAGCAATTACAGTTAGGCGCCCCAGCGGTTTTCATTCGCCAAGGTGAGATAGTTTACCACCACCAAGGCCAATATGATGCCATCTGCCATGTGAACCGCGTACCCATGACGTTAAATGGGGCAGCAGTGCATAATGTGCAAAATGCATTAGGAGTGGTGGGCTTAGCCAAAGCCTTACATTTACCCCAAGCTGCCATAATGCAAGGGTTACAGCAGTTTGGCAGCGACAGCCAAGACAACCCAGGCAGAGGGAACGTTTATCACATAAACGGCCGACAGGTAATTGTTGATTTCGCCCATAATGAGCACGGCATGCGAGCCGTGGTGAATATGGCCAAGCAACTTAACGCTAGCCGCTACATAAGCATGTTTAGCCACGCTGGCGATCGTAGTAACGACGATATGCATAACCTAACTTCGGCCGTAAGAGAGCTTGATGCCGCTGTGTATGTTATCGCTGAATTAGACAAATACTTACGCGGTCGCGCCCCTCATGAAGTCCCTGCCCTGTCCCGCCAATTTCTGCTCGAAATGGGCGTTGACGACCAAGGAATTCTCACCGCAGACTCACCTTTACAAGGCGCGCAAAAAGCAGTGGCGGCAGCCGAACACGGCGATGTCGTCTTGTTGTTTGTACTTGAACAGCGCCAGGAAATACATGAATGGTTGCTCAGCCAAAGTGAACCGAGTGTTACTGTTTAAATGTCACCGCTAGGTGCTCAAGTAACGCTCTTATGCGTGCCGGTATATGTCGATTGGAGGCATACACCGCATTTAAAATGAGTTCATTCGCTTCGTAATCTTCAAATAACAGCTGCAAGCTGCCGTCTTTTACATAGGGCTCGGTTACGTACTTGGGGCCCATACCTATCCCTAATCCTTGGCTGGCCATTTGCGTTACTGCCCTTGGCGAATTAGAGGCAAACGTACCCTGAACATTGACGATCACGAGCTGACCATCCACTTTGAATTTCCAATTGTCCGGATCAACTTGGGACTTTTGCAATAAACAATTGTGCGTCGCCAGCGCACTCGGATGGCTTGGTTTGCCGTGGCGAGCTAAATATTCAGGCGAGGCAAATGCCACGATACGCATTCGCATGAGTCTCTTGGCAATAAGGGTCGAATCCTGTAATTGCCCAAAGCGTATGGCTACATCTACGCCTTCATCGATAATGGCGACGTGCTGATCAGACAAGCTCAGCTCTACCCTAATATTGGGATGTAACTGTAAAAAAGGCGCCAGTGCATCCACTAACTTAGTGCTACCGAACGCAGTCGGGGCAGTTAAACGGATCGTACCTGATAGCGAGGCTTGTCTATGTTGGATAACATCATCTAACTCATCAATTTGCTCTAACAATGGCAAACACCGTTCAAAATACGCACGCCCTGTGTCAGTGAGTGTCACGCTTCTCGTTGTGCGGTGAAACAATAGCGCGGCATGTTTTGACTCCAATTGCCCAATATACTTGCTGGCCAACTTGGTACTGATACCCAGCTGTTTAGCCCCGCCCGTAAAAGATTTTTGCCGCGCAACGGCTACCAACGTTCGCATGCCATCTAACGTATCCATCCCAGTTTCCTATTATCGACCAACTTCATTTATGAACAAATTGTACATAGTTATTCCACAAATCAACATATTGTTCATAGAGTATTTCATGCCTATTATTTGTGCAACACGACGCAAGAGAAACCGCCACCGGCAAAGTAAGCTGGCACCATCTCTTTGCAAAGCGATAATGTAATACAACCAAAGAAGGTTAATTTTATGTCAAATGCCATACGTATCCATTCGTTTCCTCTTTCAGGCCACGCGCAGCGTGCAGAACTTTTTGCTAACTTAGCTGGTATCGCCCATGACGTTATCAATGTTGATTTAGCCCGTGGTGAACACAAAAAGGCACCGTTTCTAGCGCTAAACCCGGCTGGTCAAGTACCCGTTCTTGAAGATGGCGATGTGGTTATTTCAGACTCAAACGCTATTTTGGTCTACTTAGCACGTAAGTACGCTCCCGCTTTTTTACCTTCGGATCCCGTGCTAGAAGCCCAAGTACAAAAATTCTTAAGCTTGGCTGCAGGTGAAATTGCCTTTGGCCCTTGTGCGGCGCGCCTAATCACGGTATTCAACGCCCCGTTAGATGCGGATTTCGCTCAGGCGACTGCCGACAGCGTGTTCACGAAACTTGAGGCGCATTTAGTTGGTCGCGAATTTTTAGTCGGCGATAGTGTCACCATCGCCGATGTGGCTATATATACCTACACAGCTCACGCCCCAGAGGGCAATGTATCCTTAGCTGCTTATCCTAACGTGCGCCGCTTTTTAGCCAACGTTGAAGCACTTGATGGTTTCAAACCCATGGCCACGACCAAAGCTGGCCTGCTTGCTTAAACACAGTTAGTCGCTTTAAAAACATAACGGGGCCGGTGTACGCGGCCCGATCCCCAAGCGTTAAGCATAACGCAGCTTTGAATACAGCGGAGCACCCTATGATCCCCAACGACCGCCAAGCCCCTTTCCATATCGGTGAGCAGCAAATGCAAAACCGTGCTGGTAAACTTGAGCATATGGACGCCATTGGTCGCCGTGCTATCCGCTCTTTTATGCCAGATCAACACCGTGAATTTTTTAAGCAATTACCCTTTGTCGTCGTCGGTAGCACTGATGAGAACCAGCAACTTTGGGCATCGATTCTGCCTGGTTCGCCCGGCTTTATTCAATCACCTACGCCAACTGAGCTATCCCTAAACAGCAAGGTGTTAAAGGGGGATCCACTACTCGGTTCGCTCACCACGGGCGCACGTCTTGGGTTATTGGGTATTGAAGTGCCAACGCGACGTCGAAATCGCGTTAATGCCAGGATAAGCCATATAGCAGGACAACAGTTAACCTTAGAAATCGAACAGTCTTTTGGCAATTGCCCGCAATATATTCAGACTCGGGATATTCGTTTTATTCGCTCTGTAGACGAAACGTTTGCTGCCCCCGCCCCTGAGTATTTTAAGCGTTTGGATACATCAGCCAAAAACGTTATCAATCAGGCCGATACCTTTTTTGTCGCCAGTTCAGCGGGCACAACAGCAAAAAAGAGTCATCAACACACATTAGGAGTCGATGTCTCCCATCGAGGTGGCATGCCAGGCTTTGTGGGGGTAAATAACGATAACGTGCCCGCTGATATACTGAGGATCCCTGATTACGCGGGTAACAACTTCTTTAATACCATGGGTAATTTTTTGGTCAACCCAAAAGCAGGATTGATATTTACGGACTTCACCACAGGTGACTTGCTGATGTTAACCGGCACGGTAGAGGTGTTACTTGAGGACGATCCCCGCATTGTTACGTTTAAAGGCGCACAGCGTGGCTGGCAGTTTACCTTATCTAAAGGCATACGCCTAAAAAATGCCCTACCGTTTCGCGCTAGCTTTAGCGATTACTCCCCAAACACCATGCAAACTGGCACTTGGCAGCACGCTGATGCCGTGCGCAAAGCCCAAGAAACCCGCAACCGTTGGCAGACATTCAAGGTCGGAAAAATAGTCGATGAGAGCACTACGATACGCTCATTCTACCTAACGCCCAATGATGCAAGTGCAGTACTGCCGTTTAACCCTGGGCAGCATTTAACCCTGCGTATTCCTACGGGGCCTGAGCAAAAACAAAAAATACGCAACTACACGGTTTCATCAGCCCCGGGCGCTGACCACTATCGTATATCGGTTAAACGAGAGCCCCATGGACTCGTGTCAAAAGCACTGCATGATACTTTATCGATTGGTAGTTTAGTGGATATCAAAGCTCCACAGGGTGAATTTCACATTGATAACCACGCTAAGCGCCCAGCCGTATTAATTGGTGCTGGGGTCGGCATTACGCCTATGATTGCCATGGCCCAAGATGCCCTAAATGAAGGGCTGCGTACCCGCTACACACGGCCAATGACCATCATTCATTCGGCCAAAAATAATGCACAGCGGGCGTTTAGCGCCGCCTTCAAAGACTTAGAGAGCAAAAGCGCCAAGCAAATACGCTATTACTCAGTGCTTAGTTCTGTACCTGACGATGGGCAATCAGCTATTGATTATCATGCCAAAGGCCGTATTACTGCCGAGTTACTGCAGCCAATACTCGATTTAAATACCGCCCATAAGGCATGTGACATTTATTTGTGTGGGCCTCAAGGTTTTATGCAGGCCATGTACGACACATTAATCTCACTTAACATCGCTGATGACAATATACATGCAGAAACCTTTGGCCCGTCTACTTTAATACGCCAAGCAGCCGAAGCGGAGCATAGGATAGAACACAGTCGTAAAATAATGTCTAAGCCTAAAAACACAATAGAAAATAGCGCAGAAAACGAAGCCCAGAGCACGATAATCAGCTTCACCGAAAGCAAATTCGAACAACCATGGCACAAAGGCGAGCCCACTATTTTAGAGGTAGCTGAAGCACATGGCCTAGCACCCGATTTTAGCTGCAGAAGTGGCAGTTGCGGTTCCTGTACAGTGAAATTAACATCGGGTGCAGTGACCTATCGCAGTACACCTAGCGCTCCGATAGAAGACAACGAAGTACTGATTTGCTGCGCGGTGCCAGCCAAAGGTTGTTCTAGATTAGACATTGCCTTGTAAACCCAGCACAAGTTCGCAATATTACCCACGAACTAACATTAACCGTATTAAAAAAAAGGATATCAACATGAGTACACGCCCCCCTTTACCCCCTTTTAATGAACACAGCGCCTGTGAAAAAGTGCGTTTAGCAGAAGACGGCTGGAACAGTCGCAATCCAGAAAAGGTCGCCCTCGCTTATACAGTGGATACCCAATGGCGTAACCGCAGCACCTTTATCCATAATCGCGAAGAAGCTGCCGCTTTCTTAACCGCAAAATGGAACAAGGAACTAGAATATCGCTTGATCAAAGAGCTATGGGCTTTCACCGATAATCGTATTGCGGTGCGTTACGCTTATGAATGGCATGACGACAGCGGTAACTGGTTTCGTTCTTACGGCAATGAAAACTGGGAGTTCGATGAAAACGGATTAATGAAAAATCGCTTCGCCTGCATTAATGATTTACCCATTGCAGCATCAGAGCGCAAGTTCCATTGGCCACAAGGCCGCCGTCCCGATAACCATCCTGGGTTATCAGAACTGGGCTTGTAACTTATTAGGGCTTTGCAACATCAGCCACAATTAACAGTTGCTCGTTTGAAGGTGGTGATTCGCCACTTTCGTTGCTGGCGATGACTCGGTAAACGTAGGTTTTTCCGGGGCTGAGCGCTTGGGTATCGGTAAACAGGTTATCGACCCGAGAGTCATATTGATTTTTACCGTCTGTAATGCCACTGACGATAACTTGCCATTGATTGTCATTCAACGCTTTGCGTTCAATGCGATACTGCCGTCCAACTGGCGAGCCCAGCCAATTGATATCTCGGTTTTGGGAAATAGGACGTAACTTGGGTGCCAGTGGAATAGGCAGTGGGGGAGCATTGAGCTCGCCTAACATACCGGCTTGAGCCTGCCTTAGCGCATTAATAACCGCCTGTTCGTCGTTGGCTGCCCCTTCAACAAAGCCAGGTAAATGGTAACTGTAGTAATCTGAATTGCCTTCCCTGTGCCAGTAAAATCCACCATTGTGACGTCTGCCACGAAAGCCCCATACCAATGCCCCAGATGTTTGTGCACCATTGACATCGACATTGACCGCGCCTTGCAGAATACGTTGGATTTGATCCAGAGGCAGCAGACCAAACTCGCCCACTATGTACGCTTTTTTACCCTGGATCGCCGTCAGATTATCCACAATGGTTTGCGGCTTGTTGTTGTGATTGCTCGAGTAAAAATGATTGCTAATAATATCCACATTAGGATCATCCAAGGACGTACTCAATACCGTTAAATAAATTCCATCAACAACAAGCTGCTGGGGTGCCAAGCGCTTTATTAGTGCGCTGGTTGGGGTCACAAATTCAGGGGTACTGTCTTTTAATTCGTTACCGGTTTCCCAAGCCATGATGGCCTTTTCTTCAAAGTACTTTCGACCCGTAATGCTATTTGTGCGAGTAATCACTTGTTGAATAATGGACTGGTAGGCCTGATAGGTTTTGCTGTTAGGATCATAAAAGTCGTCCGCACTTTCAGCGTAAAATGCCGCAAGCTCAGCACGCCCTCCCCACCAACTCCAATGATCGATAAACGGCACGATCAAACGTAAACCCTCTTGGTCTGCCAGAGCAATCATATTGTCGAATACCTGCATAGCCGTTTCATTTAGACGCGGCATGTGACTGGCATCAATCGGCGGCAATATATGGACTTGCCGTTCACACAGGACATCATCAGATTGCGCCACCGAAAGTACGTAAATACGCGTCACCTTTTGCCCTGAGCGCACCAGTGAGCGGATCCAGTTTTGCTGCTCATCGGAAGTAGGCCATTTGAAATATTGCCCCCAACCTCGCCTGTCAGCCTTACATACGCCCCGCTCATCATCTTCAATACGATGTAATTCAGGCGCATGTAAGCCAGCAAAGCGCAGCACCTTATCACCGTCCAGTAATTGACTACCCTCACGAGTAATAAAGTGACTAAACTCACTGTGGGCGCGCGAACTAGTGAGCAGTAAAAAACCCCAAAAAAGAATATGTTTCAACATTATGATCCGCTCAAATTTTATAGTAACGATGGGCATAAACGCGGTCTTTGTGAGTAAGTCGTTTATGACTGCCCAAGCAAACGCTGCAATTCCATCATTGCTCGACCATTGTGATAAGGGGCTTTCCAAAACCCTGCTTTATAGATCCGACTGTCAGTATCTTGATCTTGGCTGGCTAGCCAATGCCACTCACCATGGACAGAGTCGATGTGATATTGCTGAATAAAAGCCCAAATAGGCTGACAAGCCGCTTTGTATTTTTCATCTTTAGTTAATGCAAAGGCGTTCATAAAGCCCACTAAAGCTTCCGCTTGTACCCACCAATAGCTAGTAGATACCCGCTTTCGCGAGCTAAAAATAAATTCATCACATACTTGTCCCGCATCTCCTATGGCTTCATCTAAACAAGCTCGGGCAAGGTCGATAATGATCGGTTTAAGTTTGCCCATGACACGCTTATCACCTAGTACACATGCTGACTCCCACAATAACCAACTGGCTTCAATGTCGTGCCCAAATGAATAGGTTTGTGACTGATCCCGCCATTGCATATCGAAAAATAACTTAAGGTGTGCACTTTTATGGCAAATAATATGAAATTGAAATACATCAATGATGTGGCGTAGGGCTTCTTCGGTCTGGGCGGTTTTATGCACTTGATATAACGCACTGTAGGCTTCTAACACATGCAAATGGGTGTTCATTGATTTGGGGAAATTAAGATCTTTATCACTCAAGCGATAATCACTTATGCTTGACCAATCTTCACTACACGCTTCAATATACCCGCCACACTTGACGTCTCTGGCATTTTGCTCGACCAAATTAAAATAGCTGACCGCCTTTTCAAGTGCCAACGGATCAGCTGTTAAACGGAAATAGCTGCACAGGGCATAAATACAGAAACATTGGGCGTATGTTTGCTTTTTACCCTGGAGTAAACGGCCATCAAACGCCACTTCCCAATACGCGCCACCATGCTCTTTATCGTCAAAATGCGCTAACAAGTACTCAAAAGCACGGATAGCAAGGGTCTTGTACTGAGCACTGTCATCTTTTAGTGCCATTTCACTGAAGAACCACAATATGCGGCTATTTAAAATGACCCCCTTATTCGCGTCGCTTAGCGGCTGGGCAACAAAATCAATTTCCCCATAAAAGCCACCATTTACATGATCCACACTGTGCTTGACCCACCAATCGGCGATATGGGTCAATTCCCCCTCCACCGATTGGCGATTCAGCGGCGTGGTCAAAATAGCATGGGTTGCCGCGAGGCTCATATCAATCCCTCATTTAGGGCGACCAAATCATAAATGGCCTCGACTGATGTATGCGAGCTAAAGCCGTCTTGGGGGGAATTAAGACAATAATCTAATAACTGTGCAATGCTTGAAGTGGCGACATGTAAGCGGGTATCGCTTGAGCCGTAATAAATAAAGACTTGCTCTTGTTCGTCAACGACCCAGCCATTACTAAATACCACGTTAGATACATCACCAATGCGTTCTTCGCCTTCAGGTGCCAGTAAATAACCCGCCGGTTTATGGGTGATAACCCAAGGTTGCTGTAAATCAGTCACAAACATATACAGCACATAACGTAGACCCGCTGCGGTGTTACGTACCCCATGGGCCAAATGTAACCAACCTTTGTCGGTTTTAATCGGTGCGGGTCCTTGGCCGTTTTTCACCTCTGAAATGGTGTGATAAACCTTCTGATCTATGATGGTTTCTTGCGCAATCTTGGCGTTTTCCATTGAATCACACAACCCCCAACCAATCCCACCACCACCGCCGACACTGATAAAGCCATCTTGAGGACGGGTGTACAAAGCGTACTTGCCGTCGACAAATTCGCTGTGCAAAACCACATTACGCTGCTGGCCACTGTAGGTAATTAAATCAGCTAAACGCTCCCAATTAAGTAAATCTTTGGTACGTGCAATACCGCACTGAGCGACCGCTGCCGAAGTATCTTCGGGTACGGTATGGTCTTTACGTTCGGTGCAAAATAAACCGTATATATAGCCGTCTTCATGTTCGGTAAGGCGCATGTCATATATGTTGGTATCAGGTACTTCGGTTTCAGGCATACGTATGGGACGCGGCCAGAAAGTAAAATCATCGACCCCGTTATCACTTTGCGCCACGGCGAAAAACGATTTGCGATCGTTGCCTTCAACCCGGGCAACCACTGTATATTTGCCCTTGAAGTATATCGCTCCAGCGTTGAGCGTGGCATTGATCCCGATACGCTCCATGAAAAACGGATTTCGCGCCGGACTAAAATCATAACGCCAGCTTAACGGCGCATGCGCAGCCGTTAAAATGGGATGCTGCCAACGTTGAAATACGCCGTTGCTCAATTCAATTGGCTGATTTTTCGTGCTCAGTAATGCCCCGTGCTGGGACTTGACGTCTTTAACGCGGGTATGAAATAAGGTGTCATTATTCATAAATAGTACTCTTGTTCGCAATAATGTTACTTCCCCTGCTGAGCAGGAGAATAGACAGAAGGTTGATGCAAAGTGTGTTGCTCTTGCGGTTCGTCGCTTAACGTATCCCACCAGAAATATTTCAGTAAAATACTGGATATAATTGCGACGCCCGTGGCGATGGTCAGGCCACCCCAATGTTGAATAACCAGAAAAATCGGTGCCGCGGTCAGGCTGGTATGCCAGATAATACCGACAACCACATTACCCAAGTCTTTCTTGAATTCGGTATTTGGACGGATATTCGGGTTGTCTTTTTGTACCGCAGCAATGATGGGTCCCCATATTCCCCAAGGGCGTGTCTTTAAATAGAAGTGCTTAACGACTTCAATATCATCCGGTGCACTGATATAACTGACCACAATGCAGGTTGCTAGACATGCCGCGAACATAAATGGGAAGCCATACAGCGGTGATATATCGGTGAACATCATAGGTATCGCGGCCAAAATACCCGCGGACATTCCGGCGAAATACGCCATGCCGTTAAAACGCCACCAATACCATTTAAGTAAGTTAGACGCGGTATAACCGCCGTAAAGTGCCGATACTAACCACAACACTATGGCGTTCAGCGACGGAATAAATAAACCGATTGCGGTACCAAGCACAATAAACACCACGGACACTAAGTAGCTCATTCGTACATAAGTTCGGGCAGACGCATCGGGATTGATATAACGACGGTATATGTCATTAACCACGTAGGCAGGTGCGGCGTTGGTGGTCGCCGCAAAGGTCGACATAAAGGTGGCTAACAAACCGGCGATAATCAAACCCAGCAATCCGCTGGGGATAAAGTTAGCTAGGGTGAAAGGTAAGATTTGCTCGAAGTCGACATCCGGTCCCATGGCGTTCAACGCTGGCATAAAGTAGACCAAGGCCAAGACCGCCAAACCTGTGATCATCATGTAGCGAGGCACTAATAACACTAGGCTCACAAAGCCGCTCATCTTCGCCGCTTCGCTTGGGGTTCGGGCGGACAACACCCGCTGCATATCAAAATTCGGAGCCGGCCCCGCCATGCTTTGCAGTATGCCTTTGAACAAAACCAACATGATAAATACGGAAAACAGCGACCAACCATCTTCGATTATGCGTTGATTAGCCTGAGCCAGAATGGCACTCCAGTCTAAACTTAAATTCCAACCGAACGCGAGGCTGTCCCAGCCATTTGGCGTAACTTGAGCCAACATCTGCGGAGAAACTTTCATCATTGCTACAATGCCAATGGCGATACAAGCAACGGTCATGATCACAAATTGCAGTACTTCCGTGAATACCACACTGACCATGCCGCCTTTGACCACATAAACTGAGGTCAATGCGGTCATAATTAAACCGTAATAAATTTCATTGGTACGCGGGTCTAACGACAATTCCCAAGGTAAAAAAGCGGCGGCAAATTTGCCAATACCGATAAAACCATAGGCTAAAAAGCCCAACACACTAAGCAGCGCAAACAGCACCACCACAAAATGGCTTAAGGTCGCCCCCCTACTTTCACCAAAGCGGAAGCGGATCCATTCTGCCCCCGTCATCACACCCGAGCGACGTAACCAGATGGACAGAAAAACCATCAGAAATATTTGGTTAAAACTCGGCCACAACCAAGGTATGTAGACACTTTTAAGGCCATAAATAAACAGCAAGTACACCATCCACATGGTGCCGCTGATATCGAACATGCCGGATGCATTGGATAAACCAAGTAACTGCCATCTGAGTTGATTGCCACCTAAAAAATAGCTTTGCACGTTTTTGCCTGCAGATTTAGAGATGTATAACCCCAACGCCACAATGGCGAGTAAATAAGCGGCAATAATCGAGATATCGAGTACGGATAAGATCATGGATCTGCATTCCTGTTGTCGTTACAGCAACAACGTTTTTAGTGATGGTGGTCAGATAACACCAACATAAAATGAACCGGTTCATTTATCAAGTTAAATTTTCCATTTTATTAACCACTAGCCAATATCAAATGACTTTAATAACGGGATTTACTGGCGTTAAACGCTAGATTAAGTAAACTGAACCCATATTAGTTAGCGATGTTCTTAGCGCCGATAGTTTAGCGCTCAGGGGTCAACAACTTCCCGTTATTCAGTTAGAAAGGCAGCATAGTGACAACCATCAGAGACGTGGCAAAAGAAGCAGGGTTATCCACTGGCACAATATCAAAAGCACTGAGCCATCCAGAGCGTGTTTCGAAAAAGAATCTAGAAAAGGTCGAAGCGGCCATTCTAAAACTCAATTACAAGCCCAACATGCTTGCACAAAAGTTTCGCAGCAACACGGCCAACACCATAGTGGTCATGGTACCCGACATAGCCAACTTGTTTTTTGCCAAGGTTATTAGCGGCATTGAATCCGTGGCTCAACGCGCCGGATACAACGTTTTACTGGGGGATACGCGTGATTCATCGAATAAAGAAAAAGACTTCATTCGTATGGTTGAAACTCGTCTAGCCGATGGCGTAATCAATCTACGTCCTTACAAAGAAAATGATTCACTGTTGCCCAAGGCGGGTGTATTTGCCGTCAGTGCCAGTAGCTGCGAAGGTACGCCCTACAGCTCAGTACGTATCGATAACGCCGGCGCAGCCAATAAAGTGGTACGGCACCTGATTCAGCAGGGTCATAAACGCATTGGTGTTATCTCGGGATTAAAAACAAATCCCCATACTCGGGATCGAATGAAAGGTTATTTACAAGCACTTGAGTCACAAGGTATTGAGTTTGATGAATCATTGGTGATTGAAGGTGACTTTAACTATTGGTCGGGTATCAGCGCTGCCGAGCAGTTTTATCATATGGAAAATCGTCCTAGTGCGGTTTTTTGTATGAACGATGAAATGGCGATAGCGGCGATGAAAGGCTTTATCGACAAGGGTTTACGTATTCCTCAAGATATCTCAATCACTGGTTTTGATGACATGGACGTGTCTAAATATGTCGTGCCAACGCTTACCACCGTTGCCCAACCAGCGGAAAAAATCGGCGAAAAGTCAGCAGAAATGTTGCTTGATATGATCCAAGGCAAGGTCACAGAAAATAAAGAATACGTTTTTCCTTATGAATTCATCATTCGTGAAAGCACCTCTGCCTTTACAGAAAAGACAAAATAATAAAATTACAAAGTAAAAATTGAACCGGTTCATTTTTTGTGTGATATTTACCTCACAGATTAATATAAACAGTGTTAACCGGTTCATATATGTCATACGCCATTGAATTTTCAAATAGCCCGCTGCAGGTTGCCATTCACCGATTAGACAATTGGTTGGGTAAGCACACCCTGCCCTATTGGGCTGAAAACGGTTTTATGCTTAATGGCAGTGCCATTGAAGGGTTTCTTGCCAATGGACAAGCTGACGTTAGTGCCAATAAACGTATTCGCGTTCAAGCACGGCAAATGTTCTGTTGCGCCTATGCGAGTAAACAAGGCTGGCTAAAAGACGCCATGCACAAGGTGAATCAACTAGACAACTTTGTGCAACAGCACGCCCAAATTGACGATAGCGGCATGTTCAGTCATATCCTCGATAACCAAGACAAGGTTGCCGATCCCAGTGTCGATCTGTACGACTGCGCTTTTTTCCTGCTCGCTTATGCATGGCGCTACGCGGTATTTAACGACCTGCATGCCCTGTTTAAAGCCAACCAACTTATTGACAGCATAGAGGCCAAGCTCAAGGGCTCGTCTGCAGGCTGGTTAGAGGGAAGCTATGAATATCCATGGCGTCGTCAAAATCCCCACATGCATTTATTTGAAGCTTTTTTAGCCCTTTATCAAGCCACTCGGGACGCAAAATGGTTGGGTTATGCTGGAGAGATTTTCGGCCTGTTTGAAAATGTATTTTACGATCATGAGCACGGCGTATTACGCGAGTTTTTCACCCATGATTGGCAGTTATCCAAAACCAAAGGGGATATTGTAGAGCCCGGTCACATGATGGAATGGGTATGGTTACTGCAAGAGTATCATAGGTATACCAACAAACCTGTGGCCCACTATTGCCTAACACTTTACCGCCAAGCTCTGGCATTAGGTCTGTCGACGACCAATGGCAACCAGCGCTTGTTATTTGATCAGGTCGATCTGAAAAGTGGACAATCTGCGCAAACAAAACGTTGCTGGCCAATGACCGAATGGATAAAAGCCAGTCTCGCGATGGCACGAACCCAACCCAATCCCGAGCCTTATTTAGATGATGCTCGCATCGCTATCGAAAATTTACTCACGCATTTTGTGAACCCGCAACATCCTGCATTGTACGTGGACCAATTAAACAGTGACAATCAAGTCATTAACGCCTCAGCCCCTGCCAGTACGCTTTATCATCTGCTCATGGCCCACGCTGAAGCCATACAATATCTGTAAATAACCTCAAAATAGGAGCGCAAAGATGAAACAGTTACTGCCTTTTTTAGCTATCGGTGTTTTGCTGTTCAGTCACTTAGTGCACAGTGAAACCTCAGGCCAGCGACCAAACATTATTCTGATCACTGCGGATGATCTCGGTTTCGACGATCTATCTCGCCATGGTCATCCTTATATCAGCACGCCCAATATTGATCGGCTTGCAGAGCAAGCTGTGCGCTTCAATGACTTTACCGTCACGCCTGTTTGCGCTACCACTCGCGCCGCCTTACTCAGTGGCAGGGATCCCTACAAAACTGGGGTATCAGGCGTTCATGGCGGCCGTGACTTTATGGCCAAAGATGAAATCTTAATGTCTAATATTCTGCAAAATGCTGGTTATAAAACCGGCACCTGGGGCAAGTGGCACGTAGGTAAAACTGCGGGATATTTCCCCTGGGATCGAGGCTTTGATGAGGGCTACTATGCAGAACTGTATCAACATCAAAACAGTTTTGGCTGGCTGAACGGCAAAAAAGTCTCCCACGACAAATGGGTATCAGAAGTGGTCACCGATTACGCCATCGATTTCATTGAGCGCAATCAGTCACAACCATTTTTTGCCTATCTGAGTTATTTAGCTCCCCACGAACCCTGGATAGCCCCCAAGCGCTTTACCGAGCCCTTGATGAAACAAGGGTTACGCCCAGCTATCGCCAACCTTTACGGCATGGTTAACGAAATGGACGAGCAAATCGGTCGACTACTCGCCCGTGTAGATACGTTGGATCTAGCCGACAACACCATGGTTATTTTTCTCAGCGACAACGGGCCTTGGTGGGACTCAAGTAATGCTGGCGCCATGCTCAAGAGCGAGTGGCAAGAGCGCAATCCATCACAGTTAAAAGGCAATAAAGGCCAGTCTTGGCAAAATGGCATCAAGTCACCACTTTTTATTCGTTGGCAAGGACATTGGCAAAGTCATGATGTGCAACGCTATGTGGATGTAAAAGATATATTACCGACCTTAATCGCCCTAACCCAAGCCTCTGTGCCGGCCCAACACAAGGGTTTTGACGGGCAGCCATTTTTAGATTATTTACAAGGGGATATGTCAGGTGACAATAGCCGGGAAACCTATATTGCCTCCCATGATGTCAAAGTCGCCTTAGATCACTTCAACCAATGGACACCGCTGGACAAAAAAGCCAAAGCTGCCATGACTTATTCTGAGCAAATTATTGGTTTACGCACCGAGAAATATAAGCTGTTGCTTAACCCAGCGCAGGATCAGCCCCAGTACCCTCAGGCAGAACACGGCTATGCGTTATTTGATATGCAGCGGGATCCGCTGGAAAGCCACAATATAATGTCCGAAAAACCCGTCGTCGCTAAGGATATGATCAACAAACTAACACAAAAATTTAATCAGATAATAAATGATCCCCATAGCTTCACCGTGCCCATTTATACCATTGGCCAGACATCCAGCTTAGTCAATGGTTTTGGACCCGCAGCAACGTCTAGCAATGTGCTCAGCAAGCCACATCACTTGACGAACTTGAAGCAGATCAATGATTTTGCCCGTTACGCTATAAATGTCACACAGCCGGGTCAATTTCAGCTTTATATTCAACAGGATAATACCGACAGCGCCGGTCTAGAAATCGCCGTAGAGATTGGTCAGCAGCGCATAACGACTATTTTAAATGGTCAACAAAATCAACTTATCGGCAGTGTTAATCTGACGGCTAACGATAGTGAATTTACGCTTAAAGTATTGGCGAATCACAGTATCAAACCATGGACTAGCATCAGCGGCTTACGTCGATTTTTATTCGTACCTCAAGCTGATTCGACTTCGCTGGCGACGTTTTCCAACCCCTATTAGTCTCAGAAAAATGACCTAGCCTGACTCTCATCAGGCTAGGTCATTTCATGGGGCAAGGTGTTAGATGCCACCGTAACGGTTATGTTAACCGCACTTAAGCCCAATATTCTGTATATTATCCAGCAACCTTTACCTTAATTTCAGTTCACAGAGCGAGTCTATATGCTGTCCCCTTGCCATGATATATTTCGTCATTGTCCGAATTGCCAAAGCGCGACAATCACGCTTATCGACGGTGCGCGCTTTTACTGCACCGATTGCCAATTTACTTACTTTCATAACACAGCAACCGCTGTAGCAGCCATCATAGTGGTTGACGATGAGATACTGCTTACCAAGCGAGGTAATGCACCGGGTAAAGGACAATTAGATTTACCCGGTGGCTTTGTGGACCACGGTGAAAGTTTAGAGCAAGCCCTTAGCCGGGAAATTCTTGAAGAGCTCGATATTCATATCGAAAATTGGCAATACTTCACCTCACAGCCCAATCAATATCTGTACAAAAATATCAATTACCACACCTGTGATACGATTTTTGTCGCCACCTTGGCGCACAAACCCATCCTCAAGTTACAAAAAAATGAAATTGCCGGTGCTGAATTTTGGCCCTTACATCAAGTGCCATCAGGCAAAATAGCTTTCGCGTCCCTGCGCACTGCGGTTGAGCAATTCATTGCACAAACAGCGCGTTAATCCTGTCAGAATAGTCTGTTAACCATTGAAACCCGTGGCGCCCACACTCATGACAATACCCTTTGCTGTGTATGTGAATAACCTGCACGCCTTCGTTAGCGTGACCACGAGGCTAAAGCCATCGTGAATTAGCAGTTTGTGCGGTGTGGCCTAGGCTGTAACCACGAACAAACAATGATAAAAGCCGAACCGGTTAAGTGCGCCGATTAACAGCGGTGCATGATGTTGTCCCCCTGACGATGCATAAATTGAGTATATAAAAAAGCCCCTTTTAACCTAAGGTCAAAAGGGGCTTAGCACCGTATTGGCGCTATGGCACAGAGTTAAAAACGGTATTGCGCACCCAAAGTAAAGCGACGCTCATTGATAAAACGCTTATCAATTAAATCCTCCCATTGCAGGTAGGTATCGCGGGTTTCTTCCGTTAAATTGGTGCCTTGTAATGACACAGACAAATGTTCATTGAAGTCGTAACTCACTGACGCATCAAGATACAAGGTTGGCTCGATAAATTTAGCCAGTTCATAACTACCCAAACGACGAACCGATACAAAGGTTTTACTGCGGTAATTTGCGGCAATACGTGCTTGCAGACCTTCGTCTTCATACCATAACGCCACGTTCGCTTGATGCTCTGAGTTATCTAACATAGGTGTGCTTTCGCCGTAGTAATCAGTTTCACCGCTTTCACTTGGCGAAAAAGTATAATTGGCTGTTACGCCGAAGTTCTGCCAAACACCGTCAAGAAAATCAAAACCTTGTTGATAACCAATCTCGATCCCTTTCACACTTCCACCATCAACATTACCCTTAGTCGACGTAGGCACCAGACCAGTAAATTCGCCTGTTTCAAGGTTATAACCGCGCACCACACCATCGCTATCTTCAAGAGCAAGTTGCACTGTGGTATTGCCGATGAAAGATTCAATGTCGATGTAGAATGCCGCCACGCTTAACATACCGGATTCACTAAAATACCACTCGTACGACACGTCATAATTAGTCGAACGCCAAGGATTGAGTTGAGGATTCCCCTGCTGCGTCGCTTGGGTGGCACAGAATATACTGGTGCCATCAGGCTGTTGTAGATCGCAGGCCAAAACCCGAGTCACATTGATGCCACCAGCAAGGTTGTTGGTATCATGAGGGGTAACGGTTTTACTGTACGAGAAACGTAAGATTTGCTCGTCCGTCAAATTCAACGATAAGTTAACCGACGGCAATACATCCGAATATTCACGCTGAGTATTAAGTAACGCTGACGTCGGCGGCACCATACCCAAGGCTCCGGATAAAATATACGACACCCCGTTATACGTAGCGCTGCCACTTGTGCCTAATTCTGACTGATTAATGTCTAATTCAGTTTTAACGTAACGCAATCCCACATTGCCGCGATAAGACATTTCGGCAATTTCGCCATCTAGATTTAACTGCACGTAGGCTTCGCTATTTTTTTCCTCTAAATCGTAAGAATTAGCACCATCGGGAGACTGGATATTCTGCCCATAAACCTGATTGTGCCACGCTAATGGGTCAGACATTTTGTCAGGATCAACAAAGTATAATGAGCCTAAACCGCTAGCGCCTTGAAAATCGCTGATCTGGGTGATCAATCCCATTTGATCCAACGATTCGAACGAAATAGGATCGATGAAGGATTCTAGTGTTTCAGGTGCCTGGCTTGCGCTGTCTTTCCAGCGTGATAAAAATGCATCACCGTATTGATTAGTCCGTGCAACTCCGCCAATCCAGGATAGCTGACTCACATCACGCTTACCGTAACGAAGGCCAAACTCGGTCGAAATAATCGGGCCCAGATCATCAAACGCATACTTACCGTCGACACGCAGCACATCTAGCTCCGCTTCTTTTTGAGCCCCTGTTAAGTTCGCTGAGGTCGCTGCGTAGCGCGAAATATTACTGCCAAAGACTTCATTGACCTCTTGCCCGTCAATGATTTGTGTTGTGGGCAAATCCCAAACCTGTTCAGAGCCAGTGTACGCAATACCAATGGGGATCATAGTGAAGTCCTGCACTTCAGTGCCATCTGGTAATTGCGCAAACTGCCCATCATAACCCCAAGGGTTCACATCACTTAATGCGACACCGCCTTGACCTTTATAGGTCGCACCGACTTGAGAGCCACTGTTGATATAAGAGTCCACCACACTTAACGCATTGTCGTCAGTGGCTTTACCATGCACCCAACGAACCGAGCCCGACAGGTTATCCGTTAGTTCAAAATTCACTTCTAAATTGCTATTGAGTGCTTCACGGTCGATAGCGTTTGCTTCAGAGTGCGCCATATTACGTCTGGATTGCAGCACTCCGGCACTGAATGAATTGAAACTCCCAGGTAGGGTAGTCACAGTGCCGTCTGGGTTTTTGCTTTGATTTGGGTGTTCGGTAAAACCGTTAGCGCTTGGCGTAAACCAGCCGGTTACCCCTTGCCATGCTTGCGCTGCGATAAAACCAGCTTGGGTTTGCAGCTCATCCATTTGGGTGTAAAAAACATCGGCTACTAGCTCCACACGATCTGCGACTTGCCATTGAAATGAACTGTTGACCCCCACCCGATCCCGGGCAATATACTGATTGGTCGCTTGATGCCCCTGAAACGCATAAAACACATCGTCCGTGCTGCCATTACTGTTGGCATCCACATTATCTTGGGCAAAGGTTGATGCTTCGGTCGCGGCAAACCCCCAGTCACTGCCAGTTGAGCCAATAACATAGTCCGCTAGATTTTTATTCGATACAGAGACGTTTAAGGTAAAACCAAAATCGCTATCTTTGTTATAGCCAAAAAAGGCAGATACCAGCTCATCAGTTTCAGACCCCATGGAGCCATCAGTGATCTCGGCTTTGGCATTAACGGTCAAACCTTCGTCAAGTTTGAATGGACGATAAGTTTTAAGATCGATCACACCCGACGTACCCGATGAAATCTGTTTCGCCTCACGAGATTTATACACATCTAAGCCCGACACCATAGTGGACGGTATATCGGTAAAATTAGGCTGTACTGTGGTCACAGCACTCGCTGACAACATTTGCTCGCCATTTAAGGTTGTGCCGACCTGCCCTACACCACGGATATTAACTGATGTGCCTTCTCCGCCGGAGCGGTTTATCTGCACACCTGTTATGCGTTGCAGTGAATCGGCTATGGTAACATCGGGTAATTTACCGATATCCGTTGCCGTAATCGAATCAGTAATCGTATTGGAAAACCGCTTGTTGTTCATTGACTGAATTAATGAGCTTTTTAAGCCACGTACTTCAATCACTTCAAGGGAATCCCCTTCTTGGCCGTCAGTGGCATCCACGCTTTGTGCATACAAAGAAAATGACGAATTTAACAAGCCTAACCCCACGCATATGGCTAATTTTTGCTTTGAGAAACCGCGTTTTGTGTGGTTTATGTGTTTCATAAAAGATCCTTAAACATCTGAATTCATAGGCACACCCGTTGGCTGTGCAAATCAACACGCCTCGTGTACTAAGGCGCGCCTACTGTTATCTCTACACCGCTACGGAAGCCGATCCGTCAGCGGTATTCGTGCTTACTCGTTAAACGCGACATCATCGATAAAGAACGGCCCGTCAGTTTCGCTTAATCCTTGAAACTGCACGCCAAATCCCTGAATTTCAGTCAAATCGGCAATCTCCAAACTCAGTTGCACACCTTGGGCAGTCATGGGCACCGCACCTGCATCTCGCCATGCGCCATCTTTATCTTTCGCCCATAACTTAGCCGTCACCGTGCTACTGGCATTTTGCACATACGCAGTGAGGGTTAATGTGCTGACATCATCGCCAAGCAGCAAGCCACCTTCGGGATACGCCTGCATGACCACCTCATCGCCAGTGGAAATTGACACCACACCAGCCAAGGAGTAATCACCACTCGCCATCCACTCAGTCGAACGCTGTAAACCAGATACCGGCGCCCAGTTGACTTGTAATTCAAAGCCTTGAGTGTCCTCAAAGCTGGCGATTGTGGCACCGTCCACCTGAATATTATCAATATAAAATTTGGCTTCACTTGCACTGCTATCAACCGAGTTAAAACGCACACCTAAGCCATCGATACGGTTTATTTCGGACACATCAATTGTGAGTTCAACCCCATCTTCGCCCACCGCTACTGCGTCAGGCCAGCTTTCAACACCATCCGGTGCTTTAAAGAAAATATGCGCATCGGTAGCCACCCCCGAATCTTGCGTATACGCATACATCGTCAGCGTTGAGTTCCCATCCACATTGATGCCGCCTTGAGGATACGTTTGCATAACGATATTTTCGGACGCCCCCAAAGAGGCTAAATCTTTTACAAAGACCAAGGATTGTGCGCCGTCATCTGCCCAATCCCGAGACAAGGTAATACCTGACGTATTACTCCAATTCACCTGCGCCGCCCAGCCCATGGACTCAGGCTCAAAATCATAAATACTGCGACCATCGAGGCGTATATCATCAATAAGGTACTGGGCCTCAGTCGCGGTGCCGTCTAATCCTTGAAAGCGCACACCTAAACCTGTAATCAAATCGATCTCTGATGTGTCAATCGTTAGCTCAGTGCCACCAGCAGCGACTGCCACGGCATCAGGCCAGCTTTCAACGCCATCCGGGGCTTTAAAAAAGATATGTGCGTTAACGTTTGTCCCCGCGTTAAGGGCATTCACTTTGATAGTTAATGCACTAATGCCGGTTACATCTAGGCCATTTGTTGGGTAGGTTTGAAATACGACATTGTCCAAGGCACTAGCTTGGGTCATATCCTTAGTCAGTGAAAGCGCGTTTTGTCCGCTAGCAGCCCATGCCGTACTGGTTTTAATGCCATCAGTGGGTGCCCAGTTTAACTGTGCTTCCCAGCCGTATACATCCGCTTCAAAGTTGGCAAATGTGCCACTGATTTTTTCGCGCCCACCAGGTAAATCAGCTAAATTGATCAGGCCGTCGTAGGCGTAGTTAGCATCAATTTCTGCGGCATCCGCACCTTGTGGGCCTATGATTGAGTCACTGTTCCAGCTTTCAGAATTCCAAGTAATGAAAAATGACCACCAAGCATTTTGCTCGTGCATCAAGGACACGTCAGGAATGGTGCCCGTTTCTGTTAATGCCACCAGCTTCTTGCCGTCGTATCGCCCTTTAAGCGTGGAATACTGACTAGTGAACGTTAACGTGTCGTCATTCTTTGGCTCGCCGTAACCGTCAAACCCAACAATATCGACGTACTCATCCCCTGGGTACCAATCTTCTGATAGCCCATCCGTGTGGGTAAACACCCAAATAAGGTTATTTAAACCATGCACATCGGTCATACGTTGGTACATCAATGTCCATAATTTTTTATATTCAGTTGCACCTTGTGCGCCCCACCAAAACCAGCCACCTTCGGCTTCATGCAATGGCCGCCAAAGTACTGGCACCCCAGCATCAGCAAGCTTTTTAAGCTCAGTGGCGACTGTGTCGATATCGGCTAATAATGCGGCATACTCGCTACTATCTGTATCCGCTAAGGCGGCGGCAAAATCAAAAGTCGTACTGTCGGTATAGAAGCTGCCATCCCCTGTGCCCGTATTACCGCTAGGCGCTCGCCAATGAAATAACCCAGACAAGATAACATTTCGACTGTTGTGCGCTGCTAACATAGCCTCAGTTAAGCCGTCAGCGCTGCCATCAACACCGGCATACGAAGCGGAATAGTTCATGAAATCGAACGCCACGATAGCTGGGGCATCGTCACCTGTGGCTTGAACTATCTTATTGGTTTCAGTAAGCGGAAAATCATCGTCAACTTTACGCGGGAACTCAGTTTGCCCAGACAAAGTCGCCTTAGCATAGTGCTCTGTTAACAAGGTCATTAGCGCTAGCGCTTCGTCACTGGCATTGGCATTGACTAAGGTCGGTGCGACCGCTAAAGGCTCCGCCGGAGCCGCTGCAGGAATAAGTGAAATGCCGTCGATACGGTAGTAATTCCAACCACCGCCTATTTCGATGGTGTTGTTGCCTTCAGCTAGTTTAACTACCCCAATGCGCAGCTCTTTCCACTGGCCCGTAGCACTGAATTCAAAATCGTAGGTCACGCCGTTTACGATAGCGGCAGCCATTTTTCCGCCGTAGTCGGTGGGGATCAAATAACGCACATTTAAGGTATAAAAGCCGACTTGGTCGTCGATATTGAAAGTCACCGACATACCTGGATTGATATCTGCTGTATGGGTATTGTTGTTCGCACCCGCGACGAACATATCATCGCCCTCAACAACCAGGGTCGCGCCATTTAAGGTAGCGCTGTCTGCACTTACGTCCAAGGTAATCACAGAATCTGGATCGAACACGGTAATTTCAACTGTGTCCACAATCGCAGCGCCAGACTCATCGGTCGCGGCACTACCATCGGCGTTTAACGCACTAATTTGAAAAACCAGCTTGTCTGAGCGAATGGAATCCGGGATTGAAAAAGTTAACGTTGCAACGGTTGGGTCAGTAATGGTGACTGCTGTGCCTCTGACTTGACTCCAAACAATGGTTTGTCCATCAGTGGTGCCCACTAACCGGCCTGAAAGCGTGACATCATCACCCGGCTTAACTTCCATATCGCTCGGGGCAATAACGTTAAGTGGACGCGACTCAGGTACATACGTTGCCGATTCCGTATTTAGGCTTTCGCCTCCTAAGCAACCACTTAACCCAAGGGCGACGGATACGCCCAATACGCAACGTGATAATGAATTAGTTTGATTAAACATAAGGACTCTTACCTCAATTTTGCTTTTTATTTATTCGTTCTATTAAAGGAATTACCGACTGCGTCTATGCCGTGTGTTAAGCATGTTTCCTGACTAGGTAATTGCGCATCAAACAAAAATGAACCGGTTCATTTTATTTCTCTAAAAAAACCGGAATCACATAGTGCGCAAAGTGAACCGGTTTCATATTATTGGTTAATCTAATGTTAATTAAACATAAAAACAACCTTTTTTAACGTTTTTTTAACCATCAAAAGAACAACATTAAATCAATGCCCAATATGGAAGCGCTTTCCCATAGCGTTGTGGGTATATCTATGTGCAAATAAATTAATTGATGAAAATTTACCAAGCAAAGTGCTGGATCAATCAGGCAAGGTGTTGTGCCTATTGCGGTATTGGCATGCTAAATACCCCGTATTGCACAGATAATCGAAGGGCTGCTCACCAGGGATAGCAGCGAGCGGCTTTTAATAAGTACCAGTCAATTTGTGTAGCGCCGCGCTCAAAGTAATGCCTATTATAGCCTCCACTTTTGCATTGAATGTTATGGGTGTCTAGATAACGTTTACATAACGGCTCTCTTCATCAGCAAGACGCGAATACTCACAAAAATGACCAATAATACTGAGTTGATGTGACCGATTCTCTTGGCCTTAATGCATGAGTGCCTTGTAAAAGATGCCGATGTGCCATCGGCATCAATCTAAAAAAGAAGTTATCGCTGCGATGTTAAAAACGGCAGAATATGTGGACGCTATCGATACAATAACGATAAAAATAATTGAGGAAGCCCAATGTTAAAACAACACATCATGCGTTACATGACCAAGGCAATTTCCAGTGACACAGTGCTAAGCACCAAACGCCTGTACCACGAAGGAAAGCGTTCTATTACCTCAAAAGAACATACCCTAGAAGTGTTCGTTTGCATCACCGATCCGTACAGCTATCTCTTGTTGCAAGTTATCCCCGAAATACAGCAGCGCTATGGGCTCCAGGTGCGCTTATACACAGTGCGCGATAAACAAACAGACATGTTCCCCGATTTAGCGAAGTGGCAACAAAACAGCCTAATTGATTGTGCACGGCTAGCCAAATTGTATGCCCTCTCGTTCCCTGAATTAGACAATTTTGCAGGCAAAAATGACAATGCTCTCGACGCCTACTGGGCCGCCATGCTGCATGTGGAAAAATGTGCCCTTTCTGTGACAGATATGCTGGCTATCTTTGCCCAATATTGGCAGAACGTCCCCAGTGAATTAGTGGCACAAAAAACAGCCGAAACCGAGCTAATGCCGCTGGCTAGCTGCAAAATGCTCATTCAAAACCAAGAATACCAAGTAAAACAAGGGCACTATCTTCCTGCCACTATCAAATATGCAGGGGAATGGTATTGGGCCATCGATAGGCTAGATCACCTTGAAAGTCGCTTAAATCTCCTGCTGGCCTCATCAGCAGGCGGCCAAGTAAAGTATGACCGTCAAACCAAGCATTTATTGACACATCCAGCGACACCAGAAACCGCGGCTCATCCTGTCACTCTATATTTTTCGGCTCGTAGCCCCTATTCCTATTTGGGTTTGGAGCTGGCGGTTAAACTATGCAACCACTATGGCTGCCCACTTATCGTCAAACCCGTTTTACCCATGATGATGCGCGGTATGAACGTTCCGCAAACAAAGAAGATGTATATATTTCACGATACAAAGCGTGAAGCTAAAAAGCATGGTATTGATTATGGTTTTGTTGCGGATCCCCTCGGTAAAGCTGTCGAAAATTGCTACGCCTTGTTCGCACTGGCTAAATCCCAAGGCAAAGAAATTTCTTACCTTCTGGAGTTTGCTAGAGCCGTTAACAGCCAAGGATTATTAGCTGACAATGAAAATGGCATGCAAGTCATTGTTCAGCGCAGCGGTTTGAATTGGCATGAAGCAAAAAGAGAACTAAACAACCCAGTCCAACCTTGGCGCCAAGAAGTTGAAGACAACATGAATGAACTCAACAATCTGGGCTTATGGGGGGTCCCCTGTTTTCATTATCAAGACACGGTGACCTGGGGCCAAGATCGTCTTTGGGTCATCGAGCAAGCCATACTATCAAAGAAAAAAGCCTAACAAACCTTTAAAAATTTTCTAATCAGGACACCCATGATAAAATTCACCTCATTTTCTAATCTGTCCTAAGCTTGTAAGGTGTTTTATTTATAATCGGGTATATGCGTTATGCCTCAACCTAGAAAAAGCCAAGTCAGCTTAATTGATACTCCCTACTATCACTGTATTTCACGGTGCGTCCGCCGTTCATTCTTATGTGGTGTTGATAAATATTCCGGCCAAAGTTACGAACATCGCCGAGAATGGGTAGAAAAGCGGTTACTCTTCCTATCCACAGCCTTTACGATAGATATTTGTGCTTATGCAGTAATGGCTAATCATACTCATGTAGTGCTGCATGTAGACAAAGCGTTAGCTGAAAGTTTACCTACCACGGAGGTATTGCGCCGCTACCTAAAGTTACATAAGGGGTCATTGCTAACCCAAAAATACGTGGCCGGCGATAGACTCACCGCTGGCGAACTAGTTACCTTTGATGAAACGGTTGAGCAGTACCGCAAACGTTTGTATGACATCAGTTGGTTCATGCGTGAAACCAATGAATATATTGCAAGAGAAGCAAATAAAGAGGACGGCTGCACAGGTCGATTCTGGGAAGGACGTTTTAAATCCCAAGCATTGTTAGACGAAAGTGCGTTGATCGCGTGTATGGTCTATGTCGACTTGAACCCCATTCGAGCAAAAGTTGAAAAAACACCAGAAACATCAAAACATACCAGTATTAAAAAACGCGTTCACGCAATCAAAAACAATCAAGTACAACCAAAAAATTTAATGCCTTTTGTGGGTAATTTTAAACAAAATATGCCTAAGGGTATTGTCTATTCGCTAGAAGACTATTGCGAGTTAGTACAAACCACAGGCCGTTGTATTCTTAACGACAAAGTCGGAAATATCGATAACTGCCAAAGCACCATTCTAGATCGATTAGGCTTAAATTCAGCGCAATGGCTGACCTTAACCACTGAGTTCGAAAAACACTTTTATTGTGCCGCTGGTGCAGAACTGATGATGAATGTGTTTAAACGCCATACGCACCATCAACGTATTAGGGGAATGGGTAAGGCAAAGGTGTTACTCAAGCGCGCGTAATTTTCACTAAAAACCTATTGTAAAAAATTCCTATATCGACGTACATTTTCGATGATTCTTAATGTGTGTGAGCCCTTCCAGTCATTCATTTAACACCCCCACAAGACTCAAAATGAAATAGATAAGAACATTAAATGCCGTTCGGTCTCTATCTTAGCGAACGGAATAGTAAAGGTGGGTCCTTCATCTTGAATCTGGTATGTTTTTGATTCAATTTTTATTATGGGTGTCATTATATTATTTTTGCAGGGCATTCAAGATGAGCAGCACATATATCCCACCGCCTTTGCTTTTAAAAAATCAGCCGATAGGTTTATTTATTCCCTTTTGATATTTAACAGCAAGATCGAATGCTTTAATCGTCTAATACGTTGACTTTACCGGCAAGTGTTTGTAATGTCTGCGCCGCTATTCTAGGTGCCTGTTAGTTGTGAGCCATTTCAACTGAACAGGGTAAACGGGAAGTATGGTGTCACCAGACAAAACACGGCTTGTCTGGGTTAATCCATCGCTGCCCCCGCAACGGTACGCATACTCAGAGATGCCAGCCCGACACCGGCCTACGAAATAGTTATTTACGAATGAAGCGGAGGGCTTCATTAGAATGCACCTATCAAATTAACTTGCTGACTTTTTTATACATTCACACTCTTCTTAATGAGAGTTCGCTGTAAATAGCTGCAAGATTATTATAATTCACGCATTTTACCCCTCCTTCGATCGTTTACTTTTTCAGATTGAGGAACACACATGCAGCACCGTCCAATGGCTATCGCCATCTCTTTTGCCTTGGCTGCAAGCCCAGCTATCGCACAAACCACTGATGTACAGCCAGCAAGTTCAACAGATGTTGCTAGCAAACCCGACAGCAACCTTGAACGCATGGTTGTTGTTTCAAGCCGCGTGGCCATGCCTATTCGCGAAATCGCGACTTCTGTATCAGTTTTAACTCGCGATGATATTGAAACCCGTGGTTATGCAAATTTAGCGGATGTACTTCGTACTCAGCCCTCGATCACTGTTACAAGCAATGGTAGCGCGGGTTCAACAACCAGCCTGCGAATTCGTGGCGAAGAAGGCTACCGCACCCAAGTTCGTATCGATGGCGTCGAGGTGTCAGACCCAACAGGTACACAAGTCGGCCCTAACTTTGGTCAAATACAAAGTAGCAACATCAACCGCGTTGAAATACTCCGTGGTAGCCAAGGTTTAGTTTATGGTGCTGATGCTGGCGGCGTGATCAATATCGAAACCGCTAATGGCGTGGGCGAACCTTCAGGTCAAGTATCCGCCGAATATGGCCGTTACAACGCGACCAACTTAGCCGCAGATGTAGGGGGCTCGAGTGACAAATTTGACTACTATGTAGCGGCTTCCGACTTCTCAACAGATGGCTTTAATTCTCGCGTAAACACGCTTGAAAACCAAGATGATGACGGATACGACAACACTACATTACACACTCGCCTAGGTTATCAAGTAAATGAACAGGTAAAGCTAAATTTTGTTGCACGAAACACCAATGCCGAAGGTGAATATGATTCGTGTTTTGGTGCATCGGGCTCTACAAATGATTGTGAAAATAAGTTTGACCAAACAGATTTACGCGTAAGCGCTAACTACTCCACAAACACTTCAGAACATCAATTTTCACTCGCTAAAAGCTTCATTGAGCGGGAGTTTATCACCGAGGGCCTATCTAGCTTTGATACCAAAGGTACCGTTGAACGTGCTGAATACCTTGGCACTACAGAGTTAAATCAAAATGCCAACTTAGTCTACGGCATCGACTGGAAACAAGAAAAAATCACCAGTGATGATGATAGCCGCACTCAGCGTGGCTACTACCTTGAATACCAAAGTGAAGTGATAAGTAACCTCTTTGTGACTGCTGGTGTTCGCCATGACGACAATGAAGATTTTGGTGAGCATACCAGTTATCGTTTAAGCAGTGCCTATATATGGGCCGTTGGTGATAACGAATTAAAACTTCGAGGTGCTTACGGTACTGGTTTTAGAGCACCGAGTTTAAGTGAAATTGCTTACAACACAGGCCCTTTCTCTAATGCTCCAGCCTCTGAAACCGCGCTTAAAGAAGAAACAACGAAAGGATTTGAAGTGGGCCTAACCTACACCTTAGCGTCTGGCTCACAATTTGAAGCGACCTATTTCGATCAGAAAATTCAAGACAGTATTTATTTTGATTTAGCCGCCTTCTCTGGTTACTTACAAGACTTAGGGGAAAGCAGCTCAAAAGGTATCGAGTTAATCGCCGATCTTGTTATATCTGACACAGTCGGTGTCACCGCTAATTACACGTATAACGACACCGAAGACACAGCAGGTGATCAACGTCGCCGCCGCCCGCGCAATGCCGGCAGTGTTAGTTTGTATTACGACAATGACGCATGGAAACTAGCCGCGACATTACGTTCATTGCATGATGCCGTAGACGGTATTCAGCTTAAAGGTTACGAAGTTTTTGATGTCAGCGCACGTTATGCGGTGAATCAAGACCTAAGCCTAAGTGCCCGTATCGAAAACGCTTTCGATGCAAACTACCAAGACATAGCAGCCTATAACACCTCAGGTGCCGCAGCTTATGTGGGCGTGCAATATCAGTTTTAAGGGGTAAGGTTTAAGCGTTACGCTTAAACCTTAACTTTGCCCCTAGGGATGCTTCGCATCCCTTTTTTGTGCCCATAACTAACCACAAGGCCGTTCAAATCCATACCATTGAGATGCTTTGTAAAAGAAGCTGTTAATTATTCCCGCTATTTACGGCAACACGCCATGGGATAAATTTAAAGATGTGCTCCTGTCTAGCATGCAGAACCTATTTAATCCCCCTGCTGTGGGTATGACATCAGGTGAAATAACACCTAATACTTATCAAATCCCAGACATGCATTATGTTTACTACGACCTGAAACGAAGTACGGATGTGATTTTCCTAGGTAAACTTTCAAGTGCTACCCGACCAGAAAACACCTATTGCGCACAAAAAATAGGATGAAGTCAGATTCACATCTCTTTTTTGGGTAACCCGCGGTTAGCTGATTACATTCCACTCATAAAAAAGCTAACCGTTTCGGGTTAGCTTTTTGATACCACATTGCACCTTAACGCATTTTCAACAGTCGCTTAAGCTCTAGGCAGCGGCTTGCTTGTGTTTGTTGTGTGCTAGCGCCAACAATATAAAACCAATGGCCACCACGACCGCACCAATAGGCTTGCCTAAATCAGGCGATAAGTTAAAACCGATGGCCGCTGTCATGATATATGAAACGGTGACACCCGTTGTGATCACCGCTGGAATACTGGCAATCCAATGGAACGTACCTCGGTCAAATAAGTACTTGGTTGCTAGCCATAACACGCTGGTCGATAACAGCATGTTTGAAAACGCGAAGTAACGCCAAATGACCGTGAAGTCGAGCTTTGTCATAAAGTAAGCGATAGTCAAAATAGGCACAGCAAGCAATAAGCGGTTGCGAACGCTTTGCGGAATATTAAATGCGTCAACAACAGTTAAACGTAACGAGCGAAATGCTGTATCACCTGACGTAATAGGGAATACCGCAACAGCAACAATCGCCATAATACCGCCTAATACGCCCAAATAGCTGTTCGCCACATGGTTAACCACCAGCCCTGGACCACCGATGTCTAGCATATCTTTGAGCTGTGAGTATCCTTCAGGGAAAGCAGCAATACCCGCCAACGCCCATACACAAGCCACTATGCCTTCGCACACCATCGCACCGTAATACACTGGGCGCACGTATTTTTCATTGGTTAAGCAACGCGCGATAATAGGGGCTTGGGTAGAGTGAAAACCACTAATGGCTCCACAGGTAATGGTGACAAACAATAATGGCCAAGTGGGCAAACCATCTGGATTGGGTGTAAGGAAATCATGGGCATGATCGGCCTCAAAGTAGGCCATAAAATCCCCAGTCAATGGCAAATGCGGCGCATCGATTAACAAGGCAATGGCGATCATGGTTGTCATCACGATCATCAATAAACCAAAAATAGGATAAAACTTGGTAATGATTTTATCGATTGGCAACAAGGTGGCTAAAAAGTAGTAGCCCAGAATAACCAGCACCCAAAAGGTGTTATTAGCAAAAATAGTGTCTTTAAAAAAGTCTAGATTACTCAGTAACCCAGCCGGGCTCATGATAAATACTACACCCACGAAGAACAGCAACATGGCGGTAAATATCAGCATGAAGCCTTTGAAAACCACGTTGTAATAATGCCCCGCGATTTCAGGCAAGCTCTTGCCGTCTTCTTTAATACTCATCACACCCGAAAAATAATCGTGAACGGCGCCGCCTAAAACATTACCCAGCACAATCCAAACTAACGCGATAGGGCCATATAAGGCACCTAAAATAGGGCCGAAGATAGGGCCGACACCGGCTATGTTTAAAAACTGAATTAAAAAAGCTCGCACGGGATGAATAGGAACATAGTCCACACCTTCGCTGAAACGAGATTGTGGGGTGGCAACTGTGGGGTCGATCCCGGCTTGTTTTTCAACAAAGGGACTATAAAACTTATAGCCAAGGATCAAGATAGTGATACAGATAAAAAAGATCAGCATAAGGGCGCGAGTCTCTGTTCAGGGGTGTTGCAAAATAGAGCGCGACAAACGCACCCCGCCTTTCATTCCATGAATATGTTTAATTAATTAACAGAACGTTAATTTAAGAGCGCGATAGTAACAAACTAGTACACAACAAAAAATGGAAAATACGGCTAATTGATAACGACTGATTAAAGAAAATGTCACTAACCTGCATTAATGTACAACTATTAGTCAAAACCTATACTGGCATGACCTAGTTTCGACAAAATCTACACCGCTTATGGGCTACAGAGAAACAGCCTGACTTATTGCGCTAGCTATTTTTTCGCCAGTTCTTCTGCAAGTGCATAATTACCTTGGCTTAATGCTATGTCGATTAAGCTGTTTCCTGAGCTATCTTTAGCGCTAAGATCAGCCCCTGCATTGGTCAATGCATCAATGGTTTCAGTACGGTTAAAAAGAGTAGCAAACATAGCTGCGGTTTGACCGTTAGCATTGGTTTGGTCGATATCACAATCAGCACTGATTAATGCTTTTATTGCACCAAAGTTGCCTTTGAATATGGCTCCCATTAACGCAGTGTTACCCGAAGCATCTTCCTGACACGCATTGGTACCCGCCTGATTGAGTAAATACTCAACGGCGTCGGTTTGCCCGTGGTAGGCCGTTAATATTAACGCGGTATAGCCTTTTTTATCGGCAACGTTTGGACTAAGTCCTGCAGCATAATATGCGCCCAGCGTCATTACGTCGCCTTGGCGAGCGGCGTCAAAATATAAAGTCTGTAAGCGATCAGTATCAATTTTTTGTTCACTAGTTAACGATGACTGTGCGCTAGTTAACGATGACAAAGTCAACAATGTGAGTATAAACCAGCTTTTGAGCATTGAGTGATTAATTAGTTTCACTGTGTTTCTCCAATTTACAGCCCGTTAACAGGGCATAGCTCAGGATCATGTGGCGCACATAAAGATGTGCGCCTTGTTGGTTAAATCGTATTTATAAATCAGCGTTGTATCGAATTCGGCTGAACCCTTCAGCGACTTTTTTGGCGTGCTTTTCACGTTCAGCTTGTACGTCAAGTAGCTGCTTAGCAGTGGCTTTGACTTTACTAATAGGTGCGCTGGCAAATTTTGCCACACCGGTTCCATAGTTTTTGTCAGCGTTGTACATATAAGCACTGATGATGACGCGAATTTCTTCTTCTGGTACTCCGGCTAATGTGGTGCCCAAATTCTCAATTAGGTGCTGCTGTTCAACCTGGCTAAATGAACGGAACTTCTCTCCTGCTTGTGCAAAGTTACGCTGCTTATAAAACGGTGCTTGCTGGGTGGTACCCGCCAAAGGCGTTTGCACATATTTGTACTGATTGTCGTCGTTTAGGTCTAAGCGGCGGCTCGGCTGATAGTTCACATCACGTGAGCTATTAGTGGTACGCAATTTACCGTGTTGTTCATGATTGTTAATGCTTGCGTTACGCGGTGCATTAATCGGTAAACGGTAGGCGTTAACGCCAATTCTGTAACGTTGGGTATCTGCATACGAGAACAAACGACCTTGTAACATTCTGTCTTCTGACGGCTCGATACCAGGGATCAAGTTACTTGGTGCAAATGCCGCTTGTTCGGTTTCTTCAAAAAAGTTATCTGGTACACGGTTCAAGGTTAACTTACCTATTTTCTTGGCTGGAATAAGCGACTCAGGCCAAATTTTAGTGGTATCTAACGGATTGAAATCGAAATCATCTAATTGCTGTGGCTCCATGGTTTGTAAATATAGATCCCATGATGCAGTTTCACCGTTTTGCCCAATTCGGGTATAAATATCAGTCGTTAACGGTTGAAAGTCGCGCCCCTGCATTTCTTGTGCTTCCTTAGCGGTGAAGTTCTGTTGGCCTTGCTTGGTTTTCCAGGTCAATTTGAAATATTTTACTTGGCCTTTGTCATTTACAAATTTGAAGGCGTGAACGCTTGAGCCATCCATGTTTAAGTAGCTTTTAGGTGTGCCCATATCTGAAAACAAGTGCGTCAACATGTGTGTTGATTCAGGTACGTGTGAGAAGAAATCAAATAAACGCGCAGCGCTTTGGGCATTGGTGACCGGTGACGGCTTCAAGCTGTGCACCATGTCTGGAAATTTGATCGCGTCGCGAATAAAGAAAACAGGGAAGTTGTTACCGACTAAATCCCAGTTACCTTGTTCAGTATAAAACTTAACAGCGAAACCACGTGGATCACGCAATGTTTCCGGTGATTGGTGACCGTGAATGACCGCTGAAAAGCGCACAAACACGTCAGTTTTTTTGTCTTCGCCTTGAAAAGGCGCAGCCACGGTTATGTCTGATAAGTCGACATAGTTTTCATAATAACCATGCACACCTGTACCTCGAGCATGCACTACTCGCTCTGGCACACGTTCCCGGTCAAACGCCGCCAGTTTTTCAATCAAATGGCTATCTTGCAGTAACACGGGTCCCCAAGGGCCCGCGGTTTGTGAGTTTTGGTTGTCGCCCACAGGCGCGCCGTTTTGGCGTGTAAGGGTATCTGCGCTCGTCATAGTTACTACGCTAAAAAGCGTGGCAGCAACAAGAAGTGAAGTTTTTATTTTCATTTTAGTTATCCAATAGAGTCTCAGGTGTCCCAAGCGAATTTATGTGTATGGGACGCAATCTAGTTTTCAGTGCAACATGCAGAGCAGCGTATAGGATTTTCGCTTTGTGCTGCCCATCATAGTTACGGGTTGTAAGCTGGCATACATGCTGCTCTCAACGGCCTTTCCTGTGGCTGAAATGAAGTATGCTGAGATAGGTGATATCAATAAAATGATTAAAACAGATTTAGACAATCTAATTTTACGATGAAAGACGGTAACGTACGATTAGCAAACATTGCAATGGAGTCAATCCGCTATCCAAGTTCGGTGATAAAAAGCGCCACAGGGTTAAAATTCACATAACCGCCTACTGAACATCATAAATATTCGTTATAGTTAGCAGCGTAAAAAACCGACTCTTCTAGGTTTTATCCACAAACGTAAATTCGCCTGAATAGGTTAAATATTAATTTTTGAGTAGTGCTATGACATTTTTTCGCTGTATTGTCGCTGTATTAACCTTTGGGCTGCATGGGATCGTGCTGGCTAAAACCCACCAGCCTTACGTAATCATGATTGGGGTCGACGGCCTACGTCCTGCCACCATAACCCAACAAGTCATGCCTTATTTGTATCAGCTTGGGCAACAAGGGGTTAATGCTAAAAGTATGCGGCCCGCCATGCCAAGCAAAACCTTCGTTAACTTCTATTCTTTGGCAACGGGATTGAACCCAGAGCATCACGGGATCACGTCCAATTATCCCTTTGATCGTGAGCTTAACCGTGGTTTTTCACGCAAAACCGACATTGAGGATCCGTACTGGTGGGGTGGCGAACCGATTTGGATCACTGCCGAAAAACAAGGCGTGAAAGCAGCGACCTATTTTTGGGTCGGGTCTGAAGTGGCGATTGATGGCGTACGCCCTACCTATTGGAAACCTTTTCAACAGGATAAAGACTACGGGGAGCGAGTAACCGAAGTACTAAAGTGGTTAGCGTTACCGGAAGCCCTGCGTCCACACTTAATCACCTTGTATTTTTCTGCCATTGACAGCGCGGCCCATGACTATGGTGTGAATAGCACCCAAGAAATGCAGGCCATTGCCAATGTTGACCGTCACATAGCGGACTTAGTAGCAGGTATCGAGCAACTCGGTTTACGCCCACAGACCAACTTAGTGGTGGTGTCCGATCACGGTATGGCAGATGTGAGTGACAAAAGAATTATCAATCTCGATACCTGGGTAGATTGGTCACAGTTTTCCATCCCAGACTGGAACAAAAAAAAGAATGCCGTATACGCGCCATATTTGAACTTATATGGCGATAAAGCGCACGTAGAGCGTGCATATGAAGCTTTAACAACACAACCGATTGCTCATTTACGTGTCATTAGACGTGGTGAACTACCGGCCAATTATCATTTTGATCACCCCCAGCGCGGGCCTGATTTAATGCTTCTTGCCGACCCGGGTTGGAGTGTCTACGCCAGTGCAGATGGTAGTCAACCTCAATCAATCGCTGTCAGTGGTCGCTCAGCGGCGACTCATGGCTACGATAATCAAGCTCCGGAAATGGCTGCAAGCTTTATCGCCGACGGTCCAGCTTTTGCTACGCACAAACCTGTGCCGACGTTTGACAATATTGAAGTATATAATCTTGTCGCCTGTGCACTGGATGTTAAACCAGTGAAAAATGACGGTGATATTCACCACGTAGGCCAGCTACTAAGTGCTGATAATCAAAAATGCCTCACTAATTAGGCTAACGAAAAAAGACGGGAAACCCCAGAAAAATCGATTAAACGACCGCTGCTTGTGCGCAACAGGCAGTTTTAGTGCGTATAATGCGCCCAAGTAACAGACAAACCAATCACCACATTGGTATATCCCATACATTCTTTTGGAGAGACCATGGACAAACAGACCAGCTCGCGAAATACCAGCGCCAAAGCACTACGCCTCAATCTTGATGAAAAAAAATACGGAACAATAGTCGAAATTGGCGCAGGCCAAGAAGTGGCGAGGCAGTTTTTCTTAGCGGGCGCAGCAGCCGGTACGATCGCCAAAACTATGTCTGCCTATGATATGAAATTCTCCGACGCCATTTACGGTGTGCAAGAAGACCGACGCTACGTGAGTAAAGCCCGGGTAAACGCCATGGTACAGCAAGAATTTGATCTGGTGCTTGACCGTGTAGGCGAGACACGCTCTAAGTCTTCCCGTTATTTTGCCTATGCTGCCACGGTTGCGGCGAAAAGCTTTAACCGCGTTAGCGAATGTCATGCTTGGTGTGGCATACGGGTGCAAATGTATCCTGGGGCTGAGCCGTCAGATATCACAGTGCACGTACGCATGCTCGACGATAATGCTGAAGCCCAGCAACAAGCCCTAGGCGTGATAGGGGTTAACCTGATTTACGCCGCATATTATTACTTCGAAAATCCGAAAAAAATCATCGACTCGTTAACGGATAACATCAAAGCCAATCGCATTGAAATCGACTCGATAGAATTCCACGGGCCTTATTTTGAAGATGTTGATAATCGCGAAAAGAATATTCACCTGATTAGGAGCTGGAAAACCCGGGCTATCATGTTTAAGCCTGACGGTAGTGTGGCAGTCCCTTCTGAGATGCTCTACAAAAAGAACGTACTCACCATACGAGGATCGTTTAGACCCGTGACTAAGCTGAACGTGGATATGATTGAGCAAGGTCAGTTGGCGTTTAACAGCCTACCTGGTGTTGAGCCAAGTAACACCATGGCCATTGCTGAGATTACCCTAAATGACAGCCGGGGCAATGACGCAAAAATGCCTTCCAAAGACATTATCGCCAGGGTGCAACTGCTCAACTCCCTGGGCTACAACGTGATGGTGTCTGATTACACTCGTTATTTCTCTCTGCGCGCTTATTTCAGGCAGTACACTAAGTTACAGATAGGCATAGTTGTTGGCATGATCAACATCAAGCAAATATTTGATGAAGAGTCTTATCGTGGTGTTGAAGGGGGAATTTTAGAAGGTTTCGGTAAACTATTCCCAGATAATACCCGTTTGTTTGTTTACCCTGAGGTTGATAGCGACGGCGAGATAAATGATTTCACCTCGGTAAAAGTCCCGGATCACCTACGTTTCTTGTACCGACATCTGTTAGAAAATAACTTTATTCAGGGTATTGATTGCAGCGACCATCACCTGTTCAAAATTTTCTCCCGGGATGTGTTAAAACAACTAATCAATGGTCATGGCGAATGGGAAAATGCCCTGCCAGAAGGGGTTGCAGACGAAATAATGAAAAATAAATTTTTCGGCTTTAAAGGCTAACCCCTGCCGTAAAAAGCCAGGTTACCAAGGCTGATTGATTGCATCAGTCTTGGTTTTTCTTGTTTCAGATCAAGGTTATATTTTCACTATCTATTAGGCTGCCCCCGTTAACCCTTTGCCTTTAACTTGTGAGCACGTCTATGCATTCCTGCGTTATGTTCGACTCGGCACTACTGCAAAAATATCCCGCCCGAGGACCCAGATATACCTCTTATCCAACCGCGCTGAACTTTAGCCCAAGGTTTACAAAACCTAATCTGTTAAAGGCCGTTGCGCAAAGTCATAACAAAAGCTTGTCTTTGTATGTGCACATTCCGTTTTGCCATAGTCTTTGTTACTACTGTGGCTGTAATAAAGTGGTTACGCGTTTGCAGTCTAAAGCTGATTTGTATCTCGATTACTTACTCAAAGAAATTGAATTACAAGCCAAACATTTCACCCAAAAACCCGTTACCCAACTGCATTTAGGCGGCGGTACACCTAACTTTTTAAACGACAGCCAACTGCAACGATTAATGGAGGGGCTAAATACGCACTTTTACTTTACCCATGACGCCCAGCTCAGTATTGAAATTGACCCACGCAATATGAGTTGCCAACGAATTGATGCCATGGCCGACATGGGCTTTAATCGCTTGAGCATTGGTTTACAAGATACCGACCCTAACGTGCAAGTAGCCATTAATCGGGTACAACCGACCGAATTAATTGCCCGCTTAGTTGAGCGCGCTAAACAGCGAAACTTTCGCTCGGTAAATCTTGACCTCATATACGGCCTGCCCTTTCAAACGCCACAAAGTTTTGCCAACACCTTATCGGCAGTACATAAAATGCAAGTAGAGCGGGTATCCTTGTTTAGCTATGCCCATTTACCAGAACGCTTTGCCGCACAGCGCAAGTTGTCGGTAGATACCTTACCCAATACTGAGCAAAAGCTAGTATTAATGCGCCAGGCGATTGAAACCTTGTGTGGCTATGGTTACCAATTCATTGGCATTGATCATTTCGCGCTCCCCAGTGACGAATTGGCGAAAGCCCAGCAAAATAGAACCTTAAGTCGGAATTTTCAAGGTTACACCACAGACACCAACACGGATTTACTCGGGCTTGGTGTGTCAGCGATAAGTGCAATAGGCAACAGTTATAGCCAAAATCATAAAACCTTAGCTGGCTATTATTATGCCATTGAACACCAACAACTTGCCCTTGAAAAAGGATTGATACTGAGTAAAGACGATCTTATTCGTCAACGAGTCATCAGCGATATCATGTGTAACCTAGTGGTGGATAAAACGGCTATATCACTGGCATTCGATATTGAATTTGACCTTTACTTTGCTGATGAAATATCAAGACTCAGCACATTTATAGATGATCAATTGCTGATAAATCGGCCCCACGTAATATGCATAGAGAGTAAGGCGCAGCTGCTGCTACGCAACATTTGCATGGTGTTTGACCAGTACCTAAGCCTTGATACTGGAGAAAAATTTTCGGCGACAATTTAACAACACCCCAGACTAAACTACTATATATTCCAAATAAAAATGTGTGCTATACCTAATGGGTAATTTGATACAAATCAAAGGAATGCACTTAATGGTAAACAGAAACTTCCCTGCTCACGGGGCGTTAAAAATAACAATAGAAGGCAATTTACTGGTTATTCGTGCCCAAGGTCCAGCCAATACTGAAATGGTGTTGCAATATCAGCGCGAAGTACAAGTCTATCGGGAGCAGTTGTGCGAAAATGCATGGGCCAGTTTAATACTGTTAACTGGCGAGCCCTTGTTACCACCTGAAGCCTCAAGCATGATGGTTGAATCAATCAAGCAAGCTGAACATATGAATCTAGTGGCTACTGCTGTGGTGTTTGTTGATGTGCAATATAAATCCATTTCGGAGCAGTTTTGGGAAGGTATTTATCAGCGCACAACGCTTAAACATGCTTTTTTCGAGCAAGAATCGATAGCAAAAGAATGGCTTCGCCAAGAAGTCACTAGACGAAAAGAGACGATATAACCTAGGCTGAGCCATTAATCTCATCCCACTCGGTGAAGGTAGCCTAAGTTCAATGACGCTCACTTAATCTAAGTGAGCTCCATGTCAAATCAAGGGGTAATGTGCTAAATCGGTGAGCCAGGTGGTAACGGCTTAGCTGTAAAGTGTGCCGGCCACTGCCCAGTTTGCCAAAATTGATTTAACTGCTCAGCCAACACACGATTTTGCCCGCGTTTTTTCAAGCTGTCTAACCATTTGGTTAAGTCTCGTAGCTGTAATTCTATTGCCCCTTCCACTTCAGGGGCCAGTTCTGGGTTTGACAGCACCTTAACTAAACCATCTAACACCACATAATTGATACGCTGGGAAAGCTGTGTTTCACTTTGTTGCTTAAGACTACGGGCCAGCAAAGTGGAAATGACACTGTTCACTCCCGGAATGTCTTTATCCATGCTGTGTTGCTGAGCCAAACGATTCAAGCGTTGGGGTTGTAACAATAGGGTTAAACTATAGTTAGCCGCTGACTCCCCTGCTGAAACGGGATCAAAGGTTAATCCGGTGCGACCTTGAAAACTCTCCCGAGTACGAGACTCACCATAAGCTTTTGGCGGGATCAGCTTGATAATATGCTCTGGTATCCGTAAATAATCAGGCTGAAGGGTATCGAGCAAGGCTGTTAGTGCGTTTTGCTGTGCTTTGCCACTGACCACCCGTGCACCTTTAGCTTGTGCATAATCGCCCTTACTTTCATATTCATATGCTACCCCACCCACGACTTTCGCCACGGCATCTAGCTGGTATCTGTGCAGCAAATAGATAGGCACTAAGCGTTCTTCTAACGAAGACAACGTATCGCCAGTGGGAATGCTATTGATACCAAATTGCTCAAGGGCAACCTTGCGCACTTCGCTGATCCTTTTCAGCTCTGCGACTGCGTCGCTGCCTGAGTCCCACAAATTCCCCGAAGGATTGGCAGCATGCAGTGGTCGCGCATCAGGATCAGACTGATAACCCATACCACTGGCCCGGGCTTTTGTAACTAAGGCATCAAGCCCTTTGACTTCATCTTGGCCATTCGGGTAATCCTGATAACCGTAAGCAATAACATAATTATCCCATGCCCCCATGCCTGTGGCATACGCACCTTCTAGACTAATTTGGCCATTGTCTAAGGTGATTTTTGGGTGGGGATAATCCATCACTGACTCACGGCCATATTCGCTGGCGGCGAAGTTGTGGGCAATGCCTAAGGTATGGCCCACTTCATGGGCTGACAATTGGCGAATACGTGCCAGCGCCATTTCTTTTTGCCCTTGGGTGCTCACATTTTCATCTTTAAATGGACTGGTTAAACCCAGGGCAATTAAATAATCTTGACGCACCCGCAGCGAGCCTAACGTCACGTGGCCTTTTATAATTTCGCCTGTGCGAGGGTCCACCACTGAACTACCATAAGACCAACCTCTTGTGGCTCTGTGTACCCACTGGATCACATTGTAACGCACGTCCATTGGGTCAGCCCCTGCGGGTAAAACTTTCACCTGAAAAGCATCTTTATAACCAATGGCGCTAAAGGCTTGGTTCCACCAGCGCGCTCCGTCAAGTAAAGCCCCTAATACCGGTTCAGGGATCCCGGGGTCTAGATAATAAACAATGGGTTCAACCGCTTCGCTGATCTTAGCCTTGGGATTTTTCTTCGTCAGGCGATGACGAGGAATAAACTGTTTGCTCATGCTTTGCCCAAGCGGCGCCGAATAATCTTCATAGCCTGTGGCCCAAAAACCAGAAAAAGGCACAAACGTGCGCGTTTGGTATTTGTCATCCGGCAAGCGAATTAAAGAATGATGCAAATGCACGGTAATGCTTTTGGCTGCTGGGGTCACTTGCTGTACATATTCACCGGGCTGGCTGCCGCCAAAAGTAACTAATGACTCAAGTTCAGTGTTATCCGCAAACGCCTTACTGCGCTTGAGGTACACACCGCTGCGACTGGCATCTGGGCTGTAACTGCCCTGCTTAGTCGCAGTTAAACGATCGCTAATTTGGTGAATATCAGAAAACAAAAAATCCGTGTAGTCCACCAGTACAGTGTCTTTGTCTGTGGCCACCACGGGTAAACCGACCAACACTGAGTCAGCAAAGGCTTCATCAATACTGGCTTGCTCAGCAGGGTTAGCCGAGCTTGCACGATAGGCGGTATTGAGTTGATTTAGCATCACCTTGTTACCAAAACGCTGAAATTCAACCAAACGCGTTTCCCCCAACTGACCGCGATCTAGGCCAATATCATTTGAGCCAATGCCTTGGGGTAAACTGCTTTGAAATAGAAATGGCTGATCGAGTTTATCAATGCTCAAATAGACTTTGTCGCCTTGTACGTCATAGTAAAAGTCAAAGAAACCGGTTTTATGCGCCATCCCTTGGGTAAATTCACTGATGCTGGTCGCTTTTGCCGTTTCAGCCGACACATTTGCCACGTTCAGCACCCAGCACAATAATGCCAGTGTTCCCCATTGTTTTGACTTCAACATCTGTATTCCTTTGCTTATATTTATTGCGAACAACACCTTACCGAGTTTTTGCGCTCGGCAAAAGCACCAGTTGACCAATGCCGGAAAATTAGCGTTCGCCGGCAGCTAACAACGTTAAAGTCGCAACATTCGGCAATCTTTAAACAAGGATTTCAGCCGGCGGCACCGGCTAATGTGTGCCCTGTACTAGGTCTGGGTGAGAGCGTTTTTGCAGCGAATCCGTTAATAAAGAACATAATGAGCAGCATAAAATGCAAAATTGAAAATCTAAAAAACAGCTGTTCTTGTGATAACAAACTTTCCCTGGAAGGACTTAAAATAAACTGCAGGCCTGAAAACACGCGACCGTATTTGATAATCACGTCTTGCATACCGTGCTGAATAAGATAAAACCCAAGGGGTGCTGACACGACCGTTACAAAACAATAAGCCGCACGCTTCATGCGACTAGCCGAAGGAGCTTTTTTCACCCACCAACCAGACGCGTATATGAGCAAAAGTATGTAGCCCACAATATACAGCAGCTTGAATGAATGGCCGTTGTTGGGCAGTAATTCAATAATATTATCTGTACCCGCTTGCACCACCACAACCCAATATGACACGGGTAAAACGAAAAAAGCGTACAACAACGAGAAGGCCAGCCGATTGCCTTTGAAGCCAATCGATTTAGTGGGCGTCAGCCAACAATAAACAAGCAAAAATGCCGCCGAGATAGGAAGATAAAAGCCTAAAAATCGATAACCTAGTTCAAGGTAATGAGACTGATCACGCCAGGTAGGGTAGCCCAAAATGTCAAATAAACTTTCATTGGGGAACGTCATATAAAACAGGTTAAAGACCAAGAGGCAATGGGCTACTGACAACCCCAGTAGTGTTAGCGCCGATGTTTTTTTACGGGCTGTTAATTTATCAAGCGCAATAGGCGGAAGCGCAAAAGCGACCATCAGAGATAATGACATCATGATACTGCTTAACCAGACAAAATCCTGCGTAAAAAGCTCTTTAACATTGTATGGGGTGCGATCATCGCCCTGTATGAAATACAACGAAATAGCCAGCATGACAAATACCGCCAACAGGTAATACTTTTTATAATTTTGCGGCACATCAAATCGACGTTCAGGTGTTTTATTTTGACTCGAGTGCATTAAGTACACTTTTTGCCCTAAAAATAATCCCAGCAAATTTAGCCCTACGTCACTGGCCACAGCCACCTTATTAACAATAAATATCTGCAACAATTCCAGTACGAATAAAAAAGCAATCCCAGCCAGCCCCAGCATAATGCGATATTGCTTGTGCAACTGATGTTTGAACGCAATAGACGCTAACAGAATGCCTAACGGCGCAACCAATAACACTTTTCTGAGCAGCTGAGTGACCGCCTGCAACGGCCCCTCTCGCCAATAGGTTTCTAATGGGACAGAAAAAAATCCTTGGAAATTACTAAACAATGCGGCTTTATTTTGTATGAATTCAAATGGATACACAGCTAAAAACAACAACAAAACACACCATGCTACGCACAGTGCTTCTTGAGCATAGAGTGAGAAACGCCTATTTACTTGCGTAGTATGTACATCGTTACGCTGGGTACTAACATGCTGTGCAGTAAAGAATTTTAAGGCGATCATAATGCCAATAAAAGCGCTGACGACATCGGTTGCATCCGTATATCGGCTTAATACAAATAATTGTGCTAGCTCTATGCCTAGGGCGTACATTAAGCACAATTTTAAAATATAGTTAGCTTGATACTTCGCACTTTTAATATATAGCCACGTGATAAAGCCCCATAAAAAAATGTCTGACATTATGCCAAACACACCTTCATTAATGGAAAACTCAAACGACGCAAATGGAATGATGGTTATCCTGCCCGCTTGCCATTTTTTGAATATTTCAACCGGACTGACAGATAAATCTAGGGGCATCAGGCTATAAATCACCAATACCGCTAAGGTGCCATTAGCGTAGGATATCCATTTATTTTTCCCCCCGTAACGATTCAGTTTATTAACGAGACGGATAAATTTAACCCGGGTGAAAAGATAAAGTATAAAACTGAGTAACATGCCTAGAAACTGGGCAAAAACATCTTTAAATGACGACACTCTGTCATTCAAAAAAAACTGCACAAACTCAATGCCAGCAGAAATACACAGTAAAGCAGCGCAAATGAAAATCAGCTGCAACGTGCGTATCAACCGAGAATGACTGCGCTGAATAACCATCAGCAGCAAATAAGTTATTGGCATGAACAACAGGAAATTAGTGAACCAATCCGAGCGATTGACAATAGCGAAATCAAATTTGTTTAAATCGCTAAACCCCTGCACGGCTTCCCCGAACGTTAGTTGATTAACGTTAAAGGGTACAAAGCTGCCGAATATAATAAATATTGCGTAAAATATTGTTATTTTTATGAGCGTTGTTCTATCTCGTATCAACAATGTCAATCCGCCTTACATTGGTTGGGTATGTGCGATTATTTATGCCGCTAACGTGTATCTCACGTCCAGTTGAACGAATCAACACTAACAAGGGTACGCATTCGTGCAAAATATTGTACAACTTTCATCCATCAATAAGCAGCTGAATTTAGTAGCATGATAAAAGCAGCTTTCTACCATTATACCTCATGAATTCAATGCGTTACATGTCAGGAAATTAACATTACTGTCTCCCTACATCAACGATACAACGCAGATGAGCCACATACAGTGCTTGCATAAGCCGTTAGCAGCGTTTATTTTGCTCTAACTCTACAAATGGATGTGTATGAATAATTGATATGGATATTTTTATAAGCAACGGCTTCACATGGCGAACTCGCACTTATCTACATTCTGCCATTCACGGCGACAGCACTAGACGGCCAACTCATACTCGCGCCCTGCTAAAAACAGGATGTGATTCATGAAATATAGAGCAGACATCGATGGTCTACGGGCCATAGCCGTTATATTAGTCATTCTATTTCATTCGAAAATCACATTATTTCCTGGTGGCTACATAGGCGTAGATATATTTTTCGCTATTAGCGGTTTTCTGATCACCTCTATTATTTATCCGAAAATGTTGGCTGGTAATTTTTCGTTTGTGGACTTCTATAAGAGGCGAGCAAGACGACTACTACCTGCTAGTATTTTTATGACTTTGATCACCTTATTAGTCTTTGCCTTTATCTATCCACCGAATTTATTTCAAATGTTGGCCAAATCTGCAACGGCTTCATTATTATTTGTTTCGAATTTATATTTCTGGCAAACCTCTAGCTATTTCAGCCCAAACTTAGAGCTTCAACCTTTACTGCACACATGGAGCCTAAGCGTTGAAGAGCAGTTTTATTTTCTGTTCCCCTTAGCGCTATTTATTCTGACGCTGCTCAAATTTAAGAAAAACGTCGTTTTATTAACTGTGGGATTTGCTTGTTCAATATCACTCGTATTGGCATACATATACGCCCCTAACAGCTTGAGTTTCGTCAGTTTTTATGTGCTGCCGACACGGTTTTATGAAATGGGATTGGGCGCATTATTTGCTGTTCATCTCACCCACAAGCCCGACGCGTTTAGCAAGATTAAATACCTACGTGAAATCGGCTTTATCTGCGTCGCTATCGCGGCTGTTCAATATGATCGTTATCTCGCTTTCCCTAGTTTTTATGCTGTTTTACCCGTTTTAGGTACGCTGTTGATGCTTATCGACCGCAGTACCACAGGATTTTTATACCGGGTATTAAGTGCAAAACCCGTGGTATTTATCGGCTTGTTATCTTACTCATTGTACTTATGGCATTGGCCAATATGGGTCGGCTTCGAGTGGCTAATTGACAACACTTCAGCCCTCAACATGGCAGCCTATTTTACGGTTACCTTTTTGATTGCTTATTTGTCTTATCGCGTAATCGAGCAGCCACTTAGATTAGCTTCGTTTTATCAAAGCGCCTACACCAAGCCCAGCCTGCTGGGGTTCGCTGCGCTGCTGGTGGCGAGTGTTTCTTTCTTTACCTTACAATCTAATAACCGTTTTTTGCAGATGAATGCAACGGGCCTCAGCGCCTATAATAATTCATTAGTCAGTGAACCCTATCGCGATCGTTGTACCGATACCAAAAGGCTAAAAGGGCAATTCTCAATATGTACCGTCAAAGAAGGGGTTGACGCCCAGTACTCTATCCTGCTGTGGGGAGATTCTCACGCATCGGCCTTAATGTCAGCGTTAGATAATTTTTCCGACCGGTTTACCATACATGCGATGAATACCTCAGGTTGCCCAAGCCTAGTAGAAACAAGACGCAAAGGGGCCGAAGACTGCTATTTTCATAACCAATTTATGCAATCACATTTACTCAGTCAGACTGATCGCTATGATCTTATCTTAGACGTCAGCGCCTGGGATAATTACATTGAGTATGGGCTACTTGAAACAGACGTTTCACAGGTTGAGGAAATGCACGCCGCTTTACAAAGAACCATCGCATTTTTTGAAGTTAATCACTTAAAATATGCATTTGTACCGCAAATTCCCAGACAAAAAACCAATATCCCCCGCGCTTTTTTCAGGCACCAGTTAGGCCTGAATGATCAAGAAGAGTATGTGCTACGAAGTGACTACGACATCAAGCTCAAACGCTTCGAAGAAATGCTTTACCCAAGCAAAAACATGATTGCCCTAGACAGCTTCTTCTGTGATGACGAAAAGTGTGGTGGCAGCCAGAACGGCGAAATTATGTATAAAGACGCCCATCACATATCTGTAACAGCTGGGCAAACGATAAGCTATTACCTTGAAGGCGAAATTGTAAACGCAATTGAAGGGACCGGCAAAACGCTCGAAGCATCCGCTGAGTAATCAGCTGGTGAGGTAAATAAGCGCACGGGTTTGTTCCTATTACGGTATAAACGTAACGCAATCGCTTATTACCTTGCTACCATAGGCTTAGAAAATGTGACCTGTCACATTCAAATGAAATACCAAGCAGAGGGATGAATGCGCGATAACAAGCCAGTGGTGGTCTTTATTATTAATTCGTTAGGGCTAGGCGGCGCTGAGCGCGCCCTAAATAACATATTGCAAGCCACGCCACAGCACGAACAATTCAATATTCACCTGATATTACTCGACCGCGAAAAAGAACACAGGATCATGCCTGAATTCGTTACTATGCACAGGCTAGATAGCCGCCGCTCGTTAATACGCAGCGTTTATTTGCTAGCCCAAAAACTGTCAGCACTTAAACCCAGTTTATGTGTGAGCCTGTTAGTTCGCTCAAATGTAGCGAACGTTATCGTCAATCGAATACTGCACCGCCGCCCGGCCATAATCTGCGAACGCATGCACCTCAGCTCGCATTTGGCGCTGCAATTTAGTGGTTTAAAACTCGTCTTAAGTAAAATGGTACCCAGGGTGGTTTATCCATTTGCCAGCCAGGCACTTGGTGTGTCAACAGGGGTGACAAACGATCTGGTGCAGAATTTTAATATGCCCAAGGCGCGTACCCTGACCATCTTCAATCCCTATGACCATAAGCAAATTTGCCACGACGGCAAGCAAACCAACGAGTTTGCCCTGTCACGACAATATATAGCGGCAGTGGGACGTCTAACCAAAAGTAAAAACTTCGGCATGCTTATCAAAGCGTATGATGCTGCGGACTGCCCCTATGATCTGGTCATATTAGGCGACGGAGATAGCCAAGAGCGTAACAAGCTTCAAGCGCTTATCGACGCAAAAAACCTAAGTGAGAAGGTGCATTTAGCCGGTTACGCTAACAACCCCTTTTCAGTGATGAAAAACGCAGTATTTTATATATCCGCCTCCCTCAATGAAGGATTTCCCAATGCGATGTTAGAAGCCATGGTGTTAGGCCTGCCCGTGGTCGCATCGAATTGTGAGTCTGGGCCAGCAGAAATATTGGCCAATGATGATACCCTAGCAATTGACGCTATGTATCCGGCCAAATACGGCATACTCGTACCAACGCTATCCATTGACAGCTTAACCCAAGCAATTAATGCAATGAGTCAAACAGACACCCTAGAACACTATAGGCAAATGTCGCTGCAGCGCAGCCTAGACTTTGAAATTCACAAGATTGCTAACCAGTATTGGCAGAATTTTCGAACATTTTTATAACCTCACTGGGCTTACAACAAGCAAATTGAGGCTATAAAGCCTGATACAAGGCTTTATGTTTTTCTGCACTGACCAGCCAGGTATTTAAGCTCTGGTGTTCGAACGCCTGTGGCGATTGATAAGCGCTAAAATCATCCTGCTGCAAAATATCTTTCATTGCTGCTATGTCACCAATGTTGAAAAAGCATTGCTCCGGTAGTTTGAATTCCCGGTGCGGGGGAATATCAGACAGGGCAATAGGCACACCGGCAGAAAGTGCTTCAGAGACCACTAAGCAAAAACCTTCCATGTGCGAGGGATGCATAAATAGTGCGGCATTGGCGTACAAGGTTTTAAGTCGCTCACCGCTTTGAAAACCTGCAAAAATGATATTCTCTGAGGCGTTTTTGGTTAAATCCTTCACATATTGTTCAGCGTGGATCCCTACCCCACATATCACCAATTTTTTGACCGGCTGTTCAATCTGCAGATAGGCCGCAATCAATTCATGAAAGGCCTTGGTTTGTTCAAGACGGCCTACCGCGAGAATATAACCAGCCGAGGTAAGGGAAAACTCCGCTAAAATATTTCGCTCATCAAGATGTTGGGTAAAATCTAACGAGCCACCATTTCGGATCGTGACATAACGCTGGCTATTTTTTGCAAAGCGCTTATCTAAATCGTTTTTTAACGCTTGGCTAACACATATAACCCTATGGGCATAACGACAGGCATTGCGTTCGCCCTGAATTAAAAAGGCTCGACCCAAGCGTCCCCATTTGGGTCGCTCATAGTCAACTGCGTGATGCGTCACAACCGTTTTAAAACCAAACAGCCGTGACAAAGGCGCAAAAAAACCGGGGCCGATACCGTGTAGATGCATAATTTGAGGGTGCACAAATAGACGCGCGTAGATAATCGCAAACAGTGTATGCAGTAAGGTTTCCATACCGGAAATATCAATGGTAGGAATATATTTTAAGGTGAGGCCAGCATATTGCTGATCAGCCTTATTGATTGGCTTAACACGCGTAAATAGAGTGTAAGAATACTCGGGCGTTATACCTTTTAATTGAGGGTAAAGCTGAGCACAAACCGTCTCAATTCCGCCAATGAAGTTTGGAACATTCCTTGCCCCGATAATACACACTGTCCCCATTTCTGGTAGTACTCCGTTACTGCGAAAACACCATCATTATTTAAGCCTTATTATTAAACCAGCAAGAGAATGAGAGATGGAAATAATAAAAACAGCAACATGATATCAGCAAGGTGCACTTTTTATGCGGTTTATCGCCAAAGGAATGAAAAATAAATTCCCAGACTTTATTATTCCACGAACTATATGGATTACCGCGTAGACTCAATGGCTTACCGAAACAGAAATGAGCAGAATACTGCCAACATATCCACAGAATTTTTACTCTCGGCGCAAAAAAAGGTAAATTTTATGACCATCAAGATTTATTCGCTTATAATAGACCCATGCGATTTTCTGACTGAACGTTGCATTATTAAACGCCCCTTGTCACACTCAATCTGTCGCAGTTTTTAAGTAACCCAAAGGAGTACTTATGCAGGCTCAGCTATTTCATTTATCTCAATATTATCGCCAGCTTATTCGTACATCAGCCCTCACGCTATTATTCATCGGCTTAACCGGCTGTTCAATTTTTCACGGGCCAGTAAAAGAACCTGCGCAACAAGCAGCGCAGTACTTGTTGCAAGAGATGGATAAACAACAACTTGCATCAACAGTGCAACTATTACCCTTTATCAAAGACCAAAAAACCTTAAATTCGTTGCCCAAACAAGCCAGAAAAGCAGTCAAAAAACATCCTGAAATTACGGCTAATTTATTGTTAGCAATGCATAAAGGCGTAAACCCACAGCAAGCCGCGATTCAATTAATAGAGCGTCAGAGAAAAAACCAAAGCCATTATATTTATGTTGCTCTGACTCTATTCCCTGTGGACGGCTACCGACTCGCTGAAAAACTCGCGGCCAGTGATAATATAGAAAGTGATGTGATTACTACGGCAAGCTTACGAGCAGGCTTTGATCCGGCCCTCATATTCCCAGCGACCGCTGCCAACGAGCAAGATTATCGTATCGTTCCGCTGATGGAATCAGCCAGTATTACTTTGTATAACCAAACACAAAACACCCAGGCTACAATACAATTCAAAGCACAAGGGGATAACGAGTGGCAACCCGGTTTAGCCTTGCAGTGGGAGCCAATACAAGGTGCCTTATCTGGCTCGATCGTACATCTGCAGCCTGACACCCATTACGTCGTTAACGTGATGCTGACTGAAAACAACGTGCCCTTGTCTGAGCAAGAATATACCTTTAAAACCCGTGCTGAATCGCCACCCATCGACCCAGAAAAAATCTATTACCTAAGCGATATATATCAAGGCGGTCAACTCAACCTAGAAGCCTTAGGCATTGAAGGCAGCGAAGGTGGCTGGGCAAAAATTATCGGTGACGGTGTTACCGTACAAGCTGACCCTGATGATAATTCTGCCATTTATATCGGGAGACAAAATTACGTTATGCTTGAAAATATCACCAGCAAAGGTGGATTTCGTTACGGCATACATGGTTATAAAGCCCATCATATATGGATAAAAGGTGCCGATATATCAGAGTTTGGCCGAGTAGCCACTGAATATCGCAAAGGCAAAGGCTACGAAACAATCAAGAGTACCGGTTTAATTAATTACGATTCGGGTATCTACCTAGAGCGCAGCGGCATAGTGGTCATTGAAGACTCAGAGATCCACTCACCAAACGGCAAGGCCAACAGTTGGGAATATGGCCACCCCAATGGCCCCAATGCCTTTCAAATATGGGGATACCATGACACCGAAGCCTATCGCGGCCAGTATATCGTGCGTAACAACCGCTTTTACGGCACAGCGGAACACCGTTTCAATGATGTAATAGAAGGCCGTTCGAACTTTAGGCGTTCAGGGGCATTTGTGCGTGACTCAGCGATTTATAATAATTACCTTGCCTATGCCAACGATGACTTAATTGAGATAGACGGCGGCCAAGCCAACGTACTGGTGTACAACAACGAAATGACCCAAGGCTACTGTGGCATCAGCACGGCGCCTAATATGATAGGACCAAGCTACATATTCCACAATTATATACACGACTTAGGCGACGAGCGCGGTAAAGAATGGGCAGCCATTAAAATGGGCGGCATCATGACTCGCCCAGCCGGTATCACCAATGTATTTGAAAACTTAATTATCACCAACCGCAATGGTATTTCCGCCTCAAAAGTGGATAACGATGATACGTTTTGGGTCAACGCCATAAACAATATATTTATCAATCGGGATTATGCCAGCCAAGTAGGGTATGGCATTTACGACAAACAACTTTATGCACAATCAAGCTTTAAAAATAATGTCATTTACAATACGGATGTCGGTATTCCAGTGGTAAGGGCAACCATAGGCGATGATTTCTATCATCCTATGTCTGAGCAACCAGACAATATAGCATCAGCGCTCGACGCTGGCAGTGCTTATGCGCTCCCCATTGATTCACGTTTTGTCATTCCCAATTTTTCGCTCAAGCAACATCATGCCAGCGCGTTATCGCCTGCGATCGAAGAATCGACCTCAACCTACATCCAATTTGACGAAGCCAACCTGTCATCTTTTGATGTACAAGATCGCCAGAAACGCTATGAAATTAGCGATGATGGTCAGCAAATTACACTATCGGGCAATACCTGGAAAAGCCTTGCCTACACTGACATAATCTTACCTGACACCGTTCTAGAGGTAGATGTCAGCCATACTGGCCGGGGTGAAATAATTGGTATGGCGTTTGAAACAGACAACAAACTCACCTACTCTCGCCTGTTTAAATTTTATGGTAGCCAGAAATGGCATGAAAATGGGCCTAAAACGACGCTCGTTAACGGCACAGAAACCTTAACCTTCAATTTGGGACAATACGTTAGCGGCCCAATAAACCGTTTGGTGTTTGTTTTGGATTACGATGACGCCCATGGTTCAAAAGTGCCGCATGCCACGTTTGGGAATATAAAAATCTATGAACCCAGCACAGAAAAAAATACAGCCCCAGTGCGCTCAGCCAGCAATGAAAATCCGAGCAGTGTCATCACGATCGGCATAAACCATTAACACCGTACTTCTACTCAACAATCGCTAACCCACTACCGTATCACGCATTTAACCCCGTCTTTTTTGTAAATGGTTGGGCTAAATGCTTGATTGGAATTTTGCTCTCTCACGACGACAAAAATAATGTATCTAGTCACCGCCAATATTTCTACGGCATAAACTTTGCCTATCCGTAGGCTGGGGAAGTTAAACAGGTTACAATGCCCCGCGCTAAAATCGTTGTAACGTTAAGGGACTAATACGCACTATGCTGTTCAATTCACACGAATTTATTTTATTGTTCCTACCGCTTTGCCTGTGCGGATATTTTTTAATTTCTAAACTGGGTGCCAGAGCAGCTATCAGCTTTCTAGTGTTGGCATCGCTGGGCTTCTATGCTTGGTGGAAAACCGAATACCTCGTACTTATCATCATATCCATCGTATTTAATTTCGCTTGGGCAAGATGCATCGAAACGGTTAATCAGCGCCATCAACCGTGGGCGAAGTTCACTCTAGGCATAGGCGTTGCGCTAAACTTGCTCGCCCTAGGTTATTACAAATACACTAATTTCTTAGTCGACCAACTCAACTGGCTAGCCAACACAGACTATTTTATTGCTAAAATCGCCTTGCCCTTGGCCATTTCCTTTTTTACCTTTCAGCAAATTGCCTACTTAGTAGATACCTATCGCAAAGAAATAAACGAACATAGCTTCTTGCGTTACTGCCTATTCGTGACCTTTTTCCCCCAATTGATTGCCGGCCCCATAGTGCACCATAAAGAAATGCTGCCGCAATTTGAGCGCAACGAAACCTTCAAACCCCATTCCCTTAATTTTGCTCTTGGTTTGACCCTATTCAGCATTGGTATATTCAAAAAAGTGGTATTTGCTGACAATGCCGCAGTCTTTGCCACGCCTGTATTTAATGCCGCAGATGCAGGGGCCAGTATTACCTTCGTTGAAGCCTGGTTGGGCACCTCGGCTTATACATTACAACTGTATTTTGATTTTTCTGGTTACACCGACATGGCATTGGGCTTAGCCATGCTGTTTGGTATTCGTTTGCCAGATAACTTTAATTCCCCCTACAAATCTCACAGTATTGTGGATTTTTGGCGTCGCTGGCATATCACCCTAAGCCGCTTTTTGCGAGACTACTTGTACATTGCCTTAGGCGGCAACCGTAAGGGCAAGAGTCGCCGCTACGTCAACTTAATGGCCACCATGGTGCTGGGTGGCATTTGGCACGGCGCAGGCTGGAACTTCATGATCTGGGGCTTTTTACACGGTAGCTATTTAATTATAAATCACTGGTGGACTGCCACTAGGGCGCGCTTTGTTGCCTCGCCGATCGGAAAAATTGAAAATGCGGCCTATTGGGCACTTACTATGTTAGCGGTCATGGTGGCATGGGTATTTTTTAGAGCCGAAACGACCGAAGGAGCCTTTAACATATTTAATGCAATGGCTGCGGTCGATTTGAACGAGCCTTTTAAAGGTACGTTGTTTTATACAAAAAAAGCGTTTGTAATTTGTACTCTACTTTTGATCATTGCTATTTTCTGTCCAAATTCGGGGCAGCTCACACGGTACGTAGAGAAGCGACTTACCCAACCATCGGTCGATAAACTTTGGTTAATATTTGGCCCGGCTATGGTCTCAGCGGTTGGTTTTGTCATCTCAGTGGGCCTGATTGGTCAGTTATCTGAATTTTTGTATTTCAATTTTTAACGGGCCGTATCAATTTTTATGAAACTCACTAAAACGTACTTAACGATATGGATATTATCTACATTATTGTTCGCTCTTGTGCTCGGAGGGGTTAACTATGCCATCGACCCTTAAAAATATTATCACCTAGCACCGGGTACCCGTGTGTTAACCGGTTTCGAGCAAAACCACAAAGTATGGCAAGTACAGATGCAAAAGCCTGAGACCTTAGTTTTGGGTAATTCGCGCACTCTATACGGCTTTGACGTAAGTAGTTTAGAAGGCAGCAAACCTTTTAATTACTCTTACCCAGGCCCCATTATCGAAGAGGTCGAGAAACAATTTAAAAATATGCAATATTTAACGCAAGCCAAAACCGTATACCTAGTGGCTGACGACATATGCTCATCGGGACAATCATCGCGAGAGCTCTCCACAATGTTTAGTCATGATATTGAATGGCTCAAAGCCGAGTTTCTGAGAGCAAAATATCTTATTTCTGTAGATACGCTAAAAGCGAGTTTGGACTCCTTGTCAAAGCCTGAATTTTACGATTATTATGGCCGAAGAATTAGTTTTATCTTTGGCAAGGGGTCGGGGGAAACTTTATCGGAGCGCGTGAAAATACGTGAAGGCTACGCACTTTCGAGGGAGAGAAACAGTAGAGAGTGCAATACAGAAGTATTTGAACGTCTACTTAGCAACGCTTACGACACTGACATTGATATTAGTTTAATTTTAAATCCAACGCACGCACGTCTCATCAATATTAATGCGAATAATAGTACCCCAGTGAATAGCCATTTAAAAATGAAAAGAGCCATTGTAAGTATTAATGCGGCGGTGGCTGCAAATCTCAATACCAAACCTTTCCCTATTTACGATTTCAATTTGATCAATCAGTATACCACTGAGCCGTTTGATTTAGTGAGTAACACTGAGCCAAAATATTGGTGGGAATCGTCGCACTATAAAAAGGCTCTGGGTGATAGGCTGGTTGACTGGTTAAATACCCCCGAAAACGGACGGGACGCGTCAATTGGCGTTAGCTTAACACCGCAAAATATCGATCAGCATATTGGCCTGCAATTGCGACAGCTAGCTGATTGGCAGCAGTTAAATCCGGCGGCCGCAAAAGAGTCGATGCAACCGATAATAAATTAATATAAATATTGCAGTCAGAATTTGATACAAGGATTTAGGGAAAAGTATATGTCGACAAAAAATTATCGCTGGGATATTCAAGGCTTACGCGCTTTAGCAGTAATGGCTGTGGTGATATTCCATATATCACCCAATAGACTACCCGGCGGCTATTTAGGGGTTGATATATTTTTTGTTATCTCTGGCTATTTGATTATTGGCTTTATCTGCCGGGATCTTAGGGCGGAAAAGTTTAGCCTATCTGACTTTTACCTTAAACGTATAAGACGTCTATTCCCTGCTTTGTTGGCAACGGTTATCGCAACGATGATCGCTGCGTATTGTTATTTGCTCCCAGAAGAAATGACACTATTCGCTAAAAGCGTAATTTCAACACTACTTTACGTTTCGAATATGTTTTTTTACACCCAATCAGACTACTTTGCAGCTGATTTAAAATTTGCCCCATTATTGCATACCTGGTCACTGTCTGTAGAAGAGCAATTTTATATTTTATTTCCCATATTGCTCATTGGGATTATGAAGTATAAGCCTAAGGCACTGCAGTTATTCTTAGGGGTTATCGCGGTGCTGAGTTTTGTGCTCAGTGAGTATCTGGTGCGCACAGACCCATCATTATCATTCTTTATCTCCCCTACCCGATTCTGGCAATTTATCGTTGGGGGGTTATTAGCGCTTAATTTGCATAAAATGGGGCTGTCTAAAACCCTGAGTAATGTCATTGGTTTTGGAGGGTTAGCCGCTCTTATTATTTGTTTATTTAGGTATGACGAGGCAACCTTGTTTCCGGGGATAAGTGCTATCGTGCCGACCTTGGCTACCTTGTGCGTGATATGGGCTGGCAGCGTGACGGGTGTCTTTTCCAAGTTAATGGCGCTACCTATTAACAAATTCTTTGGCAATATTTCCTACTCATTATACCTGTGGCACTGGCCAGTTATTGTGTTTTACACCTTAAATATGAACCACGAGTACTCCAAGTTAGCCCACGAACTCATTCTGCTGTTGGTTTCCGTCGTTTTGGGTTACCTGAGTTGGCGGTTTATTGAGTTACCGTTTAGCGCGAAGCGCCTCGCACTATCCAAAGGCAAAAATACAAGCAAAACATTGATTAGTTCTTTTGCCCTCAGCAGTGCCCTTATTTTAGTAATGGCATTTTCCCTTGACGGGCTACCTAATCGATTCAATGAACAGCAGCTTATCTACTCATCCTATATGAATTATGACCGCATTGGATATCGAAGGGGCAGTTGTTTTCTGCGAGGAACTGACGAGAATTTAAGCTTTTATGACAAAAAAGAATGTATCAATTTCGATGATAATAAATATAACATCTTACTTATTGGTGATAGCCATACGGCCCAATGGAATAGTGCGATAACTGAATTACTCTTAAAAAACCAAACTTTAACTCAGTTGACGTCTTCAGGTTGTCGACCAGTCCTACCACTCAAAGGTCAAGCTGGGTGTATAGAAATTATGTCATTTGGGTTTAATGAATTAGTACGCTCGGTCAATTTCGATAAAATAATCATTGCCGGAAGGTGGAAAGACTCAGATTTTAATGAATTGAGTCAAACAGTAAATTATCTCACTGATTACACAGATAAGGTTATCGTTGTTGGGCGAACCTTAGAATACAAACAGGATTTACCGAGATTGTTGGCAACTACTGGACCCGATGGTATTGAGAGCGGAAAGCAATATGACTATTCATATTTTAAACACATGGACGTGAAATTTAGACAAGTAACCAAAAATAACAATAAAGCCTTCTATGTGTCCTTGATCGACATACTTTGTCAAGCAACTGAGAGTGTTACTTGCCAAACTTTAACCAAGGAAAATCTACCAATCGCATTTGATTATGGTCATTACACTCACCAAGGTGCTTTGGAAGTAGCCAAACAATGGAACGAGCTCTAAATTGTATAGATATAGGTTTAGTTACGTGTTGAAGCCGATAAGATTAAAACTATTTTTTTAACAGAAATATTTTGAGCGAAACTTTGTAATTTTATGACGTAATAAATTTTCACCTAACTTTTCTCTCTCATTTTTTAAATTAAAAACTGGATATTTTATGGAATTAAATTATAAGACAAACTGGTACAACAAGCTAAATGAACTTAAAGCAATGCACCGTGATATTGCATCCCTCTGTGAGCATAAAAAAGTCGCGTATATCGATATCCCCTTACATTTTAATGTAGGTGATCAGCTTATCTATGCCGGAACGGAAGCATTTATCAAAAACCATAAGATAAATGTCGTTTATCGCGCTTTTGATATAAATGTGGATGTAAAAAAAATCGAAAAATGTGACTTAATTATGTTTCATGGCGGTGGCAATTTTGGTGATATCTACCCTAGACACCAGAGATTACGTGAATCCCTGATTGAAAAGTACCCTAGTAAGCGGATCATCATTCTTCCACAGACAATACACTTTTCAAGCGAAGCTGAAAAAACGAAAAGTAGTGAAGTCTTTGCACGCCACCCAGATCTGTATATTTATCTTCGTGATAAAAAGAGCCATGAAATTGCCAAGGCGTTTTCACATAACTCGTCACTAATGCCTGATATGGCGCATAGTTTGCACCCATTAATTGATAGTTCTGAAGTAGAGTCGTTAGAGATAAACACGCCTAAAATTATAAATTTGCGGCGAGTCGATGTTGAAAAAGTCTCAGCAGAAATCAAAATACACAAACGTTCGTTTGATTGGATAAATATCCTCGAGCCTTGGGATCATACTTATTTCAAGTATATAAAAAAACTACAGCGTTTTAACTTTCTAACATCACGGTTAGTCAGATCATGGAAGACAAATTCAGATTACTTAA
>NZ_BAER01000016.1 GCF_000315055.1 Paraglaciecola polaris LMG 21857 | reverse complement strand
AGAAAATGGCTTTGACGAAATTGGCTTATCCAATAATGTAAAACGCATACCGCTAAACCTAAAAGTAACAAGGGGCCAAATACGATAAGTGCGCTTCGAGTCATCGACCACAGTTCCGGCCAAGAAAAAGTATTGAGTGTCCAAGCGATGTAAAAACCGGCAAGAGCAAAAAGTCCTAGGGGAATATAAAAGCGTTTAAGTATTTGAATTTTATGTTTGCTCTTTTGATATTCAAAGTGTTGCATATGGTTCCGGAAAATCGTGATTTGAAAGGATGGAAATGGTGCTTATAAATATCGCATTTCGTTTACTAAGGTCAGGATTATAAATGATTTTCACCCTGTTAAACGGTTAATTTTATTATCTTTCACAAAGTTAATTTATAAAATCACCTAATATATGACCAAATTTAAAATTAATACTGGCTTTATTCGGCGTAAAGTCGATATCTTATTATACTAATCAGCATTCTTATTCCAAAAAATCTATTATGTTAGCAGTAGTTTCCGCAATTTTTTCTCCTGTAGACGATAATTTACTCATAGTGGGTGATTTTGATCCCTTAATGGTCGTCATCTCTGTTGGTCTTGCAATTTTTGCGTCATTTATGGCTATGCAAGTGGCCACGCAAGCCTCCTTTTCCAATACTCGGGCTAAACGTAAAGCCCTGACATTTGTCGGTAGTTTGGCGTTAGGCGGCGGCGTTTGGTCAATGCACTTTATAGGCATGTTGGCGTTTTCTCTGTGTACGCCTGTGACATACAACTGGATGATAACGGCAATATCCATTGTACCCAGCGTTGCTGCTTCATGGGTGGCGCTGAATGTGATTATCAAAAAACATGTTTCCTTACAGCAATTAATTGTTGGGGGCGTATTGATGGGGGCGGGTATAGGTACCATGCACTATGTCGGTATGGCTGCCATGGAAATGTCACCGTTGCTGCGCTACGACATGACCATTTTCTTAACCTCAATCGTGGTCGCTGTTGTCTTGGCGATATTAGCGTTGTGGATACGTTTTAGCTTGGGGTTTTTAAACCGTGTGAGGTTCGGCGAATATTACCGAAATGGTATCGCTGCGGTCGTTATGGGGTTGGCAATTTCTGGAATGCATTATACCGGAATGGCGGCGGCTCGTTTTGTGCGTCCACCGGGCTTCGAATTTTCCACTCAAGATCAATATATCTCTTATTATCTTGGGTTTGCGGTGGCGCTGATCACCATAGGTATTATCGTTTTGGTTCTGGCGATTAATATGGTGTTGAAATACAAAGAATTAACGCGGCAAGCCAAATTGAATGAGGCACGTTTGCGGGCCACGATAAATACCTCAGTTGACGGCGTGCTCGGGTTTGATAGTGCTGGGTTGATTGAAAGCGCGAACGATGCCGTCTGTGAGTTACTTGGCTGGCATGCAGACGAAATCATTGCGCGAGACATACGTTTATTTATCCCTGACGATAACGTAGCTGAGTTCAATTTATTTATCGATGCCCACAACAATGGCGCTGGGGGGCCGCAAAGCAAAGGTCGCGATGGGGTGATATTGCATCGAGATGGAACTGTGCTGCCAGTGCGTGTTGCCATCGGCCATGTAGAATTAGCTGACCACAGTTACTTTGTGGCCTTTATATCTGATTTACGTTATCGCCTTGAAATGGAAAGTACCCTGCGTGACCGAGAAGAGCAATTTCGCTCTTTGCTCGCCAATATTCCCGGCATTGCATACCGCTGCTTAGATAACGAATTGCGGCCAATGATTTTTATCAGTGATGCCGTTGAAAGTATTTCTGGCTTTCCTGCTGCGGATTATGTGGGCACTGCACCGACAAGGTATTTTCATGAGCATGTTCATCCTGATGATATCGACGATACCGTGCAGCAAATTAATGCAAATAAAGTCTATAAAGTGGAATATCGTATTTATAACGCTCAGGGCAAAATTCGCTGGCTAATGGGCTACGGTACCCATGCAGAAAATTCAACAAGTGGGGAAAAATGCCTCGACGGTTTTATTATGGATATTACCGAGCGTAAAGAGATGGAACAATCCTTACTCATTGCTAAAGATAAAGCAGAGCAGGCGGCCTCCGCAAGGGCGGCGTTTTTGGCTAATATGAGTCATGAAATCCGTACCCCTATGAACGCTGTTATCGGCTTTAGTGATATATTGCTTGATGACGTGTTCGAAGCCGAGCAGCGCAAACACCTGACAACAATTAACCAGTCGGCTAAATCCTTATTGCACTTACTCAATGATATTCTCGATAGTGCAAAGCTCGACAAGGGTAAGTTTGAATTAGAAATGCGCGACTTTTCGTTAATTGAAGAAGTCGATGCTGTGGTTTCGACGTTATGGCTACAAGCCAATGCCAAGGAGCTGTATTTAAATGTCAGTGTTGCCCCGGAAGTTGAAAACCAATTTCACGGAGCACCTGATCGTATTCGTCAGGTTTTAACCAACTTGCTCGGTAATGCGATTAAGTTTACCGTGCTCGGTGGGGTGGATATTCAAGTGGGTGTTAAACCCAGCGGATGCATTGATTTTTCCATTGTCGATACGGGTATAGGTATGACGCCTGAGCAACTTGAACTCGTATTTGATGCGTTTGGACAAGCCGATGCCAGTATGAGCAGACGTTTTGGTGGCACAGGGCTAGGGACAACAATCAGTAAACAGTTGGTTGAGTTGATGGGCGGTAAAATTACCGCCCAGAGCACCTTTGGTGAAGGGAGCTGCTTTTCGTTTTCCCTGCCATTAGCACCACCTAAATGTGAAGTGACTCCAACTGCGCTTAATCAAAAATGCACGTTACCACCGTTAGACATATTGATCGTGGATGATATTCAACAGAATATCGATTTGTTAACGTTATTAATGACTCGTCAAGGGCACACTGTCATTACCGCTCGAGATGGCGAACAGGCATTGCTTAGAATGCGCAGTGATAAAGTCGATGTGGTGTTAATGGATGTGCAAATGCCTATTATGGATGGTTTAACGTCATCTAGAGAGCGACGCATAGAAGAACAGGCTCAACAATTAGCCCATTTACCTATCATTGCTTTAACCGCGAGTGTTTTAGCAGAAGATCGTCAAGCTGCGATTGATGCCGGTATGGACGGATTTGCCAATAAACCAGTGGATATCAATACATTAAACGTGGAAATAGCCCAAGCACTTGGAGTGGATTTAACCTGCGAAATTGTACCCGTAGGCGAAAATGATAATAGTGACTCACACATTGTTAATGAACGCAGAGGCATAGCAATGTGGGGAGACCGAGAGATACTGCTCAAAGAAATTACCCAGTTTATGATAAAAAACGAAAGTGTTATTTCGGCACTGAAAGATTCCTTGGACGTTCCAGATTGGCATGTAATACAAACCCAGCTACATACCTTTAAAGGGTTAAGTGGTAATTTGGCATTGACCCAGTTAAGTCAATTGTTTAATGACGCTGAACGCAGTGCAATGCGTGCTTCAGTCAATGATATCGCCAAGGTGTTTCACGCGATAGAGCAAGCACTTGATGTCATCAAAAGATATTTAGCAGAACAAAACTCGCCTGTAAATACGGCTGTGGTCAGTGAACAAAATGCTATCTTGTCAACGGCTCAGTTACTTGAGTTAGTCGAAGTATTGTTAAAATCGGCGCAAAATAATGAATACAAAGAAGATGCCGCCGCGGCACTTGTCTCCGGCGCGAACGAAGTCTCACAGAAAACATGTCAGCGAATTCAAAATGCGTTAGACGATTTTGAGTTTGAGCAAGCGATACGCGAATTAGAGCAGTTAAAAGCGCAGACTATTTCGTCAGCTATTGACCAGTAAATACAACAGATGAATTTATTACCATGTTAAGTGATCAAAATAATAAACAACAGATACTCGTCGTAGATGACGAACCGGCAAACTTGAGGGTACTGAAAAAAATCCTCGGTAATTTATATCGCCTCACATTTGCTAAAAGTGGAGAAGAAGCCTTACGTTTGGTCGAACGGGAGTTACCGGATCTGATTTTGCTGGATGTTATGATGCCTGGCATGACGGGGTTCGATGTTTGCCAAGTATTAAAAAGTCAACCGCTCAGCAAAAGCATTCCTGTCATGTTTGTCACGGCGTTAAGTGACGAGGTAGACGAAGCCAAAGGGTTTGAGGTTGGTGCGGTTGACTATATAACTAAACCGGTATCCCCGGCTGTTGTTAAAGCCCGGGTGCGTACTCATTTGTCACTGGTTCAGGCTGATGAGCTGCGCCGTACACGTTTACAGGTTATTCAGCGCTTAGGGCGCGCTTCTGAGTACAAAGATAACGAAACGGGCACGCATATTTTGCGCATGAGTCATTATTCAAAAGTCATGGCCTTAGCCTATGGTTTGTCGGAAAATGCCGCTGACAACCTATTGCATGCAGCACCTATGCACGACATTGGTAAAATTGGTATTCCCGATAGCATTATGCTCAAACCAGATAAATTGACTGCTGAAGAATTCGCTATTATGCAGAAGCACCCAGAGATCGGTGCAGAAATTCTCGGTGATTCAGACTCAGATTTAATTGAATTAGCCAAAATAGTGGCCTTAACCCATCACGAAAAATGGGACGGCTCTGGCTATCCAAAAGGCTTAAAAGGCGCAGAAATACCATTGGAAGGACGTATCGTTGCGGTTGCGGATGTTTTCGATGCACTTACCAGCAAACGCCCCTACAAAGACGCTTGGTCGGTGGACAAGGCCGTCGATTTAATTAAATCCCAAAGTGGGATACATTTTGACCCTGAATTAGTTACATTATTTGAGGCGTGCCTTCCGGCGATACTTGAAATAAGAGCGCGCTGGCAAGACGATTAGTTACTTAATGTCTGTAACTAGGAGACTTACGCCAAAATATAATAGGGTGCCCCTAAACCGCATCAGAGTTCGACTAACTATGCTTCGCACTTGGTTGGGTTGATGATGTATGCGTTTACTTAATATCAGATCTAATAACACGAGATTTGAACGACAATTCCTGCACTGGGATTGCGGGTATTTTACCTACCTAGAATAAAGTAAAGAGAAGTGCTAGTCCTGCTTTGGTGAATATTCATTCACTTCGTCAATTTCCCTGCAGTTTTATCGGTTTTTCATTCGAGAATTCCCTAGATTTTAGTATAATTTTCACCACACTGGCCGATATAAATACGAATAGTACAGGCTGTGATGCTATTTCACTAAAGGGTCAAACCCCGTGACTTAACGCCACTGTGAAATACTATTTTCATGGCATGGTAAATCAGTATAAAAAGTCATCAAAATACCATAACAAGGAGTCACAATGAGTAAAGTCGTGTCAAGTAACGCAGAGCGTGAAGTGGCAGTGGAGGTAGGGCAAGAGTTAGTCTCGACCACTGATACTCAGGGGATCATCCAATATGTTAATGATCATTTTTGTCGTGTGTCGGGGTTTTCTCGTGAAGAACTTATTGGTCAACATCACAATATCGTGCGTCACCCAGATATGCCAAAAGCGGCTTTTGCTGATATGTGGAGTAAGCTCAAGTCGAAACAAGCGTGGCGTGGTGCAGTAAAAAATCGTTGTAATGGTGGCGGCTATTATTGGGTTGATGCGTTTGTAACCCCACTATTTGAAAATGGTCAGTTAACGGGATTTCAATCTGTTCGTACTCAGCTCATTGGCCCTTACAAAGATAAAGCGCAAGCTTTGTATCCTAAACTGAATGCTGGCGGCAGGGCATTTGGCTGGTTTGACAATAAGTTAAATGTAAAAGATGCTTTGTATATAGTGTGTGGGCTAGCACTCGTGGGTTTGGCCTTTATCTCGCCGTTTTTTACCCTTCTGATGATTATTTTGCCCTATCTTGTTTTTAAAGGTGAGTTATTTGACGTGCGTCAGCACGCGGCCCAGTTAAAAGGCCAATACGACAGTATCTCTCGGGCTATATTTGCCGGAGACGGAGTGAAAGGCGTCAACGAATTTGCCTTGAAAATACAAGAAGGGAAAGTGAATACGATACTGGGGCGCGTTATCGACAGTACCGCCTCTTTAGACAGAGGCGTAACCTCATTACAAGAAGCGGTAGCAAAGACAAAATCCGGTGTTGAGGAAGAAACTGCCGAGCTGGCACAGGTGGCTACTGCGGTGGAGCAAATGGTTGCATCCATCAACGAAGTCACTCGAAATATTGGCCACACGTCAGATAAAGTGACCAGTGTGCATAAAGATTGTCGTCAGGCAACTGATGCAATGTCTAACACAATGGATAAAGTCGGCGCGTTAGCGACCGACGTTGCAAAGTCTGCGGGTTCTGCGGCGTCTCTTGCGGATGAAGCAAACCGTATCAATGATGTAATGCAAGAGATACAAGGCATTGCTGACCAAACAAACTTATTGGCGCTTAATGCAGCAATCGAAGCTGCGAGGGCGGGGGAGCATGGTCGTGGTTTTTCTGTGGTAGCAGATGAAGTACGTGCGCTTTCGAGTCGCACTCACAATGCTACAACACAAATACAATCCTCGGTGACTGAAATACAAAGTACGTTACTGAAATGGTCGCAAACGTTAGTGGAAGGAAAGGCCGCCGCAGAAACATGTGTGGATGAGACAAGGCAGACACAAGACTTGGTCAATAAAGTATATGACAATGTAAGCGATATCGCTGACTCGGCTAACCAAATTAGTGTTGCGTCAGATCAACAAAGCTCTGTGTCGGTAAGTATAAGCCACAACATTTCTAACATCAGTGATGCTTCAAAACGAAACTTAGAGCAAGTTGAAATGGTTGAGCGCGAAGCACAGAATATTTCCACGCGCTCTAAAACGTTAGCCTCTATGGGGTTGGCGTTCGGACGGTCGTAGTATCCAAGGAAGTCTTGGGGCTCTGGTGTTGAATTCGACAGGGCTGTTGAGTTCACACCAGTACAGGAATCCATGCCATTAGGGTTAAGTTGAACAGGTATGCAAGCACACATGTTTTTTATATTGCTAAACGCGATGCCGTGCTAGTGGTAATTTTACATTCGGCATTAACTTATTGTTCATGAGCTTAGCGATGTTTTCTTTGCTCATGGGACGAGCGAAGGCGAAACCTTGAAAGCTAGCGCAGCCCATTGCTAACAAGCAGTCTACTTCGCGCAAGTCTTCTACACCTTCGGCTAAAACATCAATTTTAAATACTTTACACATGGCAACGATTGCTTCAACTACTTTTGCGTTTTTAGCATCACTTTGAATATTAGTAATGAATTGACGATCTATTTTTACCCGCTGAACAGGAAAGTTAGTCAATTTCGACAACCCTGAATAACCCACACCGAAATCATCTAAGGTTATACAAAACCCGAAGCTTGCCAGATAACGTACGGTAGCGATGGCATCCGGAATGTTTTGTGTTTTAGCTGATTCAGTCAACTCGAGTTCGAGATAATAGGGTTTGATATCATGTTCAACGACGCTATTAATTAGATACTTCTTAAAGTCTTTTTGATCAAGATCAGGTCCGGAAATGTTGATTGCCACAGGCAAGATAGCAAGCCCTTCCAGTTCCCATAACTTTAACTGGGCACATACATGATTAATTAACCAACGAGTTAACGCTAGGACTAAACCAGATTGCTCTGCAATAGGGATGAATACCCCAGGGGAAACGCGTCCTATCACAGGAGAATTCCATCTCAGGAGCGCTTCCATCCCAATGAGGGTGCCATCACCGCGCACTTTAGGCTGATATTCGACGTATAATTCATCATGGGTTAGGGCTTCACTGAGCAATATACTGATCTCTTGGTGCTCGATAAAGCGCTGCTGGCTTCCTGTCTCATAGTAATTTATGGTCAACTCGCTGACAGTGACAGCGTGTAAAGCATTATTTATTAGTCGACTTGCGTTGACGTTTTGCTGATACGTCGCCACGCCCGCTTTGCAATCGAGATGTATGCTGTGCTCATTGACCTGAATGTTTCGTGGCAAGGTTGCCACCAGTTGATTGATGGCAGTTTTGGTATTGGCGTCGTCTATAATGGGGATCGCGATCCCCAAACTATATTTATCTAACACGGCAATGAAGCTGCGCTCACCAAAGTGCTCATTTAGCATATCTGCAAGTTTTCTAAGGACTTTTGGAAGAGACAAAAAGCCATATTTCTGTTCAATAAAATAGCCATTATTTAACCGGATAGCACACAGTGCGATAGTGCCGTTAACATGTTCACCATTGGTCGTTATTTTGTTCTCTAGCCATTGTCGGTTTGGTAGGCCAATGCTCTCGTCATATAATTTCAAACGTTGTCTTGCTTGTGTTTGCACCGCCAAGGTTTTATGCAACAGCGCCTTGGCGCTGACATCTTGGATGGTGACAATCGTATGCTGTTTGTCGTCTATTGTTCGCACGCTAAGTTCAAACACCTTCATTTTTGCACCTAACGTCCGATTAACCACTAAGTCACTGTTTTCATTTGATAATTCTGGAAATACTTTATCGATATCCAGACCAATAAAATGCTTCGGAAGACTGGTTAATAACAAGGATTGAGCTGAGTCATTTGCTTCAATGATATTTCTATTGCTATCGATAATGATTTTGGCTGTCTGGGCAGTCACAAACAGGGCATGGTATAACTGACTTTGGTTACTTAGCACCTGATTGCGTTCGATATTGAATTGGTTACCTCTTTTGGCTGCTGTGCTAGCACGCGCAATTGCCAGAGGAATGCATAAGTTAAAGAACACAAATAAAATGACATGCACATAATAATTTGCATGTTCTTGAACGGGGAATGGCGTCACATAATCGGCGAGAGATATTTGATTGATTAAAATATACAAAGGTATGGTATTGAGCGCGATACACATTATCCCTACTTTCCAGCCAAGTAACATAAAGGCTACAAATGGGGTTGAATACATCACTATCGGTCCAATCATCGATAGTATCTGATTATGCTGTGTGGCGTTAAAGCTTATGCCTGCCAATATTATCAAGGCTAGCAAAGAATATGCACTAGTTCGGTAATAACGTCGAGAAATGAGCAACAGCAAAGCCAATGCAATATAGAAGGTCAGCGCCATGGGGATCACATAAGCAACCTTTTCGATAACACTTTGCCAGGCGCTTTGAATCACAAAAACGGCACACAACAGCAAAATAGAAACCAGCATGATCCGTAATGAACTGATACGCCAAGCTTCAACCTGAGCCGACGGCAGATAGTCATCTCTCAGATAAAAATAGTCCGTTAATTGCTGTTTAAATCGAACGAAAAATAGCATCTTAATCCTATACACCTAAAGTAGTATTTGGTTACAACATGGATTTCGACTCATCTTACTGTTGATACGTTATATTTTATAGTCTTAAAGGTAAAAAAAACGCTCTACTCTGGTTAATTAACCAAGGGAGGGAATATACCCTTGTACGTATTCACAACACTACCCCAACTTAGTACGATAACTAAGCAATCAAAACATAAAATGTGATTAATGCTTGCAATGTGCCGGTTACCTCTCTATATTGCGCCACATCGGACGCGGGATGGAGCAGTCTGGTAGCTCGTCGGGCTCATAACCCGAAGGTCGTAGGTTCAAATCCTGCTCCCGCAACCAACCGATACCTCAGTAACCGTTCGTATAATTCAAAGCAAATTCGCCTTTGGGCTCGCTCTTCATAGTCTCGAAAGGTCCTAGGTTCAAATCCTGCTCCCGCAACCAACCGATACCA